>NZ_JAVXCI010000039.1:0-26083 GCF_036659555.1 Acinetobacter sp.
TAAAGCTTCAGTGGTTTTTTCACCGTAGCTTTGTTGATACGCTTTAAATGAATGATAAAAACGAGAAAGGGTATTTTTTGCTTCTTTTAATGCTGCATCTGAAAAATTCACAGGGCTGCGGTAATGTGATGACATAACAAAGTAGCGGATCACTTCAGGATGGAATTTTTCCATCACATCACGGATGAAGAAAAAATTACCTGTTGATTTGGACATTTTTTCGCCATCGACATTAATGAAACCGACATGCATCCAGTAATTGACATACTGTTCATCCGTTGACGCTTCGGACTGCGCAATTTCATTTTCATGGTGCGGGAACATCAAGTCTGAACCGCCGCCGTGAATGTCGAAATGGTTGCCGAGGCAGCAGGTTGACATCGCTGAACATTCAATATGCCAGCCCGGACGGCCATTGCCCCAAGGCGAAGCCCAAGACGGTTCATTTTCCTTGGCGTGCTTCCACAGCACAAAGTCAAATGGGTGTTTCTTTTCGACTTCGACGTCTACGCGTTCAGATGCGCCCGCCTGCATATCTTCCAGCTTGCGCCCGGACAGGCGGCCATATTTGGCGAATTTTTCCACTTGGAAATACACATCGCCGTTTGCAGACGGATATGCGGTGCCTTTATTGACTAAATTGCCGATCATGCTCTGCATCTGGTCAATATAATCGGTTGCGCGCGGCGCTTCATCCGGATGCAGGCAGCCCAGATTTTCCGCATCTTCATTCATCGCCTTGATGAAGCGGTCAGTCAAAGCCGTGATGCTTTCGCCGTTTTCATTGGCGCGGGCAATAATTTTGTCATCAATATCCGTAATGTTGCGCACGTATTTCACGTTCCAGCCTTGGCTACGCAGGAAGCGGATGATGTAGTCAAATGCAACCATGACCCGAGCATGTCCAATATGACAGTAGTCATAGACCGTCATGCCGCACACATACATGTCGATATGCCCATCGACGCGGGGCACAAATTCAACTTTTTTACGCTGCTCTGAGTTATATAGAACAAAAGGTTGCATAGACTTCAAAATGCTTCAGATAAAAGATGACTCATCTTAACCTAAGCATTATTTTTCATAAAGATTTCAGCGAAATTTTTTAAGCATTCCCTGCACTTCATATGCAGGCAAAGCAGCCGCTTTTGTTTTATGGGCGCTTGATGAATTAAATTGATGATCCAGCTTTCGGCGCTGTTTAAACTGCGCGGTTAAATTTCCAGCGCATACACAGCGGCATTCAGCGCAGTTAATTCTTCCGCATGATGGCTGACATACAGCATCGGCAGCCGGTACTGCTGATGAATCTGCTTTAAGAAGCTGATAATCTGCAATTTCAGCTGCGCATTCAAGCCGCTCAGCGGTTCATCCAGAAGCAGCAGATTGGGCGAGGACATTAAGGCGCGGCCAATCGACACCCGCTGCGCTTCGCCGCCGGAAAGCTGATGCGCCTTGCGCTGCAGCAGCGGCCGGATTCCTAAAATATCAATGATTTCATCCAGCGCAAAGCGGCTGCCGCTGAGGTTCTTGGCCTGCGGAGAATACAGCAGATTCTGCCTGACGTTCATATGCGGAAACAGCAAGGCATTCTGCAGAATGAGCGCAATCCGGCGCTGGTGCATAGGAATAAAGGTGCGCGAAGCGGCGTCTGACAGCACGGCGCCATTAAAGCGGATGCTGCCCTGCGCAGGCTGCAGCAGGCCGGCAATATTGTGCAGCAGCGTGGTTTTTCCTGCCCCTGAAGGCCCCACAATGCCTAAAATCTGCCGATCCAGCTCCAGCTTCACCTGCAGCTGAAAATCATTGCGCCGGTATTCAAAATCACACTGCAGCATCTTCAGCCTCGCAATTTTTTTTGATAGCGCTGCATGATCCAGTAATTCGCAATCAGGGCAGCAAATGCCAAAACCAGCGACAGCGTCACCAAACGCATCGCCATGGCGTCACCGTCCGGCTGCTGCAGCAGGGAATAAATGGCAATCGGGATAGTGCGGGTTTCATCCGGAATATTGCCGACAAAGGTGATGGTTGCGCCAAACTCGCCTAAACTTCGGCTGAAGCATAAAATGCTGCCAATCAGCATGCCCGGCAGCGCCAAAGGCAGGCTGACGCTGAAAAATACTTTGAGCGGGCTGGCGCCTAAAGAGCCGGCAATCTGCTCCAGCTGCGGATTAATCATTTGAAAGGACAAGCGGATCGGCTGCACCATCAAGGGAAAAGCCACAATCATCGAAGCCAGCACGGCGCCTTTCCAGTTAAAGGCCAGCTGAATGCCGAAAGCGCTGAGGTGCTGGCCAATCACGCCCTGATTGCCGAACAGCAGCAGCAGCAGGTAGCCCAGAACCACCGGCGGCAGCACCATCGGCATCTGCAGCAGCGCTTCCAGCACAAACTTGGCGCGGAATTCATGGCGCGCCAAAAGCCAGGCCAAAGCGGCCGCAAAGGGCAAGCAAAGCGCTGTGGCAAATCCTGCAACTTTTGCTGAAAGATGCAGCGCGCTGAGTTCTTCGGGGGTCAGCAGCATCGTATCTTTTATACCTTGAGCTTAAAGCCATACTTCTGGAAAGTCTGTCTGGCCTGCGGGCTGGTTTTGACAAATTTAATGAATTTCACCGCGTCAGCATTGTTCTGGCCCTGCACGGTCAAGGCCAGCGGATACACAATCGGGCTATGCGAATTGGCCGGGAAAGCCCCGATGATTTTGACTTTTTTGCTGATTAAGGCATCGGTTTTATAAACAATGCCCACTTGGCATTCACCCCGCTCCACAAAGGCCAAAGCTGAACGCACATCATCAGTTCCCACAATCCGCCCATTCAGGCTGTTCAGCCAATTCAGCTGAGTCAGGCTCTGTTTGGCGTATTTTCCAACAGGAACCGACTCCATTTGCCCTGTGCATAAATGCCCTTGAAAAGATTGCGCAAAATTGAATTGCGGAATGGCGGTAAAGCTGATTTTCGCGCTCAAAGGGCTGATCAGCACCAGCTCATTCAACAGCAGCGGCGTGACTTGGCTGGCCTGAATTTTCTGCTTCTGCACCAGATAGTTCATCCAGTCCTGATCCGCAGCGAAGAAAATATCGCTGGATGCTCCCGCTTCGACCTGCTTGGCCAAGGCTGAAGATGCGCCAAATACCGGCACGACTTTAGCTTCTGCATGCTGCTTCTGATACAGCGCGGAAATATCTGCAATGGCATTGGTCAGGCTGGCAGCTGCATAAATTTTAACCGTTTCCGCGGATGCTGCCCCAGAGGCGGAAACCATCGCGAGCATGAGTGTTAAATGTTGAATCCGCATGGATATTCCCCTGATTTCAGTTTTGGATAAATAGGCCCTGCAGGACCTGCCCGGCCTGAACCGGCTGACCGGCAGGCACGCGCACGATGCAATTGGCCTGCATTAAGTTGCTGAGCATATGCGACTGCTGCTTGGCGAGGCTGGCCAGCTTCAGCAGGCCTTGATCAAAGCTGGCGGACATTCTTAAAAAGCGCTCGCGGGCATCCGCTTTCAAGTCATGCGTCATGACCGCGCTGAACCACTCCGGCAGCTGCTTTTTCCCCTGCAGGGCATTCAGCAAAACCGCCGCATACAGCTGCATGCCAATATACACCGCGCCCGGATTTCCCGGCAGTCCTAATAGATAGCAAGCGCGCTGATCACTGCCTTTATGCTGCGCAAACAGGATCGGCTTGCCCGGTTTTTGCTTCACTTTCCAGAAAATCTGCTCAAAACCGGTTTTTAAAGCGGCCGGCCGGACAAAATCATAGTCCCCGACCGAAACGCCACCCGTGGTCAGAATCACATCATACTGATGTTTCAATGAGTGAAATAAATCAACCGCCGCCTGTTCACTGTCCTGCACATGCATCATATCAACTGCCTGATTCTGCGCTTGAAACCATGCCTGAATCAGCGGCCCATTGGCATCAAAAATCTGGCCTGAGCTCAGGTCTTCCACAGTTTCCGTAACTTCATCGCCCGTAATCACCACGGCAATTTTAGGGTAGCGGAAAACCCGCACCTGCTGAATCCCGGCCATGCTCAGGGCAGCAATTGCGCCGACATTCAGCTTCTGCCCAGCGTAGGCCAGCAGCTGCCCGGCAGCCACTTCTTCCCCCATGCCGCGGATGTCTGCATGCGGCTGCAGCGCTTCGGTCAGCACAATGCCGCAGGCCTCTGCCTGCACAATTTCCTGACGCGCTACCGCCGATGTCCCTGCAGGAATTTCAGCGCCGGTAAAAATGCGGATGGCCTGGCCTGGCTGGAGCTGCGCATCCGCCGCCTGCCCGGCGCGGATTTCGCCAATCAGCTCAAAACGTGCATCTGGCTGAATCTGCTGATCTGCACATACCGCATAGCCATCCACCGCGCTTTGCGAAAAGATCGGCAAATTGATGGCCGAATGTATGTCTTCGGCAGCATAGCGGTTTAGAGCCTGGCTTAAAGGCAGCGTTTCCGCAGTCAAAGGCTGCACATAGTCCAGCATCATCTGCATGGCTTGATCTGCCGAAATCAGCCCCGGTTCTGCGCCGCAGCCTGAATGGATAACAGCCTGATTCATTGATAGCCTCCCGCATGCGGAATATTTTTCTGCACATCAAATAAATGCACCAAAGCCGGCAATACCGCAATCAGCGATTCTTTCGCGCCTTGGCGGCTTCCCGGCAGGGTCATCACCAGACTGCTGTCAATATAGCCGGCAACGCCGCGGCTTAAAGACGCATAGGGGGTGCGGCGCTGGCCAAAACTGCGCGAGGCTTCCATCAGACCCGGAATTTCCCGCTGCAGCAAAGGCTGAATGGTTTCGACCGTCAGGTCTTTTGGCCCTAGCCCCGTGCCGCCTACCGTCAAAATCAATGGATAATGGTTTTTCTGCTGCTCAATCAGCGCTAAAAGCTGCTCAGGACTGTCTGGTATCACCTGATAATGGATAGCATCAAAATTGGCTTCCTGCAGGATTTGCAAAACATTCTGCCCGGCGGTATCCGGCTTTTTGCCGGCAGCCACGGTGTCTGAAAGCACAATGACCAATGCCGGCATGGCGGCTTTCAGCACGCGGCTGAAATGGGATTTTCCGCCTTTTTTCTTCCGCAGCTTGACCTGATCCAGGCATAAATCTTCAGGTTCGCAATGCGGCTTCAGCATGTCATACAAGGTTAAGCCCGCCAGGCTGACTGCTGTCAGCGCTTCCATTTCCACCCCGGTCGGGCCAATGGTTTCCACTGTGGCAATAATTTCAACATGGGATTCAAACAGCGCATATTCCACGTCAGCGCGGTAGATCGGCAAGGGATGGCACAGCGGAATCAGCTCATCGGTGCGCTTTGCGCCAAGAATGCCGGCAATGCGCGCGGTTTTCAGCGCATCGCCTTTTTCGGTATTGCCGCTGCGCAGCAGTTCAATGCAGTGCGGCGGCGCATGCAGTATGCCTGCTGCAACTGCGGTGCGGCAGCTTTCCGCCTTCATGCCTACGTCTTTCATTGCACTCTCCTTATCTCTAATTTTTTTAACTTTTGGAATCTGAGCGCAGAACTGCTGTTAATCTGCATGCTCATGCCCGCAGCGCGCATGGCCAGCATGCGCATGAGGCATGGGCTGAGGCGCGTCATGATCCTTGCGGATGCAGCAGCCCTCCACATACTGGCTGCTGCCGTCCATGTAAAATTCTTCCTTCCACACCGGCACTTCATGCTTAACCCGCTCCACTGCCTCTTCACAGGCCTGAAAAGCTTCACGGCGGTGCGCTGCATAGGCCATGGCGATAATTGCAGTATCGCCGATAGTCAAAGCGCCTATCCGGTGCACCACCCGCACATAAGAAACGCCATACTTCGCCTGAATTTCCTGCTCAATCTGCCGGATCATTTTTTCAGCCACAGGCGCATAGGCGGTATATTTCAGCGCCTTGACCGCTTTGCCTTGATGATGATTGCGGACGGTGCCGACAAAGATGCCAACGCCGCCGCATTCGGGAAACTGCTGAATGCCGTCAAAGGCATGCTGATGCAGCGCGGCCGCCTGAATGCGCGGAAAATTTTTCAGTTCCATTTCAGCCTCCTGCCACGGGTGACAGCAGCACCAGAGTGCTGTCCTGTGTTAACGCGGTTTGCCGCGGAATAATGTCTTCGCCCACCGCGCAGGCGCAGCGCTCCAGCATGCCGTAGGCTTCCGGATAGGCGCGCGCCACATCTTCCAGCACTGCGGCGACTGAACTGCCGGCTGGGCATGGCAGGCTGAAGTCCTGCGGCAGCCGGCGCTCAATGGCGCCAAAAGCGGCTATTTTGACAGTAATCATCTTTTTATCCTGCTTCATTCTAGCCTCCTATCATATGCATGCTGATTTTCCGGGAATTATTCAGCAGCTGCTGTTGTTGCTGAATGGCATGAAAGCCTTGCTCTTTCCGCCAAATATAGCTGCTGAGCCACTGCTGCAGCGCAGATTCAGCCGCGCTTTTGGCGGAAGACAGCTGCTCGATCTCTGCTTTCAGATTCAGGCCCTGCCGCGCAAACAGGCAGTTATAAAACTCGCCTTGCGCATTCAGGCGCAGGCGGTCACAGCTGCTGCAGAATGAATTGGTGATGGTCGAAATAATGCCAATGGGCCTGCCGTTCACTGCATAGCTCCGGGCCGGGTTGGCGCCTTGCCCCTGCATCATCTGCACGTCAAACTGGCTTTGCAGCTGCGCTAGAATTTGCTGCTCGCTGACCACGGCCTGCTGTGTCCAGTGCTGATCGCCATCCAAAGGCATGAATTCAATAAAGCGCAGTTCGGCATTCTGCTGCTGCGCCCATTGCGCTAAAGGGATGATTTGATCGTCATTCAGGCCTTTGATCAGCACAGCATTGATCTTGATGCTGAATCCCGCTTTTTGCGCTTCGGCGATGCCTTCAAGCACAGACTGCAGCTGTTTTTGGGTTAATTGATGAAATTGCGCTTCATTCAGGCTGTCCAGACTGATATTTAAATCATCCAGCCCCGCCTGCTTTAAGGCCACGGCAAAGCGTTTCAGGTAATGGCCATTGGTGGTCATGGAAATGCGCTTCAGCCCGAGCTTTCTCAGCGCCTGCAGCTGCGCAATGAAATGCACCACGCCTTGGCGCAGCAGCGGTTCGCCGCCGGTAATCCTGATCTGCTGAATGCCGTGGCGCACCATAAAGTCGCAGAATTGGTACAGCGCTTCAAAACTGAGCAGATTGTGCTTTTTCATCCACTCTGGATGCTCAGGCATGCAGTAGCTGCATTTGAAATTGCAGCGGTCCGTGACGGAAATTCTAAGCTTGCGCTTCTCCCGCCCAAACTGATCCTGGAACGCATTCATCTGCTGTAATTGTGCCATGCTGTTCATCTGTATTTTCCATGACGCTGATTTGCGCTGTCTTTGCCCAGTGCAAACTTCTGCGCCCTATTGGGTTGCAGTACAATTTCAATAAATTTTGCAATAAGTGTTCCAACTTTGCGCGTTTTTATTAAATTGCCCGCTTGTGGCTGATATTTTTTATTTTTGCCAAGAAGGCTGCCCATTTATGGGCAAAACAGCAGCAGGCTCCGCCCTTTAAAACGGCTGAGCAATACCGTGGCGCAGAGCGTTACAGGAACTGCAGCTGCCGGTGCTGCTGCAGCTCATCAAATGAATTAATGCTGTGAAAAAACAGTGCATGATTTTGAAAACGCGCCACCTGCATGTGCAAATCGGCAAAACACTGCTTTAAACTACGCTGATTTTGCTCAAGATGCTGCATCAATTTAGGCAGGCTGCTTCTTTTCAGCAGGCAAAATGGAAACAGCGCTTTGCCGTTAATGGCCGCCACGGCCACTTCACAGCGCGGATCGCGCTGCAGCGCCTGATGCAGGCGGGAAATCACTTTATTGGGAATAAAAGTCACATCACAGGGCACAAACAGCACATAATCTGCCTGCACATGCGCCCACGCGCTTTTCATGCCCATCAGCGGGCCCTGAAACCCCGCTTCATCATCCTGATATACCTGAATGGACGGCAGCAGGCGCTCATAAATTGAATGATCGCGGTGGCTGCTGATCCACACCTGCGATACCCGCGATTTCAGCTGCTGATGAATTTTAAGCAGCTGGATTTCATCATCGAACTTCTGCAGCAGCTTATTGATGCCATTCATGCGGCGCGCCTGCCCGCCCGCCAGAATGACCAAATCGGTTTCAGGATAAGTGGCTTGCTTCAACGCTTTTCTTCTCATTCTGCGCACTCCGCTTGACAGGCTTTAATCAGGCCGCGAATTTCCGGCAGGCACGAACCGCAATTGCCTCCGGCTTTTAAGCAGGCCGTCACCTGTTTTTCGTGACTGATTTTCTGTTCTTTAATGGTATTGATAATGCGGTTTTTGCCGACTTTAAAGCAGCTGCAGACCAGCGGCCCCTCACTGCTGTTCATCGACATTGCCTGCCCGGCAAGCAGGGCTTTGCGGTGCATCGCGCTCAGCCGTTCCCGCTTGAACAGGCTGGCAACCCAGTCCCGGTCTGGCAACAGCGCTTTCGGCGCAATATACAGGCTGGCAATCAAATGCCCATCCTGCAGCACCACAGTATGGCTGATATGCGCGGTCTGATCTTCCACATTCAGCCATTCAAAGCTTTCATCGCTAAAAGGCAGCAGCGCCTGCAGCTGCTGCGTTACGGCGCTGAACTTCTGGCGGTCCGCCAGTTCATAGCGGACGGCTTTCGCCGCGGTGACTTTCGTCCACCATACGGCCTTTTGAATGCCCGGCTGCACCTGCGCCTCAAAGCCCTGACGCACATACAGCACGCCTTGCCATTGGGTGTAAAAGGGCTGAACCGTCACCGGGGTATGCTTGAACTCAGGCTCGCCGGAAACCGCATCCACTGCAGGATTGACCACTTTGCCAATTCTTGCGTCTGAAGCCACCTGATCATTCCAGTGAATGGGCGCAAAGACCTGGCCGCGGCGGATATTTTCACTGACCTGCACCCGCAGCACGCACAGCCCCCATGCAGACCGCACTTCCGCCAGCTCACCGTCTTTGACGCCATATTTCAGCGCATCATGCGGATGAATCTCGCAGTACGGTTCGGCGCGGTGGGTGCTTAAATTCGCCGACAGTCCAGTCCGGCTCATGGTATGCCACTGGTCGCGGATCCGCCCGGTATTCAAAATCAGCGGATATGCACCGCTCACCGCATGGGCTGGGTTTTCCGCTACAGCGGCGATGAACTTGGCCCGGCCATCGGCATGGCTGAAGCGGCCATTTTCAAATAAGCGCGCCGCGTCTGCATCTTTTTGATTCTTCCGCCAAACCGGCCATTGCGCCGGCTTGAAGGCATTGTATTCCTGCAAGCTTAAATCAGTTAGGCCCTGCAGATTGAAGTAGCGGAAATCCGGCGTTTCTTCGCGTTGTGCCAGCTCGGCGTTCCGGCAGGCGGAAAGCCGCGCATGCTCCAGAAAAATCTCATGGCTGCCGGCAAAATCAAAACCGCTGAATCCTAATTTCTTGGCAACCTGGCAAACCGCCCACCAGTCGGCTTTGGCTGCAGCCGGGGCATCTAAAAAAGCGCGCTGTCTGGAAATGCGCCGTTCAGAATTGGTCACGGTGCCGTCTTTTTCGCCCCAGCCCAGCGCCGGCAGCAGCACATCGGCATATTGCGTGGTGTCTGTGTCTAGGCAGATGTCCGACACTACCACAAATTCGCACCGTTCTAAAGCGCGCTTGACCTGATCCGCATCCGGCAGGCTGACCACCGGGTTGGTTGCCATAATCCAAAGGGCCTTGATCCGGCCGCTTTCCACCGCCTGAAACAGATCCACCGCTTTCAGCCCCGCTTGGCTGGCAATATGCGGGCTGCCCCAAAAGTCCTGCACCAGCTGGCGGTGCTGCGGGTTTTCCAGCTCTAAATGGCTGGCCAGCATATTGGCCAGGCCGCCGGCTTCCCGCCCGCCCATGGCATTCGGCTGGCCGGTCATCGAAAATGGCGCTGCTCCCGGCTTGCCGATTTTCCCGGTCAGCAAGTGGCAGTTGATAATGCTGTTGGCTTTATCCACCCCGCGGGAAGACTGGTTGACGCCCATGGAAAACAGCGTCATCACCTTGCCGGTTTGCGCAAATGCCTTGAAGAACTGATCTAATTTTTCAAGGGAAATTCCCGTCCGTTCCGCAACGGCCGGCATTGAGGCTTCACTTGCGCTGCAGGCCAGCGCCTGTTCTAAGCCTTGCGTCTGCTGCGCGACAAAATCCTGATCGGCATAGCCGTTTTGCGCAAGATACTGCAATAAGCCGTTAAACAGCGCCACATCCTGCCCCGGCAGAACCGGCAAATGCAGGTCAGCCGCCTCACAGGTGCTGGTAAAGCGCGGATCAATCACCACCACAAACAGGCCGCGCTGTTCTTTGGCCTGCATGATGCGCTGATACAGCACAGGATGGCACCAAGCGGTATTGGAGCCGACCAGCACCACCATATCGGCCTGTTCAAAGTCTTCATAGCTTGCCGGAACCAGGTCTTCGCCGAATGCCCTTTTATGCGCCGCCACGGCGGATGACATGCATAAGCGCGAGTTGGTGTCGATATTGGCCGTGCCTAAATAGCCTTTGACGAATTTATTGACCGCATAATAGTCTTCGGTCAGCAGCTGGCCTGAAACATAAAAGGCGATGCTGCCGCGGCCATGCTGATCAATGCATTGCTGAAATTTATCTGCAATGCCCGCAATTGCCGTGTCCCAGCTGGCCGCCTGACGGCTGGCCTTGCGCCCGATCATCGGTTCAAGCACCCGGGTTTCCAGACCCAAAGTATCCGCCAGATTGCTGCCTTTAATGCACAGCTTGCCAAAGTTGGAGGGATGGCTGATGTCGCCTTCCACCGTCACTTTCTGCCCCAGCGCGGTTTCCGCCACACGCGCCGTCACGCCGCAGCCCACGCCGCAGTACGGGCAGGTGGTATTCACCGTTTTAGTATTTATTGCTGTGGAGCTATGCAGTTCCATTACAGGGATACTATTCATTTCTGCTTCGCTCCTTAATTATTTGAATTTACATGTGTATTGCTTTAACTTTTAGCTAGAGATTATTCCGCCAATCCACCCCAACCCTCCTTTGAAAAAGGAGGGAGTTTTAACCGCCCAAGGTCATATTTGACGGGTCATGCTTTCCCCTCTTTTTAAAAGAGGTGAGAAGCATCGGCTTCACAAGGAAGATTAAATTCACCCTGCTTTTTTTAATGCAAAATCTTTACCAAAAAGCAGCTTATTGCGGATAGAAGTGATCGGGGTCTGATCGGCAATCAGTTCCGCATACCAGACGCCGTCTTCGGTATCGCCGAACAGCACGGCGCCAATCACCTTATCTTTTTGAATAATAATGCGTTTATAAATCTGGCGTTTTTCATCATTCAAAACAATGTCTTCAAAATCCTCCGCAGGCTCAAAATCGCCCGCAGAAAAAACATCGCAGCCGCTGACCTTCAGCTGTGTCGGAACCGTCGGCGCTTTAAACGTCAGGCTGCCGTGCTCGGCCAAATGCGATGCGCAAATGAATGCCTGCCCCCAAAGCGGCTCAACCAGCCCAAAAGTCTGATTGCGGTGCTCAATGCATTCCCCCACTGCATAAATGCTCGGGTCATAGGTCTGCATGGTGTCATTGACCAGCACGCCGCGGCTGCAGCGCAGGCCCGCGCTTTGCGCCAGCGCCATATTCGGGCGGATGCCCACCGCAAACACCACCAAGTCCGCATCCAGCAGGCTGCCGTCTTTTAATCTGACCTGCGCAACATGGCCTTCATCACCCAGCAGTTCTTCGGTATTGGCTTCGGTAATGATCCTGATGCCTTTTTGCTCAATGGCATGCTTCAGCATTAAGCTGGCTTTTGCATCCAGCTGGCGGTCCATAATGCGGTCCATTAAATGCAGCACCGTCACATTCATGCCTTGCTGCTTCAGCCCGTACGCCGCTTCAAGCCCCAGCAGTCCGCCGCCAATCACCACCGCATTTTTCCTGGTTTTGCAGTAGTCCAGCATGCGCCGGATATCGTAAATATCGCGGAAGCTTAAAACGCCGTTCAGCTCAGCGCCTTTAACTGGCGGAATAAACGGCTTCGACCCGGTCGCTAAAATCAAGCGATCATAATCAACTACTTCACCTGCGCCGGTATGAACCTGCTTGCGCGGACGGTCAATTTTCACCGCAGGATCGCCGGCAATAAAGCGGATGCCTTTGTCCGCATACCATGCATGCGGATGCAGCATAATGTCATCAATGGTTTTTTCGCCTGACAGCACCGGAGACAGCATGATGCGGTTATAGTTGCCCCAAGGCTCTTCGCCAATCACGGTAATTTCATAGCGCTCCGGCGCCATATCCAGCAAGTCTTCAAGACAGCGCATGCCTGCCAGGCCATTGCCCACCAGCACCAGCTTCATTTTTTCCTGCGCTGCGCCATTATTGGTAATGTAGGTTTTTTGTGGCACCGGGCTGATCAGCACCTTGCCGTTTTCAATTTTGCTTGGAAACACCAGCAGCTTTTGATCTTTATCTTCCAGACAGCGCCCTGTGGCTAAGCTGAAATGCTGCTTGTAGATGGGCGACGCCACCACCCGTTCGCCCTGCAAGTCGCCTAAAATGCCGCGCGACATCACAAAGGCTTTGCTGAACGGGTCCTGATTGCTCAGCGCATAAACGCGCTTTTCGCTGCCCACGCGGAAGACCGCAATCTGCTGCCCTGCAAGCCATGCGCCCACGCCGGTATTCGGCGTGATGTCATCCAGGCTGCACACTTCAATCCATTCTGCATCGTTCATTTCTTTTAAAATTGTCATCTTCATTCTCCTTTAGGCTGGCAATGGGCTTAAGCTTCAACGACAGGAATGCGGGCAGCGTCACGCTCTGCATCGGTCTTCGGGCGGATTTGCCCGCGGACGGCGGCGAATTGAATATGCGGGTCCTGCTGCTGTTCGGCTTTGGCATTGATGAAAGTTACGAAGCGCTTGCGCACTTCCGGATCTTCCACCGCGGTGCGCCATTCATCCTGATAAGTTCCCACCACATGGCTCATGCGGCGCTCCAGTTCAGCAGCGATGCCCAGAGAGTCATGCACCACCACATCTTTCAGGTAATCCAGGCCGCCTTCCATATTGTCGCGCCATACGCTGGTGCGCTGCAGGCGGTCAGCGGTCTGCACATAGAACATGAAGAAGCGGTCGATGTATTTGATCAGCGTCTGCGTATCCAAGTCTGAGGCCAGAAGTTCGGCATGGCGCGGCTTCATGCCGCCATTGCCGCAAACATACAGGTTCCAGCCTTTTTCGGTGGCAATCACGCCAACGTCCTTGCTTTGCGCTTCAGCGCATTCGCGGGTGCAGCCCGACACGGCCATTTTCAGCTTGTGCGGTGAACGCAGGCCCTTGTAGCGGTTTTCCAGAAAAATCGCTAAGCCGACCGAATCATCCACCCCGTAGCGGCACCATGTGCTGCCGACGCAGGATTTCACGGTGCGCAGCGATTTGCCGTAAGCATGGCCTGACTCAAAGCCGGCCTTGATCAGCTTTTCCCAAATTTCAGGCAGCTGATGCACCTGCGCGCCAAATAAGTCAACACGCTGTCCGCCGGTCAATTTGGTGTATAAGCCGTACTCTTTGGCAATTTGACCCACCGCAATTAAGCCGTCCGGCGTCACTTCGCCGCCCGCCATGCGCGGCACCACCGAGTAGGAGCCGTCTTTTTGAATGTTGCCCAAATAGTAGTCATTGCTGTCCTGCAGGCCGGCATGGCTTGGCTTCAGCACAAAATCATTCCAGCAGGAAGCTAAAATATTGGCAGCCGTCGGCTTGCAGATGTCGCAGCCCAAGCCGTGACCATGCTGCTGAATCAGGTCATCAAAAGTCTTGATTTCATTGACCCGCACCAAGTGATACAGCTCCTGGCGCGAGTAGGCGAAATGCTCGCACAGATGATTATTGACCGTAACGCCTTGGCGCTGCAGTTCAGATTTCAGCACCTGAGTCACCAGCGGCGCGCAGCCGCCGCAGGCCGTGGCGGCTTTGGTGCATTTTTTCAGCGCGCCCAGCGAGGTTGAACCGTCGGCAATGGCGCTGCAGATATCCGCTTTAGATACGTTATTGCATGAACAGATGGTTGCGCTGTCCGGCAGCAAATCCACCCCGCTGCCGCCGGCTTTTGCCCCGGACTGCGCATAGCCCGGCATGATGAGGCTTTCAGGATTTTCCGGCAGCGCCAGTCCATTCAGCATCATTTGCAGCAGGTCGCTGTATTCCTTGGCGCAGCCGACCAGCACAGCGCCCAGCAGTTTGGTTTTCTCGGCATTGACCACAATTTTTTTATAGATTTGCGCAGCTTCATCGGCATAGAAATAGCTCAGCGCATGCGGCGTCATGGCGTGCGCATCACCGATGGAGGCGACATCCACCCCCATCAGCTTCAGCTTGGTGCTCATGTCCGCGCCGGCAAATCCGCTGCAGGCCTGCTCCATCACATGCTTGGCGGCAATGCGCGCCATGTCGTAGCCTGGCGCCACCAAGCCGTAAATTTTGTTCTGCCACAGCGCGCATTCGCCAATCGCGTAAATGTCCGGATTTGAAGTTTGGCAGTAATCATTCACCGCAATCCCGCCGCGTTCGCCAATGGCCAGCCCGCTTTGGCGCGCCAGCTCATCGCGCGGGCGGATTCCAGCAGAGAATAAAATAATGTCGGTTTCCAGTTCTGAACCGTCGCTAAATTTCATCACATGCGCTGCCGATGCGCCGTCTTCAATGCAGGATGTGGCTTTCTGGGTATGAACTTTCACCCCCAGATTTTCAATTTTAGCGCGCAGCACCTTGCCGCCCAGATCATCAATCTGCACCGCCATCAGGCGCGGCGCAAATTCCACCACATGCGTTGCCAAATTCAGGTCGCGCAGCGCCTTGGCCGCTTCCAGGCCCAGCAGGCCGCCGCCGATCACCACGCCCGATTTAGCGTTTAAGCTGGCTGCGCGGATCGCATCCAGATCTTCAATGGTGCGGTAAACAAAGCAGTTGGCGCGGTCATTGCCCGGAATCGGCGGCACAAAGGCATAGGAACCGGTTGCCAGCACCAGTTTATCAAAACTCAGAACATCGCCATGACCGGTTGTGACGGTTTTATTCAGCGGGTCAATGGCTGCAGCTTTGGTGCTGAGGCGCAGATCAATGCCGTAAGCATCGGCAAAATCTGCACGGCACAGGGTTAAATCTTTGGCCGATTTTCCGCTGAAATATTCAGTCAAATGCACGCGGTCATAAGCCAAACGCGGTTCTTCTGCCAAGATGGTGATTTCAACCTCATCACCTGCATGCTCTAAAACAGATTCGATAAACTTGTGGCCAACCATGCCATGACCGATCATGATGATTTTCATATTATTTCTCCGGATTATTGCTATTTCTCAGGCTTAGTTTTGCGCTTCAGCCATGTTGCGTTCATGAACAGCCTGTTCAAACAAGCGCTGCTCTTTTTCCTTATGCTCAACCGAGAAACGGATCATCAGGACACAGCTGGCAGCAATCACCACCAAGCCGCCGAGCACCATTAAGGTGGTTTGAATGTCCAACATGCCTTTCAGCAGGAAGCCCGCCGCCACTGCGCCGACATTGCCGCCTGCGCCAATAATGCCTGCCACTCCGCCCAAAGCATCACGGTCAATGAACGGCACCAGAGCATAGGTTGCGCCGCAGGCCATGTGGGTGAACAGCGCAAATACCGTCATGGTGAGGATCGCCAGCATGGCGCTGTTCATTTGCGAGAACACAATCAGGAATAAGCCTTCCAGCAAGATCATGCTGAACAGCACTTTGGTGCGGCCATCCAGGCCTTTTTTCAGCGCGACTCGGTCTGAAACAATCCCGCCCAGCGCGCGGGCAAACAGCGCCAGCAAACCGAAGATGCCTGCAGCCATGCCGGCTTCTTTCAGGCCAAACTTAAAGGTGTCAACGTAGTACATTGCGACAATGTTATGAATGAAGATTTCAATGCCGAAGCAGGCAGCATAAGCGCCAAACAGAATCCAGACACGGTAGTTGCGGGCTGCATGCATCAGAATCGCCATGCCGCCTTTTTTATCACTGCCGACACTGATGCCTTGCGCGCGCAGTTCCTTAAAGTTGCCTTGTGGACAGTCTTGGGTAAATTTCCAGTACAGGCAGCCGACAATCACCATCATCAGGCCCGGAACCAGCAAAGCGATTCTCCAGCCCATTGCCTGCTCTACGCCGAACATCACAATGGCGGACAGCAGCAGCGGCATCAGGGCTTGCGTTGCGCCGCCGCCGGCATTGCCCCAGCCGGCTGAAGCCGCATTGGCTGTGCCCACCACATTCGGCGCAAACATGATGCTGGTATGGTATTGGGTAATGACGAAGCTTGCGCCAATCGCGCCGATCAATAAGCGGAAGAACAGGAAGGATTCATAGCTGTTGGCGGAAGCGACGCCAAACACTGGAATGCTGCCGATAATAAGCAAAGCGGTATAGGTTTTGCGCGGGCCGTATTTATCGCACAATGGCCCGACAATCAGCCGGACTAAAATGGTGATCGCAACAGCGGCGATATTGATATTGGCAATCTGATCTTTGGTTAAATGAAACTCACCGGCAATCACCGGCATAAGCGGCGCGCAGGCAAACCACGCAAAGAAGCAGACAAAAAAAGCGAGCCAACTCATGTGGAAGGCCCGCATCGCTGAAGAACTAAAGTTGAATAGATTTATTTTTGTCGCTTTTTTAGCATTTAAAGTTGAAGACATAGCCATCTTCCTCCAGAACTGAACGCATAGGCAATCTAGCTGCGCGGTAATTTCGCAATAGATTCGATCAGAGCGGACATCGTTGGCCCTCTTACAAACTTTATGAGTCTTCTTTGACCCGCTGTGAATAATGCACACGCCGTGCCAACTTCAAAAAATAAACTTTAAACAATTGTTTATTATCATTTTAATAACTTTTAAGCGCTGAATTCAGCCGCCTGCTTATAGAATTGCATCCGCAGCTCAGGCGCAAAAGCGGTGCAGCCCGGCGCCCAAAAAGAGGCTGCGTTTTCTCGGCGCACTTTTGCGTCATGCTGGTGCGCATAGCGGCAACACTTAAACTCAATGATTAAGATTAAAGGCGCGAGAATCCTGCAAAGCTTCTGGCACCAAAATTGCTTAATCAATAGAAATATTTTTCAGGCTTTGCCTCAGTATCAGCATGCCAAATCTAAAAATAGCCCTGATTGATGACGATTTTGAGCGCTCAGCCTTTATCAAGTCATCCCTAATTGAGCATGGCTTCGATGTTGTCGCCTGCCTGATGATTGACCACTTGAACAGCTCCGGCCTGCAGCAGCTGCATGCCGATGTGATTTTGCTGGATATGGACCATCCGCACCGCGACATTATTGAAAGCTGCGTCAGCCAGTTTGACCTGCCGACTGTGCTGTTTACCAAAAACTCGCATAAAGACACCATTAAAAATGCCATTGAAGCCGGCGTCACCGCCTACATTGTGGACGGCATAGAGCCGCAAAAGCTTGAAAGCATTTTGGAAATTTCAATCGAACAGTTCAGGAAGCATAAAAAGCTGCTGAAAGACCTGAATGAAGCCAAATGCAGGCTGTTTGACCGCAAAGACATTGAAAAGGCCAAAACCATGCTGATGCAGATGCATCAGCTGACTGAAGATCAGGCCTTTGTGCTGCTGCGCAAAAGCGCCATGAGCCACCGCATGACCATAGGCGAAATGGCGCGCCGCCTGATTGACGCGCAAGAACTGCTGCAGTCGCAATTTAAGGAATAAGCATGGCATCTTTAGAAAAAACCAAACTGCATTTGGGCTACATTCCGCTGCTCGACTGCGCCGCAATTCTCTGGGCAGACCGGCAGGGCTATTTTCAGCAGGCCGGCTTAGAAGTCAGCTTAGAGCGTGAAGCCTCGTGGGCCAGCTTAAGGGACCGCTTGGCCTACGGCTTTTTAGACGCGGCGCACTGCCTTTCCGCCCTGCTGCCTGCGGCCGCCATTGCCGAAGATCAGCCGGGCATTCCACTGCAGACGCCGCTGGTGCTCAGCGTCAACCGCGCCTTTATCAGCCTGAGCCAAAAACTCTGCTTCGATCTGGGCATCAGCGTGCAGGACAATGAACAGCAGGCAGCTGAAAAAGTGGTCAAAGCCATTCAAAATCAGCATCCTTTACAGCTGGCCTCGGTGTTTCAGCAATCCATTCATTATTTTTGCCTGAAAGAATGGCTGGCTATGGCGGATGAAGACGCCGCGCGGAATATTCAGATGAGCATCATTCCGCCGCCGTATATGGTCGAAGCGATGAAAAGCCAGGTGATTGACGGCTTCTGCGTCGGCGAGCCGTGGAATACTGAAGCGGAACTGCTGGGCATTGGGCAAATGGTGGCATCCAGCCAGAATATTATTCCGCCTGTGGCGGATAAAGTGCTTGCCGTAACGCAGGAATGGGCGCTGCAGAACCCCAATACACTGGCGGCTCTGAGCGCCGCCATTCAGAAAGCGCAGCGCGAACTGAAAACACTGCAGGATTATGCCGAAGTCTGGCAGATGCTGGAGGATTACCGGATTATCCGCTTTAAAAGCTCTGAAACCGTGCATGTGCAGAAATATTACGCCATTCAGAACATCATCCGCAATTTTGTGCAGGATGACGCAATGCCCAAGGCTGAAGACTTTGCATGGCTGATTCAGATGATGGAAAAATGGCATCCGCAGAACATGCATCTGCAGCAAAAAACCGCACAGGAGATTGCGCAAATCTGCCAGCGCTGCATTGTTGATTATGCAGGCTAGCTGAGCTGCGGCTTGGAATTAAAAAGTCTTTCTAAAGCCTGATTCCAGCCAGTTCAGCATTCGACTTCTTGCATCAGTCATTATGGTATTGGATTTCTTGCACAGCAATGCTATTCATCTCATTGCTGTCCCATCGTTAAGTAAAATAAACTTCAAAGTGGATAAATCATCCGCCTATCTGCACCCAAAAAATCTATAAGCAATAATGAAGCTGCTCTTAACCTAAGCGCTTAGCAGCCCAGCCTATAAATACTGATCAAATCCCGCCAGCTTCAGAAGCTGAAAACCATATTTTTGATATGGAAATCAGTTTTTTATGCTACCGCAGCAGCGGCAATTTTTTAGCATAGCCCAGTTTAAACTATTTTTTCGCGCGTCCTATTTTTCCACAATGTTTCTCCATATTTTTAAGCTAGTCTTACGCAAAATTACACTTGGTACACCTAATAATGAAACGCCTGCACCCCTATTTAAAATTAAGCGCTTTAAGTTATGCTGTATTGACTATTTCATCATCTGTCTGGGCAGACGGCGCTGCAGCGGAAGCTGCATCAGCAGCCAGTTCCCAAGCTGTGCAGACCCTGCCGACTTTAAGCTTCCAGGTTGAACAGGCGCCTGCTGTACAAAAAGACCCGGACATCAGCGCGGTTGCAAAAACCATTGTCACCCGCGAAGAAATGGAAAAATTTGGCGATCAGTCGGTGAATGACGCGCTGCGCCGCGCAGCCGGTTTTCAAATGCCTACGCCCGGCCAAGGCCCGCGCGGCGGTTCGGGCAGCATGCGTTTCCGCGGCGGCGGCGCGCCAGTTTTTTTGATTAACGGCGAGCCTGTGCAAGGCGGCCCGCGCGGCGGCATGTCTGTCGTCGACAGCATTACGCCTGACATGATTGAACGCATTGAAATTACCAAGCAGCCAAGTGTCGCGCAGGCCTCAGTTGCTTCTTCAGCGGTCATCAACATTATTTTAAAAGAGCCTTTGGATGGCACGCGCTTAAGCGGCACGGTGCGCGCAGGCTACGGCGTTGCAAAATCAAATGCAAACGAAGAGCAGCGCAAAAATATCAGCCTGCAGATGGATGGACGCGATGATGCCTGGATTTACAGCCTGTCCGCCAATCAAATGTGGAATGACACAACTGCTGTCGCCCAAATTCAAAACGCCGGCGGCCTGAACAGCACGCAGCAGCGCACGGTCAACCGGACTTCGCAAATGATCAGCCCGCGTGCGGAATATCTGATTGATGATCAGCAGAAAGTCATCGCAGAGTTGTTTTGGCGCAACAATGAAAGCGAAGGCAGCATGCGCGATCAAATTCAGGAAGATAAAAACGACAGCATCCGCCTGAATACCCGCTATGAGCGCAAGGATCAGGGCGGTTCAGATAAAATCCGCCTGTCGATAGAGCAGCAGAATGAAACAGAGCTGACCCGTTCTGCGCTCAGGCAGTCTTATACTGATGAGCAAGTGAATGAATACGGGCTGGCCTATGACGGCGTGCGAAAATTTGATGAAAGCAAGCAAATCAAGTTCGGTACAGATTTGCGCGCCAGCGAGCTGGAAAGCAATATTGCCGCGGCTTTAGATGAGCAGCGCTATGCCCTGTATGCCGAAGGCAGCTGGCAGTTTACACCGCGCCAGACCTTAACCTTAGGCGCGCGTCAGGAATGGATCAGCCGTTCCGGCTTGGTGGATTACAGTGATCAGCACCTCAGCCCTGTGCTGGCCCACCGCTTTGATTTTGATGACCGCTGGTCTTTGCAAACCAATATCAGCCAGGCATTCAGCAGCCCGCGCGCCAATCAGCTCTTGCCTGCCGTTTCGGTGTCTACCGATGCGGATGCCGGCACGCTGAATAACCCTGACCGCGGCGGCAATCCATTCTTAAGGCCGGAAAAAATCAATGCCTACGAAACTACTTTGGGCTATAACACCCCTGCGGGCGGGGTGAATATCACGGCGTATTACCGTGAAATCAACGACTATATTGAGAAAGCCATCCGCAATGAAAATACACAAGGCGGCTTATGCGCTGCAGGCGGCGCAGACTGCCGTTTTGTAGAACGGCCGTATAATCAAGATAATGCAACTACTTACGGAGTGGAAGTTGCTGGGCGCTATGCCCTAAAGCAAACTGAAAACGGCCATTCCTTCATGCTGAATGCGCAGCTTTCTACCGTGCGGGCGGAAATTGAAGCAGACAATGGCGCCAAGCGCCTTGCCAGCGATGTTGCCCCATACACTGCCGGCACGGGCCTATCCTACAGCTACCAGCCGTGGCGCATCTCCGCCAGCGCGAATTTGAATTACACGCCTGAATATACCCGCACATTAAGCAATGAGCCTTATGACCGCACCAGCAATCAGCGCGTGAATATGGATCTCAGCCTGACCAAGCGCTTTGACAGCAGCTGGTCAGCTTCCGTCAATGCGCGCAATATTTTAAGCACGGATTATAAAGAGCGCCTCAGCAGCACGGCGGACGGCAGCCTGTACCAAGCCCGCGTCAATGAAGCGATTCCAAGTGTGCTATTCAGTGTAGAGAAAAAGTTCTAAGGGTGGGCTCAAGCAAATAGCTAATGTCAATCAGTTAAGTATAATTTTATCATTGCTGATTGATAAATCCCCCCTAACCCTAAGCCATATATGGCGCAAGACAAAAGAGGAGAATGCTTTTGAATTAAGATAGTCTTGCATTCAAAATACTCCCTCCTTTGAAAAAGGTGAGCAGCACTGCTGCGCAAGGGGAGGATTAAAAATGCTTAACTGACTGGCATTAGCAGCAGATACCGGTTTTCTTTATACACGGCAATAGGGCTTCTGCCGGTGATTGAATTGCAGCTGTTACATTTTCTGCAGGACTTTCAATAAGCCGGCAATCCGGAAAGTGTGCGCCTTATTGCCCTGCTTTTCCAGCACGCGCTGTTCAACCCACCACAGGTAATCAAAAATTTCAGTTTCACTTGAATTCTGTCTAATCAATTTAAAAATATTCGGCAGGTAATCATCATATTCATCACGCATTGCAGGAATGCGCCGTATCCCCAAAGGATCCCACTCTTTCAGTAAAATTTTATGTATCGCATGCAGCAAGGTTGCATCGCGGGTATGCTCAACATCCATAAAACACCCCCTTCTCTATATTTTTTTAATATAAAAATCATATATATGGAATCTAACTGATTCTCTCGCGCATGATCAAGCAATTTTTTCAGGCATATCATCATACCCTTGATGCATTTGATTACTATCTGTTTTTCATTAATTTTTTTTGCGCTTTTTCAATATATATTAATTTTCATATTATATATTCAGCAAATTCAGCGCTGATGAAAATTATTTTATGCAAAATGCAACGCAAACCGCATTTTAGCCATGAATCCGCCTATTCAGGCAAAATTGCAGGCGCTATTTTACGGCGCCACCGCTGCCTGCATCAGCAGCTGCGGGCATTCCTCTGTATTTCTGCTTTAATTTTTTAATCTGCGCTTTTTATTTGCAGCCAATCAGGATAAATTTCTAGGCATCTATAGATTCCAATGACTTGCCATGACTTCCGCATTTCCAGACACGATTTACGCCATTCAGCACCTTGCTTTTGAAGACTTGGGCGCGCTTGAAGATGTTTTTTACCCGCTGGGTTTCCGCGTGCGCTATTTCGAGGCCGGCGTCGATGATTTAACTCAGGCTTTTGAACATCCAGGCCTGACCATTATTTTAGGCGGGCCAATTGGAGTCTATGAAGCGGAGGACTACCCTTTCCTGCAGCAGGAAATTGACTTGCTCAAGCAGCGCCTGGAAAACGGCCTGCCCACTATGGGCATCTGCTTAGGCGCGCAGCTGATTGCGCATGCCTTGGGCGCAAAAGTCTATGCAGGGCATGCCAAGGAAATTGGCTGGAGCCAGCTCAGCCTTGCCGAAGTCCCAGACAATATCTTGGCGCCGCTGGCGGAAACACCTGTGCTGCATTGGCATGGCGATACTTTTGACCTGCCTGAACATGCCACGCTATTGGCCAGTTCCGATCTTTACCCAAATCAGGCTTTTTCCATCGGTAAAAATATTCTGGCCTTGCAGTTTCATATAGAGGCGGCAGCCGACAGCATGGAAAAATGGCTGATTGGCCATACCTGCGAGCTGCGCAACGCCGGCATCAGTATTCCAGCTTTGCGCGCGGACAACCTGCGTTATGCAGGCCGCTTAGAACCGCAGGCTCAGCGCATTGCAGAAAAATTTATGCGCCATTTAACCCATTAAAGCGGCTGCTTCTCCGGTCAAAATTATCTTCATATACAGAGTATTATCATGTCCGCACTTTTGGGTATTGCGATTATTCATCTTTTTGCATTGATTAGCCCCGGCCCTGACTTTTTATTTGTGACGCAAAGCGCAATCCGCCAGTCACGCATCCATGCTTTATATGCAGCTTTGGGTGTTTCCCTGAGCATCTTGGTCTGGGCGGTTTGCGCCTTAAGCGGCCTGCATTTTATTTTTCAAAAAATTGCATGGCTGCAGCAAGTGCTGATGATTTTAGGCGGCTGCTATCTGATTTATTTAGGCTTTCAAATGCTGAAAGCAGCATTCAGCCAAAATACAGCAAGCGCAAAAGCTGTGGCCGCAGCTCAGCCTAAATCCAAATGGGCGCTGCTGCTTCAGGGGTTTTTTACCAATATGGCAAACCCTAAAGCCTTGATTTACTTTAGCAGTATTTTTGCTTTAGCCATCGACAGCAGCGCTTCTCTAAACTCACAGAGCGCTTTATTATTCATGATTTGGGTTGAAAGCCTGCTGTGGTTTGCGACAGTGGCGTATCTTTTTTCCATGCCGAAAATGAATCAAATCTACCAGCGGCTGAGCAAATGGATTGACGGCATTACCGGCGGCATTTTTATCAGCTTCGGCTGCTACCTGCTTTTGAATAGAAATTCTTAACCGATGCACTGCGATAAAAAAAGCACCATCTTAATGGTGCTTTTTTACTGTCTGCAGCCGAATAATCGGTTCAGATTATTTTGCAGCGGGAACTGACGCTTCGGTCGTAATGTTGACAGTGATCTTATCGCCGACATTCGGCACATACGCGCCTACGCCAAATGCAGAACGGTCAAATGATGTTGTCGCATTAAAGCCAATAGATTCGGCTTTGGTCATTGGATGCACGCCTTGCTTATTCAGTACCGCATCCAGCACAACCGGCTTAGTCACATCTTTAACCGTCAGGTTGCCGGTAATTTTGTATTTGTTCTTGCCTGCGGCCTGAACTTTAGTGCTCTTAAACGTGATGTTTGGGTATTTTGCGGCATCAAAGAAATCAGCTTTCTGCAAATGCTCATCCAGCGCCTTGACGTTTGTGTTCAGGCTGGATAATGGAATTGTCACATTCACTGATGAATTTTCAGGCTTGGCATTATCGACATTAATTGTGCCTTGAATGTCGCTGAAGTTCGCGGATGGCGTAGAAAAACCAAAGTGGCTCCAGGTAAATACAGTCGCTGTATGCGTTGGGTCAATTTGGTATGCAACCGGTTTCGCCATTGAAAGCGTTGCAGCTGACGCTACAGCCAAACCGATTGTTAATGCTTTAAAGTTCATGTTTTTATCTCACTTCCGAATGAGTGCTAGTTTATTCCTTTCTGAGTTTAATTCAGCGCTATGAATAAAACGATATGTTGCAAGAATGAAACAATCTTCGCTTTTTAAGCCAATATTGCCCGAAAAATAGAACTCTCCATTGCATGCCTTATATTTTTAATTTTATTTACAATATCTTAGAGCAAACAATCTGCATTCCGACTCCAGCAATAGGTGCGCGAACTTAACGCTTAAAATCTTATTTTTCCGGCAGGATACAAATGCATAACACTGTTATAGGCAGGAACAGCTCACTGCTGAAATAGCCGCTAGACTGCAGCCTGATTATGATTCATTCAGCACCTGCGCCAAGTCCTATTCGGTCGCGCCTATGAAAGCGCCGCTGCAACCGCTTATTCCAATTCAGGAAAATTTCTCTGCTAATAACTTAAACAGTTAATTTATATGATTATAATATGCGCTTATTTGGCCGATTATTTATTAAATATTGGGGAAATTATGAAAATCAGCAATCTTATTTTAGCAGCCTTGCTTTGCACTCCAGTTATTGCTTCTGCAAAGCCTGCACAGTTTTATAAGCCTTATAAAAGCAAGGATACCGTTGAAAATATTCAGCCTAAACGCTATATCGTGAAAGATGTCAATGTGACGCTTTCAAGCAAAATGAATGCGCCTGATTTTCTAAATCAAGATCAAATTAAACAGCGCTATATTCAAAAATTAAATGCGGATTTAAAAGCTAAAAATTTACTCGCTGACGCAGAAACCGCCCAGCCGATTGCAATCAGCTTTGATATTGCCCAGAAAAGAGTATTTGCTGGCGAAGACCTTAAATTTTTAGGCTCAAACACCGGGAAAAAATATGCGCATAGCGTAATGCGCTACCAATCAAGCTTAAGCCATAAAGATCAAGAGCTGGCAACACTCTCTTCAGAAGAGAAAATTTCGTTAGGCTCAAAGGGGAGTTTTGGCAAAATTATCCGTGATTTATCTGGAAGCGGAGCACCTCAAAATGAATTAGAAGACATTGATGGCTTTGCGCAGCACATGGTTGAACAGCTTCCTGAATAAGACCAATTAAGCAATCCTTAAAAATCAAAGCCCCTTTCGGGGCTTTTACTGCAAAGCAAGCTTACAGCTTCTCAACCAGCACACGGTCAACCTGCTTTAAGCCGGTGTGCTTTTCATGGTTTTTACGGCGGATTTTAATGATCTTATCTTCCTGCAGATCCTGCAGCATCAATTCAACCGCCATCATGTTCTCAAGCGGCAGGTCTTGACCAATCCACTTTTGCTCGCCCGTTTCCATCAGGAAAATTTCATCATTAATCTGGCTATACAGGCTCATATTTTCCTCACTTACGGCATATGCATGCCAATTTTAATGAATACTGTAACTGCATAAACTTTAAACCCATAGCCGGCAATCCGCCATAGGCTTAGTGTCATTTAGTCCATAAAAAACGCCCCTGTTCAGGAGCGTCCTTTACCGCGGTTAATTCTGAAGAATTAAGCAGTCAATTCTTTTACCGCAGCTACAACCGCTTCAGCAGTAATGCCGAAGAATTGATACAAGTCTTTTGCAGGTGCAGATTCGCCATATGTAGTCATGCCGATCACTTTGCCATCTAAGCCGACAAATTTCCACCAGTAATCGACATGCGCAGCTTCTACAGCAACACGTGCA
>NZ_JAVXCI010000040.1:0-1189 GCF_036659555.1 Acinetobacter sp.
TGGGTGTTCAATGGAACCTATGGTGGTGATGGCTGCGCGTGCGGCTCAATTAGTTGGTCAAGAGCTTTTAAAAGCGCATCAGAATCGTCATAAGCTCGATCTGCAAGTCGAAGAAAAAGGCATTGACGGTCCGGTAACGCGCGTAGACCGCTATCTGGAACAGCTGACAATCGACACCCTGCGCAAAAGCTATAAAAATCACAGCTTCCTGGGCGAAGAGTTCGGCATGCAGGAAGGCAAAGGCCACGATGCCGACTGGTGTTGGGTGATTGACCCGCTTGACGGCACCCTGAACTTCATTAACGGTTTCCCGCATTTCTGCGTATCCATTGCTGTTCAGCACAAAGGCGTCACCCAGCACGGCGTAATTTATGACCCTGTAAAAGACGAGCTGTTCTCTGCCAGCCGCGGCCGCGGCGCAATGATGAACCAGCGCCGCATCCGGGTAAATGTGAAAGACAGCCTGGAAAAAACTTTTATGGGCGTTGGCCATGCTTACCGCGCTAAACGCGGCGGTGAAATCGTTTCTTATGCGAAAAATCATTTTGAATCCTTATTGAACGTGACTGAAGCGGGCGCGCAATACCGCCGTTCAGGCTCTGCAGCCTTGGATTTGGCCTATGTGGCTGCCGGCCGTTTGGACGGCTACTTTGAGCTGGGCTTAAAGCCTTGGGATATCGCTGCCGGCGAGCTGATTGTGAAAGAGGCGGGCGGCACAGTGGTTGATGCGCGCGGCGGCTCAAATTCTATGGACAATGGCCAAGTGATTGCCTGCTCCATGAAAATGCTGAAGCCTTTGATGCAGGCGGTTGTTCCAGCCTGGGGCGACGCTGCCAAGTAAGCTTCCGGCTTAAGCAGTCCGAGTTGATGAAAACCCTCATGCGTGAGGGTTTTTTTATGCATCCGGCAATCTGAAAATAGAATCAAAACGGATTCCGGCGGATCATGCGGCCGGAAAAATACGGCGTGAGTGGATTTGAACAGACCAGCAGATGCTTAAATGCAGGCTGGAAGCGCTGGAAAATTTTTCTGGATGGTCAAAAAACCAAGCGGAAACCCGCATTTATTCAGTATTTGAGAAAATATTGCAGCAATCTGACTAAAATAGGTGACTTTTGAAAATATCCTGCTATAATCCGCCCACGCACTAAATTTCGTTCATTACCTGAACATTCTCTTCTATCATTGT
>NZ_JAVXCI010000040.1:1201-25729 GCF_036659555.1 Acinetobacter sp.
CGCTGATTCTATATTTTCAGCGATTATTGCTGTGCCGCTTTTTGCCGATGTCCAACAGACCATATATTTAATGGAGCACCCACATTAGGGTGAATATCTCTATGAGCAAAACTTTTGCTGATTTTTCTTTAGACGAGTCGCTGCAACAAGCGCTTGAGACTCTTGGTTTTACTGCACCTACGCCTGTGCAAGAACAATCTATTCCTGCGGCTTTAGAAGGCAAAGACCTTTTAGTATCAAGCCAGACAGGTTCAGGTAAAACTGCAGCTTTCTTACTCCCGACACTGAACGCTTTAGCGGGTCAGGAATCTTTCGTGCCATTTAAAGAGCGCATGAAAGCGGTTACTCAGCCTTCTATCCTGGTAATTTCGCCAACGCGTGAACTTGCGCAGCAAGTTTGCCAGGACGCGATTGCATTTGTACGCCACATGAAAGGCGTGCGTGTCGCTGCGATCATGGGCGGCATGCCTTTCGGCAAGCAAATCCAGCAGCTTAAAGGCGCGCAAGTTGTCGTTGCGACTCCGGGCCGTTTGCTTGACTTGGTTAACCGCCGTCAAATCAAGCTGGATAAAGTTGAATCCCTCATTGTGGATGAAGCTGACCGCATGCTTGACCTGGGCTTCTCTGAAGACCTGGAAGCGATCAGCGACTTGGCTGCAAACCGCAAGCAGACTTTAATGTTCTCTGCAACATTTGCGCCGCGCATCATCAACCTTGCTGAGCGCATGATGAATGATCCGCAGCGTATTGCGATTGAAACCGGCCATTCTACAAATACTGACATTACCCAGACTTTGCACTGGACTGACGGTTTTGAGCATAAGAAAAAACTGCTGACTCACTGGTTAAGTGAAGAAGATATGGATCAGGCTGTGGTCTTCGCTTCAACTCAGGAAGATACAGACATGCTGGCTGAAGAGCTTGCAGAAGCTGGCCTTTCAGTTGTAGCGCTGCATGGCGCGATGCCGCAGACTGTGCGTAACCGCCGCCTGCGCAGCATCCGTGAAGGCCGTGCAAAAATCCTGGTTGCAACTGACGTTGCAGCGCGCGGTCTTGACGTGCCGACAATTTCCCACGTAATCAACTTCGGCCTTCCAATGAAGAATGAAGACTACGTGCACCGTATTGGCCGTACTGGCCGTGCTGGCCGTACCGGTAAAGCAATCACTTTGGCGACTTACCGCGAACGCGGCAAAATCCGCGCTTTAGAAGATTACTTGGATGCGCGTTTAGAAGTATCTGAAATTGAAGGCCTTGAGCCGTCTCCGCCGCCAGCGCGCGGTGGCCGTGATGGCGGACGCGGCAATGGCCGTGGCGGCAATGGCGGCGGACGCCGTGACGGCGGACGCGGCGGTTTCGGCGGCGGTCGACGTTTTGAAGGCGAAAGCAACTTCAAGCGCCGTGAAGGCGGTGAAGACCGTCCGCGCCGCAGCTACGATGACAAGCCTCGCGGTGACCGTCCATCATTTGGCGGTGAAGACCGTCCGCGCCGTGAGTTTAATAATGATCGTCCGCGCCGTGAAGGCGGTTTCGGCGACCGTCCGCAGCGTTCTTTTGATGACCGTCCAAAGCGCGACTTCGGCGACCGTCCGCAGCGTTCTTTTGATGACCGTCCAAAGCGCGACTTCGGCGACCGTCCGCAGCGTTCTTTCGATGACCGTCCAAAGCGCGATTTCGGCGACCGTCCGGCGCCACGCCGTGAAGGCGGATTCAATGATAAACCGCGTTTTGATTCAAATGATGACAACCGCGGCAACCGCGTAGACTACAAGCCGCGCCGTGAAGGCAGCTTCGGCGACCGTCCAAAGCGTGACTTCGGCGACCGTCCGGCGCCACGCCGTGAAGGCGGTTTCGGCGACCGTCCAAAGCGCGCATTCGGCGGTGAAGACCGTCCGCGCCGCAGCTTTGACGACAAGCCGCGCGGTGAACGCCCAGCGTTCGGTGAAGACCGTCCGCGCCGCAAATTTAACGACTAAGTTTTCAGTTTAGTCTTGAATTGAAAAAACCGGTGGAAACACCGGTTTTTTTATGCGCATCGGTTTTACCTTGGGGAATTAAAATGTATACTGGTTCAAGTTTTTGACATTTATTGACAATTATGGACAGCCCGCCGGTTTCCTTTAGAAAAACAGCTCTGCTTGAGGTGCTTATGCCTTATATCGGTTTGACTTTGTTTTTATGCAATCTCATTTATTATGTATACAATTATTTTGGCTAAGCGCCAGCTGAACTGAACGCAGCCACAGCTCAGAAGAATAAAAAAATAAATACAAATTCCTATTCAATCTGAAAAAAACTGTTTACACAGAATGGTAACATTTTGAACTTCAATCCTTTATAGTATGCATGCTGAAAAAATGCAGGAAAACGCTCAGCTATGAATAATCAAACACCTCATCAGGCTCAGTCACTTATTGCAGTGAATAATTTGAGCTTTAAGCGGGGCGAGCGGATCATTTATGACAATGTCAGTTTAAGCATTCGCCGCGGTCAAATTACGGCAATCATGGGGCCTTCCGGCACGGGAAAAACCACCCTTTTGCGTCTGATTGGCGGGCAATTGACGCCGGATCAGGGCGAAGTTCTGCTGGATGGAAAAAACATTGGCCTGATGAGCCGCCAGGAGCTTTTTGCTGCCCGCGCCAGAATGGGCATGCTGTTTCAAAGCGGCGCGCTGTTTACCGATATGTCCGTATATGAAAATGTCGCTTTCCCGCTCCGCGCGCATACCCAGCTGCCGGAGCATTTAATTGCGGAAATTGTGGCGCTCAAGCTGGAGTCTGTCGGGCTGCGCGGCACCGAAAGCTTAATGCCGTCGGAGCTTTCCGGCGGCATGAACCGGCGCGTGGCTTTGGCCCGCGCCATTGCGCTGGATCCTGAGCTGATTATGTATGATGAGCCTTTTGCCGGCCAGGACCCGATTGTAAAAGGCGTGCTGACCCGGCTGATCCGGACGCTGCGTGAAGCGCTGGATTTAACCACGATTATTGTTTCGCATGATGTGGCGGAAACGCTGTCAATTGCTGACTACATTTATGTTGTCGCGGAAGGCAAAGTGCAGGGCGAGGGCGCGCCTGCGCAGCTGAAAGCTAATGCTTCGCCTTTTGTGCAGCAGTTTCTGACCGGCTCTATGGCAGGCCCGGTGGATTACCAGTTCAGCCAGCAGCCCTATTTAAGCCATGAGGTCCGTTCATGAATGCTATCGCCTCATTAGGCCGGCGCGTCATTGAGCGTGTGCGGGGAATCGGCACAGCCACGCTGATGCTGCTGCAGGTCATATGCTCGCTGCCGACATGGCTCGGCGTCAGGCTGTTTATTTATCAGATGTACCGCGTCGGCGTGATGTCGCTGCTGATTATTGTGGTTTCCGGCCTGTTTATCGGCGCGGTGCTGGGCCTGCAGATGTACAGCATTCTGGTGACTTTCGGCAGTGAAGCCATGCTGGGCGCAGCGGTGTCTTTAACCTTGCTGCGCGAGCTGGCGCCGGTTGTGGCAGCCTTGCTGTTCGCCGGCCGCGCCGGTTCCGCATTGACTGCGGAAATTGGCCTGATGAAAGCCACGGAGCAGCTGTCCAGCATGGAAATGATCGGCGTTGATCCTTTAAAGCGGGTGATTTCACCGCGCCTCTGGGCCGGGGTGTTCAGCCTGCCGATGCTGTCGGTGATTTTCGCCGCGGTCGGCATTATGGGCGGCAAGATGGTCGGGGTGGATTTTCTCGGCGCGGATGAAGGCGCTTACTGGAGCGGCATGGAAAATGCGGTCCGGTTCTATAAAGATGTGTTTAACGGCACCATCATTAAAAGTTTTGTTTTTGCTTTAATTTGTACATGGATTGCGGTGTTTTGATTTTGTGTTGACTGCGGTCATGTTTGGAGGTGTTTAATGAAATCACGCGCAAGTGAACTGGCCGTCGGTGTATTTGTCATTCTGTTCGGGATTGCATTATTCTTTCTGGCCATGCGCGTCAGCGGCTTGGTGGGCAGCAACTTGAAAGACGGCTATCCCATGACGGCAGTTTTTGAAAATGTCAGCGGCATCAAGCCGCGCGCTAAGGTCACGCTCAGCGGGGTAAAAGTCGGCCAGGTCGATTCGATTTCATTGGATCCGGTGACCCGACTGGCCACTGTGCACATGACCATGGACGGCAGCTTGACCACATTTAATGATGAGCAGCTGAAGCAGGTGCAGAAAGATGCGCTGGACGAGCTGCGCTACAGCTCAGATTATGAAGCCTCTGACCCTGCGCAGCAAAAAGACATGGAAAAGCAGCTGACAGGCAACATGAAGTCCATCACCAATATTGATGAAGATGCTTACATTATGGTGGCAACCAATGGCCTTTTGGGTGAAAAATATCTGAAAATCATACCGGGCGGCGGCTTGAACTACTTGAAGCGCGGTGACCGGATTGCCAACACCCAAGGCACAATGGAAATTGAAGATTTGGTGACTAAGTTTGTGACTGGCGGCGCGGGCAAGCCGTCAGACAGTGCAGGCAGCAAATCAGAATCAGGCCAGGAAGCTGCAGAACCCGCTGACGCAGAACCTAAATTTGCTGAATAATTATTTGAGGAGATATTTGCGTGAAGACTTTATTTAAACAGACGCTTACAGCAGGCATTCTTTCGGCAATGCTGGCCGGGACAGCTTTCGCTGCGCCGTCTGAAGCACCGCCCGCATTCATTAAAAAAGTTGCGGATGGCCTGATTTCACGCTTGAAGGCGGATCACGGCAAGCTGCAGAATAACCCTGCTGCGGTCAAAGCCATTGTGCGCCAGAATCTGGATCCGTATATCGACTCGCAGTCGTTTACCCGCATTGTCATGGGCACTTATGCGACCAATCAGTACAGCAGCGTAGCGCAGCGCGCCCAGTTTGAGCGCAACTTCCGTGAAACGCTGATTGAAAATTACGGCAGCGCTTTTGCCAAGTTCAGCAATCAGACCTACAGCATGCGCCCTTATAAGGATACCGGCAGCAAGAATCCGGTGGTGACTATTGATTTCAGCAACAATGGCGAAAAAATTCCAGTCGCTTTCCAGCTGGTGGATAAAGGCTCACAATGGAAAATCCGCAACATCAATGTGTCCGGCATTGACCTGGGCCTGCAGTTCCGCAACCAGTTCGCAGCGACGGTCAAGCGCAACGGCGGCAATATAGACAAGGCAATTGCCAACTTTAAGCCGGATGCTGAAGCAGCGGTTGACAAGAAAAAATAACGCAGGCGGCGTATGATTAAATTTGAGCAGCAGGAACTGCAGGTTTGCGGAAAAATTGACTACAGCAATGCTGAGCAGTATTACCGGAAAGGCCTGCAGGAAATTCAGGCGCAGGCTAAGTTTCCGGTGGTGGTGAATCTGTCGCAGCTGGAGCAGGGCAGCACGCTGGCTTTGGCGGTACTGGTGCGCTGGCTGCGCCAGACGCCGGATGCGCGGGGGCTGCAGTTCAAAGCCGTACCGGCAAAGATGCTGAATATTATTCAGGCCTGCCATCTGGAAAATGACCTGCAGCTGGTTTAAGCGGAATGAAAAAGCGCCTTCGGGCGCTTTTTTTCCGGCTTGATATTTTCCATCTGTTTGCTGTAGAAGATGGCTAAGCAGCGCTTCAAAGCCTGCTTAAATCCATTTTTTCCAGCGGAAATAAATCATCGGGCCGACAAAGAAGGCGACTAAAATCAGGCTGACAATAACGAAGCTGGTGGTGCCGTGCGCAAAAGGCAGCACTTCGGTATTCATGCCGTAAATGCTGGCAATCAGCATGGGCGGCGCCAGCATGCTCGGCAAAATCGAGAAGCGGCGGATCGTGTCATTCTGTTCAGTGTTGATGAATCCGGAGGTGGTGTCCAGCAGGAAGCGCACTTTCTGGAACAGGAAAGCATCGTGCTCCACCAGCGAGCGCACGTCTTCGCTCAGCTCGCGGATATCCGCATCATAAATATGGCTGCCCAAGGCCCGAGGGCGCGACAGGAAAGTCAGCACGCGGCGCAGGTCAATCAGGCACAGCTGGGCTTTCCCCAGCATGTCTTCCAATTGCGCCAGCCGGGTAATCATGTCATCCAGATCTAAAATCATTTCGCGGTGGCGGTTGTTCAGCACTTCTGTGGAATATTTTTCCAAGTCCTTGTGGATGTCTTCCAGAATATCCGCAAGCTCATCCAGCTTGGCTTCCAAAAGGCCGAGCAGAATCCATGTCGGCTCTTTATAGTCAATTTCATAGTCATTGCGCCGCGCGCGGGCGCGGAAGGCGCGGAAGGCCACCAGCTTTTCGCCGCGCAGGGTGAATAGGCGCTCTTTATGCAGGATGAATGCGACAGTCTGCACCGTGGCCAGAATGCTGGAATTTTCTTCCGTTTCTCCGTCCACCTGAAAATTTTTATTTTTCGTTAAAAAATACGTGCTGATATGCAAAATGCCGTCATCATCGCGGTAAAATCGGGCTGATGAGGAAATATCTTCGAGCGATTTCAGGGTCGGCAGATTCTGCTCATAGGCGTCTAAAATCCACTGCTGCTCTTCTTGCGACGGCGCAATCAGGTCCAGCCAGACCAGCTCCGGATGCAGGTCAAAACCGCCGTTGATGGTGGCGTCTTCCAGGCTACCGCGCTCTGTGGCGTAAAAGGCTTCAAGCATGCCGTCTTTTCTCCCTGGCGCAGTATGTGTGAATGAATGCGTGTATTTTAGACAAGGATTTCAACAAATACACTGCTCGAATGGCTATTTTATTAAAAAAACTCTGCGAAGTTTATTTTAGCGGCATGACAGACTGATAACAGGATGATAAATGATGAATTCTATAGCAATTTTCTGCGGTTCAGCGCTGGGCTGCGACCCGGCTTACCTGCAGGCGGCTCAGCTGGCCGGTAAAACTCTGGCGCAGCATGGAATTGCGCTGGTTTACGGCGGCGGGCGTTCAGGCTTGATGGGCATGGTGGCAGACAGCGCGCTGCAGGCCGGCGGCAAGGTGATCGGGGTCATTCCGAAACAGCTGGTTGACCGCGAGCTGGCGCATCCGCATCTGACCGAACTGCATGTGGTGGAAAATATGCATCAGCGCAAAACCCTGATGTCTGAACTGTCGGACGGCTTTATCGCGATTCCGGGCGGCGCGGGCACGCTGGAAGAAATTTTTGAGCAGTGGACCTGGGCGCAGCTGGGCATTCATTTAAAGCCCTGCGCATTTTTAAATACCGCGGGGTTTTATGATGACCTGCTGAAATTCATTCAGATGACGGCGGATAAAGGCTTTACCCATCAGCGCTTCAGCAGCAGCCTGGCGGTTTCGGAAAGCATTGAGGAAATTCTGGCGCAGTTTAAAGCCTATCAGGCGCCGCAGCCGAAATGGGGCATGGCTGCCGATCAGCAGGATCTGGTGCAGCAGGCATGAAAGTGATTACTGTGGCTGCCGGCATTGTGCTGAATGAACAGCATCAGCTGCTGCTGGTGCGCAAGAAAAACACCGCCTGCTTTATGCAGGTGGGCGGAAAACTGGAGCCGGATGAATTGCCTGAACAGGCGGTTGTCCGGGAAATTGCGGAGGAACTTGGCTGCGCAGCCCAGATTCAGCATTATTTGGGGCGCTTTGAAACGCAGGCTGCCAATGAGCCGGATCACCTGCTGGTCAGCTATGTCTACCATGTGCAGCTGGAGCAGGCGCCGCAAGCGCAGGCGGAAATTGCCGAAATGAAATGGCTGGATCTGGATGATGCCGATACGCTGCTGGCGCCATTAACCTCAGAAATTGTGATGCCATGGGTTAAGCAGTATCTGGCATCAGCTTAACAGTCTTTTTTCTGTGCTGCTGCTATCGAGCAGCAGCTAAGCATACTGCGGATATCTTCTGGCAGTTCAGCTGCTCTAAACACTGTTTTAGGGCGTGAATGGAGCTGCCGGTGGTCACCACATCATCTACAATCAAGACTTTTCGGTAACGCACTCTTGGTTTTTCATTCATTACAAACTGCTGCTGAATATCCTGCAAGCGCTCTAAGCGGCTGAGGCCTTTCTGCGAATGCTGCTGCAAGCGCTGAACCGGCTGCCAGATGGGAGCATTCAAATGCGCAGATAAGCCTTTGGCCAGCAGCAGGGATTGGTTATAGCCGCGTTCAGTCAATTTTTCAACAGAGATCGGCATCGGCACGATGGCTTGAATTTTAGGGAGCTTTAATTCGCGCAATAAACCTGCCAGTGCCGTTTGATAATGGAGATGCTGCTGATATTTAAATTGCTGAATGATGCGGTCTAAAGGATAGGCATAATGGCAGGCGCTAAAAACCTGCATCTCCTGACGAAGAACTGCTTCTTTCAGCCAAGGCAGGCTGTTCCAGCAGTCTTTGCATAATGTATATTTTTGCTGTGCATCGATGCCGCAGAGCACGCAAGGCAGCATTTGCTTTAAGCCGTGGCGGATGAAGCCGCTGAATATTTTTAGCATCTTTTTCTCCCATTCTTTTTTTATTGAATTGTTTTTTGTGGTTATTTATGCCGCATTATCAACACTTGCCGCTGATGATGCGGGCGGCTTATTTCAGATTTAAAACGGTTTTTCTGCTGTTGCGCTGCTTAAACATATGCATACCTTGGCGCTTCAGGCAGCCAGCGCTTCAGCAGCGCTTCGGCATTTTGCGGATAGTCTTTCAAGATCTGCTGCGCGGCATAGTGCGCCTGACTCAGCAGATGGTCATCGCGCTCCAGCTTCGCCACGCGGAAACCTATATCGCCGGTTTGCTTGGTGCCAAGCAGTTCACCCGGCCCGCGCAGCTCCAAATCTTTTTCGGCAATGATAAAGCCGTCGCTGGTTTCGCGCATGATGCGCAGGCGCTCCTGGCCATTTTGCGACAGCGGACTTTTATACAGCAGCGCGCAGAAGCTGGCTGCGGCGCCGCGCCCGACGCGCCCGCGCAACTGATGCAGCTGCGACAGCCCAAGGCGCTCGGCATTTTCAATCACCATAATCGAGGCATTCGGCACATCCACGCCAACCTCAATCACCGTGGTGGCAATCAGCAGCTGCAGTTCATTGTTTTTAAACTGCTGCATTACCGCCTGCTTTTCATCAGCCTTCATTTTTCCATGCACCAGCCCGGCATTCAGCTCAGGAAAGCGCTGCCTGATTTCCTGAAATGCGGCTTCGGCCGCCTGCGCATCCAGGGTTTCAGACTGCTCAACCAGCGTGCAGACCCAGTAGGCCTGCTTGCCTTCGGCGCAGTTGGCGGCAATGCGCTGCAGTACCTGTTCACGCCGGTCCAGCGGAATGGTGACGGTTTGAACCGGGGTGCGCCCGGGCGGCAGCTCATCAATCACCGAGGTGTCCAAATCGCCGTAGGCTGACATGGCCAGCGTGCGCGGAATCGGCGTGGCGGTCATCACCAGCTGATGCGGGCTCATGCCGTTCAGGCCCTTATTGCGCAGCGCCAGGCGCTGATCGACCCCGAAGCGGTGCTGCTCATCAATGATCACCAGTCCGAGTTTGGCGAATGCGACATTGTCCTGAAACAGCGCATGCGTGCCGACCACCAGATTGGCCGTGCCGTCTTTAATAATCTGCTCAGCGGCTTCGCGGGCTTTGCCTTTCTGCTTGCCGGAGAGCCAAGACACCGTCAGGCCCAGCGGCTCAAACCATTTCTTGAAATTCAGATAATGCTGCTCGGCTAAAATTTCAGTCGGCGCCATCAGCGCGACCTGCCAGCCCTCTTCCAGCGCATGGCAGGCCGCCACACCGGCGACCAGGGTTTTGCCTGCGCCGACATCGCCCTGCACCAGGCGCAGCATCGGCTTGTTCTGCTTCAGGTCGGCTGCGATTTCTTTGGAAACGCGTTTTTGCGCGCCGGTCATTTCAAAAGGAAGGCTGCTTAAAAGCTGTTTGGCAAATGTTTTGCTTGGGCTGAAGGACGGCGCTTCAATCTGCTGCATATAGGCGCGCCGCGTCAGCAGGCTGACTTGATGTGCCACCAGTTCTTCAAAAATCAGGCGCTGCTGCGCCGGATGCGCGCCTTGCGCCAGCTGCAGCATATTGGCATTGACGGGCGGATGGTGAATATAGTCCAGCGCATCGCGCAGCGCATAGCCATTGCTGAACTGGCGCGGCAGCAGTTCCGGCAGCTCGCCAGCATGCTTTTCCAGCGCCTGCCTGACATATTCACGCAGCTTGGGCTGGGTCAGGCCATCGGTTGCCGGGTAAATGGCGGTCAGCTGAGTCTGCGGCAGCGGGGTGTGTTCGGTAATTAGCTGCAGCTCGGGATGGTACATTTCCAGCCCGCGCGCGCCGACCCGAACTTCGCCAAAGGCCCGCAGGCGGCTGCCGATTTTGGCGCGGTCGGTAATGCCTTTGTAAACATGATAAAAACGCAGGGTGACTTTGCCAAAGTCATCTTCCAGCAGCGCCGCCATGGATTTGCGTTTTCCCGGCGGAAAGTCCACACTTTTCACCGTGCCTTCCAGCAAATAGCTGCGGCCGGCGGTCAGCTGGTTCATTGCAATAATCGTGCTGCGGTCTTCATAGTCGCGCGGCAAATGAAACAGTAAATCGTCGGTGGTGAAAATATTCAGTTTTTCAAGCAATGCGGCGGCAGCGTTTCCTGCGCCTTGCAATTGATGGATGGCAGCCATTTCCCCTCAGTACATCTTTGATCAGGTGCTAAATGCATATTTTATTTATAGGTTATGGTAAAACATCTCAGCGCGCCGCTAAACAGTTATTTGAGCAAGGCCACCAAATTACCACAATCAGCCGAAGCCCGAAATCAGATGGTTTTGCTTCTCATCTGATTCAAGATATACAGCAGCTGGATCTGTCTGAAATAGCGCCGATTGATGCAGTTTATGTCTTGCTGTCACCCTCAGCCAGCACAATAGAAGCTTATCAGCGAACTTTTGTGGAATCGATTTCAGCAATAGTTCATGCCTTAAAAAATCATCCTGTAAAAAAAGTGATCGTGGTTTCTTCCTCCCGCGTTTACGGTGAAAATGCGGGTGAGCGGATTGATGATGAAACCCCTCCACAGCCGGGCGATGCGCAAGGGCAGGTGCTATTGAACATGGAAGCTGCGTGGCAGCAGGCTTATCCGTCGCAGTGTGTGATTGTGAGGCCGACAGGGATTTATGGCACATCGGTTGCCCGCATGATTAAACTTGCGGAAATAACCAAAACTTATCTAAAGCTGCATTGGTCGAACCGGATTCATATTGAGGATCTGGCTGCATTTTTAGCGCACTTGCTTCACGTGGAACAGGCGGAAAAGTCTTATATTTGCAGCAACAGCCAGCCCTTGCCTTTGCATGAAATTATTCAATGGTTTCAGCAGCAGTTGGCGCTGCCAGCTTTGGTTTTGGAAAGTGATGTACCCTCAGGCAAGCGGATTTATGCATCGCGGATGCAGGCAATGGGTTTTGAATTACAGCATCCAAACTGTTTTGAAGATTATCTGGCGCTGTTGGGAGAGTTTCGGTAGATGGACAGTTTTTGTGAAAATCCGTTCCAGTGCGTATTCTAAAAGCGGACATTTCTATTTGGGGTTTGCACTGAGAGAACCAATACGAAAATCCCTGGCAGGATGCCGGGGATTTTTATTGCTAAAAATTATTTAAGAGTGTCTTGAATCGGCTGAATCGTAAACAGTATTATTTTCGCGTTTACCTACGGCAATAACTAAGACAACAACCTCATCATCTATAACTTCATATACTAAGCGATAACCAATACTGCGAAGTTTAATTTTATAGCGATTGGGATGCCAAGATAGCTTATTTTTAGGAATTCGAGGATTCTCTAAAACCTTAATAAGCTTTTTCTTTAATGGCTGCTTAATACTTGAATTAAGCTTATTCCACTCTTGTAATGCTTCTTCTAAAAAATCTAATTTATAGCTCATTTATATTTACTCGAATGCGCTTTTGATTCGCACGAGCATCTGCAATTTTATTGAGTTCCAAGTCTTCTAACTGCTCTATCATCGTTTCATATAGTTCAGCAGGAATACAGTAGAAAGCAGGAGTATTACGGTTAAGGATTGCAACAGCTTCCCCTTTACCTGCTAAGACTGTATCCATAGGACTTTTTTTGAGTTCAGTAATACTGGCAGTCATTCGTGCATGGATTAATTGAGTCATGATTAAGCCTCTATATAGTTCATGGTTTGCGGTATTGGGAATATAGATATGAGATGACTTGAATATTTAATTAGCTGGAATACAGCGGCTTCTCTTTTTAGCCTATTACTGATCTGCTTTGTTCTTTCTATTTCATCTAACTTTTTACGATTAATTAACTGCAATATTACTTGGAATTGGGCTTTAACATCTTTTCTTTCAGCGATAGCCAAAGTGATACGTGTTATGCAAGGCATAATGCGAGTCACCCTATCTGCAAGCTTTTCAAGGACGCTTAGAACATTGAGACCTGTTCTGCAATCTTGATGTGTATTTTCTTCGGTATCATCCTCCATTAAAGAAAAAAGATAACACAGCTCTTCCATTTGAGCTGCATCTTCTTGTTCTTCATCATTGATGGTTATTAATTTTATGTTCATACAGTTATCTTCATTCCTGGAAACAAATATAACACACTTAAAAGTGTTTTTAAAAGCACTTTTAAGAACTCTCTAGATGTAAAGATTTAGGGGCTTAGGCAGAACATTCCTACTTGGGAATAACAAGATTTTAATTCCTATCCCTTCATTTACAGCATAGGCACCTGCATTTTTTCAGATGCCTATGCTTTTAAAACGGACGAATAAGAAATTACTTCTTCTTGCGCTTCAGGCGCTTCTTCGCCTGCTCAGCAGCCACTTTATCCAGCGTTTCTTTCAGTTCTTCATCACTGAAAGTGGTGATGTGCTGCAGCATTTGCAGCGTTACATCATCCAAAACCAGATTGGCGTACTGCGCAACATTCTTGAAATTGTCATCAAAGACAATAGCGCCTTCTTCATTTTTGCTGATATAGCCCTGTTCAGTCAGCACTTTAATAAAGCTTTGGAACAGCGATTTGTCAAAGAACTCCGGCGAGTTGAATTCATACAGCACAGACAGGCGCTGGCCGACTAAATGGCTCAGCTCTTCCACCTGGCGGGTCGAGATATTGCCCGAACCGCGCTGGGTAATCAGCGCCAGCGTCATGTAATAGCGTTCAAGGCTCTGCATCACAGGCGCAGCCAGCACCGCCAGCTGGCTGTGGTCTTCGCTGTTCGGCGCAGGGGAAATCAGGTTGCCTTCGGCATCTTCCGAAATCAGCTTGGCCTGAATCAGCGCTTCCGCATAGGCGCAGATCCGGTCTTTCAGCTCTTCATCCTGCCATTTTAAGAACAGTTCAGCTTTCAGGAACGGATACAGCGTGCGGATGACATTGATCAGGTCGCCGCGGCGGATAGAGCCGTTATGTTCAACCAAGGCTGCAATCAGGGACGGCAGAATGAAGGCATGCACAATGTTGTTGCGGAAGTAAGTCAGCAGAACCGCCTGGCCGTCTTCAATGGCAATAATATCGCCCAGCACATGCTTCACGCGCTTAATCAGCTTAAGCTTCAGGCCGTAGGCGATAATTTCCTTGCCGGACAGCGGCGTCACCTGCATGCGCTCATCATACGGCAGCGCAGTCAGCAGATTGCGGTAGGTGTCCAGCTGCTTAATGCAGATTTCTTCATCCAGCGTATGCTTTGCCGTTGCCAGCAAAATCAGCGACAGCAGCGAGACCGGATTGATCACCACGGCGCGGTTGATATTTTCCAGAATGGCATGCGCGGAGCTGTTGACGGCGTCTGCCACTTCCTGCGGAATCGGCGCGTCATTTTTCTCGACTTTGATTTGATCTGCGCCATGCTTTTTCAGCATGTCATCCAGAAATACCGGTTCGCCGAAGTTGACATGCACTTTGCCGAAAATGCGCTCAATTTTGCGCAAGGTTTTCAGAATGCCCAGAACCGATTCGCCTTCCTTCGGCTTGCCGTTCATCTCGCCGACATAGGTTGCGCCTTCCATTAAGCGTTCATAGCCGACATAGGTCGGCAGGAATACAATCGGCTTGGCGCGCCCGCGCAGATGGCTGTGCACGGTCATGGCCAGCATGCCGGTTTTCGGCGGCAGCAGGCGCCCGGTGCGCGAGCGTCCGCCTTCAATGAAGTACTCAATTGGCGTGTTGCGCGACAGGATGCTGTACAGATATTCTTTAAACACTGTGGTGTACAGGGCGTTGCCGCGGAAGGTGCGGCGGATGAAGAAGGCGCCGCCGCCGCGCAGAATTTGCCCGACAAACGGCATGTTCAGATTGTCGCCGGCAGCGATGTACGGCACCATCAGGCCGCGCTTGTAAATCACATAAGACAGCAGCAGATAGTCAATATGGCTGCGGTGGCAGGGGGTATAGATAATTTCGTAGTCTTTGGCCAGTTCGCGCACAGTGCTGAAGTTATGCACTTCAACGCCGTCGTACAGCTGCGTCCACAGGCGGGTCAGCGCAACATCGGCAAAGCGCACCGTCGAATGCGAATAGTCGGAAACAATTTCATTTAAAAAGCCAATCGCACGGCGTTCCGCTTCCACCATGCTGATTTTGCTGCGGATGCTGTCGCGGCGGATGGCATCCTGCACATCCGGCGCTTTAATCAGCCCATGCATGACGTTGCGCCGGTCAGACAAGTCGGGGCCAAGCACCACTTCACGCTGCGCATCCAGATAATCATTCAGCGTACTGATGATATAGGTGGCCGGCGACAGGTTGGGATGCGTCGCCTTGGCATGATCAATCAGGGCGCGCAGGGACTGGCCCTGATGAAACTCAAGATAGGTTTGGCGCCCGTGCAGGCCGATATTCACCAGCTGCTTGACTTTGCTTGGCGTAGACCAGGTATCGGTAAATAACAGCTTCAGCCATGAATCTTCTTTTTCCGGATCGCGGCCCCACAGCAGGGTGACGGGAATCAGCTCAACGTCTAAATCCGGCTGCTGCTCCAGAGCGTCAATCATGCGCAGCAGGCGCGGCGGAAAAGCGTGCGGCGGCGGGTTCAGCAGATTGTTTTCATCGCGGTGCTGCAGGAACAGCACCGAGGCTTTTTCGCTGTGCTGCCCCAGCATCAGCGGGTTCAGCGCAGGCTGCAGCTTCAGGCGCCGGGTTTCGCTGTCTACCACCAGCGCATTGCTGCGCGAATGGTTCAGCAGCACATAGCAGACAACTTTTTGAGGGGAGCTTGTGTCTCCGCTCTGGGGGGCAGGCGCTGCCGGTTCGGCAGGAAGCTCTCCCAGAACGTGCGGTGTGACAACCAGGTCAATCAGCTTGCTGGAAAGCTTTCTATACATTTGACCAAAACCACTTTTGGACATACAAACTCCTCATGAAGCGGCTCAAGCCCAGGCAGGTGTGAGGCGGGCCGCTGTTTTGCATAATTGCGCTGAAATACAGTCTGCCATTTTCTGACAAATTGCAGGCTAAGTGTAAGATTTTATCGTTAAAAAGCGTATTTTTAGCAGATTATTGAAAAAATCCGGCGTGACAGGGCGGTCAGCCAATCTCTAGGGTTTTGCTCTGGATTTATGGCAATATAGAGGCATTCCGCACGCATGATGGTTTTTTGCCTGGCCTGGCGCCATCCCATATATTAGATAGGTTGCTTATGAATGCCTTAACGCAAGAACTTGTTGAATTGCTTAGCCTGGAAAAGCTGGAGGAAAATATTTTCCGCGGGCAGAGCCGCAATCTGGTGGGCAAGCGCGTGTTCGGCGGCCAGGTGCTGGGGCAGGCCTTAAGGGCTGCCTCCTATACGGCAGACCGTCCCGCGCATTCCCTGCATGCCTACTTTCTCTACGGCGGCGATATCAATGCGCCGATTATCTATGAAGTTGACCGCCTGCGCGACGGCAAAAGCTTTGTCAGCCGCCAGGTGCGCGCCATCCAGCATGGCCGGACGATTTTTACCGCAATGGTGTCTTTTGCCGGCTATGAAGACGGCCTGAATTACCAGATTTCCGAGCCTGAATATCCCGCGCCGCAAAGCCTGAAAAATGAAGCTGAGCTGAAAAAGCAGATGGTGGAGTTTGTGCCGGAAAATGTGCGCGCCAGCTTTATGCGTGACCGCCATGTGGAAATCCGCCCGATCAACCCCAGCAATCCGTACCAGCCGCAGCCGGAAGCCCCGACCTATGCGCACTATCTGCGCACGCATGGCGCCATTGCGCCCGAAGTGGATGATGTCTCCCTGCATCAGGCTATCGCAGCTTTCTATTCAGACTTTACCCTGATGACCACGGCCCTGCGCCCGCATGGCCTCAGCTATCTGTCGCCAAGCCTGCAGTGCGCCAGCATTGACCACGCCATGTATTTCCATAAGCCGTTCCGCGCGGATGAATGGATGCTGTACGATATGGAAGCCACCGTCAGCGCCAGTTCGCGCGGCCTGAATTTTGGCCGGATGTGGCAAAATGGCGAGCTGGTCTGCAGCACTACGCAGGAAGGCCTGATCCGCCTGCGCGAGATTGAAACGCAATAATCAGCATGCTGTTTAGCATCAAAAAATTAACATCAAAAATATGGGGGGATGCTGTGCTTTTCAATTCCAATGAACGGAAACTTCAGTATCGCTCTATGTTTATGCTGGCTGCCGGTTTATGCCTTGGTATTGCCGGCTGTTCTGATATTGTGGAAACGCCGGAATATCAGGCCGCCTGTCATGGCAAACCGCTGAAGAAAAGTGACCGGATGCGCGCCCGTGAAGACGGCTACGTCATTAATGAGCAATACCAATGCATAGATAAGGCATCTTATACCGCAATGCAGGAAGCGGAAGCGCGTTGGCAGGCTGCTCATACGCCTGAAGCCATTGCAAAAAGCAAAGCTGAGGATCAAGCCCGTATTGCGCAGCTGAATCAAGAGATGGCGCAAAGAGAGGCACGGCGCAAGGCGGAGCAGGAAGCCAAACGGGCTTTAAGATATGAATTGCATTTGGTTGAGATCAATCAGGCATCGGCTGCTGAGCTGGCTGAAGTGTGCAGCATTCAACAAGATGCAGCTGAAAGCATTGTTCAGGAACGCGCAAATGGCGGGCAGTTCAAGGACTGGGCAGACGCCGTTCACCGGGTCATCGCGCTCAGCTCAGCGCAAAATGTGGTCTTTGCATCGACCTGCGGCTTAACTGTAAATGGCGCAAGCTTTAATGGCGTGCCTGCAGATGAAGAAGCTGCTCAAATGATTTTCCAGCGTGGCCTGCGCTGAGCGCATTAGCTGTAAATAGGGTGTTTTTGAATGGCCTTTTCGCCAAAGGCTGCGGCAAAAAATCCTCGATTCTGCTTATCCGGCATGGCATAGTGCCTGCAGGACAGAACATAAAAGCGCAAAGCAATGAGCTTGAATACACAGATTTTATTGGCTGCCATTTTAGGCGCCGCCTTTGGTTTTCTGCTGAACCAGTTCCCGCAGACGCAGTTTTTTGAACTCAGCCTGTACGGTTTGGGCATTGCCGGCAGCGTGTTTATCGGCCTGCTGAAAATGCTGCTGATTCCCTTGATTTTCAGTTCAATTGTGGTCGGGGTATCCAACCTGCAGGCGGGCGGGCAGCTCAGCCGGGTATGGAAAATCACCTTGGCCTGCTGCGTGACTACAACCACGCTGGCGCTGATTTTAGGCCTGGCCTGCGCGCATATTTTTCAGGTCGGCAAAGGCGTGGATATTATGCTGTTTCAGGATGCCATGAATCAGCATCAAACTCCGGATACCTTAACTCCAGCCTCCTTCTTTACCCATTTCATTCAAAATACCCTGATCAATCCCTTCAAAGCTTTTGCCGAGGGCAATGTGCTGGCGGTGGTGGTGTTCGCCTTATTTATTGGCGCAGCGCTGGTGAAAGGCGGCGACAAGTTCCGCAGCGTGCGCAAGCTCAGCCAGCAGTTCTTCGACATTATGATGCTGATGATCGGCTGGGTGATGAAGCTGGCGCCGCTGGGCATTTTTGCGCTGCTGGCCAAACTGATTTCGACCGAAGATATTTCAGTGCTGAGCCGCCTGGCGGAATTCGCCGCTGTCGTCACCGGCACCACAATTTTTCATGGCGCGGTGGTGCTGCCGCTGCTGCTGTGGATTTTCGGCAGGATGAATCCGGTCAGCTTTTTCAAAGGCGCGCGGGCAGCCCTGATCACCGCATTCGCCACCAGCTCCAGTTCGGCGGCCATGCCGCTGTCGATGAAATGCGCGCAGGAAAATTTAGGCGTGCGCCCGCAGACTGCGGGTTTTGTGATTCCCCTAGGTACGCAGCTGAATATGGACGGCACGGCTTTATATGAAGCGGCGGCGGCGCTGTTTATTGCCAATCTGATGGGGCTGGACTTAACCCTGGGCCAGCAGCTGGTAGTCTGCGCCACGGCGATGATTGCCTCGCTTGGCGCGCCGGGCATTCCCAGCGCAGGCATGGTGACGATGATCATGGTGCTGCAGTCGGTGGGCCTGCCGGCCGAAGCCATTGCGATTCTGCTGCCGATAGACCGCCTGCTGGATACCGTGCGCACGGTGGTGAATGTGCAGGGCGATATGATGATCAGCGTGGTGGTGGACCGCCATACACGGGATGCCGATGCGCCGGCTTCAGCCAGTTAAGCCGGGCATGCCGGCGCATCCGGCTTTCAGGCTTCAGCATGGAAAAAAAATCCTGAACTGTGTTTAGCAATTCAGGACATTCCGCGGTCAAAAAATAAAATTCTTGGTCAGGCAATAAAGCCGGGCATTATTCTTTAGGGGCCGCCGGCGCTTCATTTTCAGTTTCTGCAGGCGCAGCATCCTCAAAATCAGCCTCTTCTTCAAAGCCTGCTTCAGCGTCATCCGCTTCAGCTTCCGGAATGCTGTTTAAGTCAAACTGGCTGGCCTGTTCCAGCGTGAAGTTCAGGCGTCCGCCCATCACGCTGGCCAGCTCCTCCAGGCCCTGCTTGTTCAATGAAGAGAACAGCTGAATGGAGAAATCCAGCTTCATCTTTTTCAATTGCGCTTTGACTTCCTGCAGCGCTTTGGACGCCGGGCCGCGGTTCAGCTTGTCCGACTTGGTCAGCAGCACATGCACGAACAGCCTGCGGGAATAGGCCCACTCCAGCATCATCACGTCAAAATGCTGCAGCGGATGGCGGATGTCCATCAGCAGCACCAAGCCCTGCAGGCTCTGGCGGTGAATCAGGTAATTTTCCAGCTCTTTCTGCCAGACAATTTTCATCGCTTCCGGCACGGCGGCGTAGCCGTAACCCGGCAAATCGACCAGGCGCTGGTCAGGATTGCCCAGGCTGAAAAAGTTGATCATCTGGGTGCGGCCGGGCTTTTTCGATGCGCGCGCCAGCTGCTTCTGGTTGGTCAGGGCATTAATTGCGCTGGACTTTCCTGCATTGGAGCGGCCGGCAAAAGCGATTTCGTAGCCGCTGTCTTCCACGCATAAATTCAGTTTAGGCGCACTCATTAAGAATTCCGCTTTGCGCAGCCAATTTAATGCGCGAACAGAGTATTCAGTAATGGCAGGATCAACTTGTTTTTCGTAGCTGATTTTTTGCTTCGGCCCATTGGCTGATTTACTGTTTTTGGATTTTCCTCTGCTCTGGTGCATATCTAAACTTCATTCAAAACCTATCAAGCAGGCATTATAAAGGAAGTCGCGCAGGCAAGCGAACTTTGCAGCGCCAAAGCGCACAGCTAAGGTGAATTAAAGATTAATCAGCTGAATTGGAGAATGCGCGCTGTATTTGGATGAAGCCGGCGCGCTGAGCACTTCGGCAAGGGTGTACTGATCCAGGCTTTGGTAAAACTGCTCCAGTGCCTGATCCAGAATGCCTTTCAGCCCGCATTTGCTGCGGAGCACGCAGGGCGGGGTATTGCATTCCACAATTGGGGTTTCCCGCTGCAGAATGCGCACCGTCTGTCCAAGCCTCTGCTGCAGCGCTTCAGGATTCAGCCGGATGCCGCCGCCTTTGCCCCGGGTGGTGATCAGCCAATTCTGCTTGCCCATGAAATGCACAATTTTAACCAGATGGTTTTGCGAAACATGCAGATCCTGCGCAATTTCCGCAACCGTATACGGCATATCGCGCGGGGGGGCGATATACATTAAAATTCGGAGGGCGTAATCGGTGAACTTATTTAATTGCATGCTTGCACGGATATTTTCAAAAGTTGAATGAATAAAGGCTAGTCTAGCATAACCAGACCAGCCTCACATCTCATGCTGAACGCTTTGGCTTAGTGGTGTACGCCACCTGTGCCAAACGCCTCGCTGTGAATGCTTTCGGCAGGGATGCCGCGCGCAATCAGGGCTTTTTGCTGTTCAGCCATGAATGGCATCGGGCCGCAAAGGTAGTAGTCCGCTTTTGCCGGCAGCAATGCGCTGTCCATGGTGCTTAAGTCCAGGCGGCCAGCCGCGTCATAGTCCTCATTCAAGGCATCAGCTGCATGCGGGAACTCATAGGCGGTAAAGGTGCTGAGGCGCGGATATTTCGCTTTCAGGTCATGAATGTGCTGCTTCATGGCATGCACCTGCTTGCTGCGGCAGGCATGGATGAAGGTTACCGGCTGCGGCATGTCCAGCGTCACCAGCTGATTCAGCATGGCGATCATCGGGGTTAAGCCTACGCCGCCGCTGATGAACACATTGCGCTTGCTGCTGTCGATCAGGTAGAAGTTGCCTGTCGGTGCGGAAACTTCAATTTCTGCACCTTCCGCCAAGCCATGCAGCGTGTTGGAAACCCAGCCGCCGGCCAAATCGCCTTTTTCATCTTCACGTTTTACAGAGATGCGCAAATAGTCAGCTTGCGGGCTGTTGGACAGCGTGTACTGGCGCGGCTGCTTTAAGCCTAATTCTTCAACAAATACGCGAACTGAAATATACTGGCCCGCTTCATATTGCGGCAGATCGCCGCCGTCTACAGGCGCAAGGTAGAACGAGGTGATTTCATCGCTTTCGACCACTTTCTTGGCGATTTTAAAATTGCGCCAGCCCAGCCAGCTGCCTTTAGCCTGCTGGTGCTGCTCATAAATGGCTTTTTCAGTGCTGATGAACAGGTCAGCCAGTTGGCCGTAAGCCGCCGCCCAGGCGCCAATCAGCGGGTCTTCCATCGGGATGCTCAATACTTCGCTGATGGAGTGCAGCAGGTTCTCGCCGACAATGCTGTAATCCGGCGCCTGAATATTCAGGCTGACATGCTTATGCGCGATCAGCTCAACAACCGGCAGCAATACAGACGGATCTTCAATATTTTCTGCATAGGCCAATACCGCGCCAGCAAGCGCCTGCGCCTGCGCGCCGGTGCGCTGGTGTCCCATATTGAAAGTTTCTTTCAATTCAGGATTATTGCCCAACATGCGGTTGTAAAAATAGCCGGTTAATGCAACGCCATTTTCACGAAGAACAGGAACAGTGGCTTTTACTAGGTCAATTTGCTGCGGAGTCATAGCTGATCTCTCATGGCGGTTATTTATAAGATGTATTTAAAATACATCTTATAAAATCCATTTGCAATCTATTTTTAGCATAAAAACCATAAAAAACTTATGGAATAAAAAATATAATATTTTTATGCCAATTTTATGACTGCCTGAATGCAGTTTAGGCGCGGGGAGTGTTGATTTAGGAGATCTGCTGATAAGGCGCTTTTTATAAATTTTTTTCTGAAAGATGAGTAAAACAGCCTGCGCTGGATCAGAAGCAGGCTGTGTGTCAAAAAATGAAATGCTATTTTCCGCCAAACAGCGAGCCCAGCAGGCCGCGGACAATTTTTTGCCCTGCGCTGCCGCCCAGGCTGCGGGCAGCGCTCTTGGCAAACGTTCCCACCGTGTCTTGAATCAGCTTCTTTCGCTGTTTAGCTTCACGTTCGGCTTCAATTTTCTGCTGTTTTTCCGCAATCCGTTCCTGTTCACGGGCTTGCTGTTTAGCCAGTGCTTCAGCTTCTTTGGCCTGCTGTTTCGCTTGCGCCTCTTGCTCTTTGGTTTGGGCTTTTTCCTGTTCAGCTTGCGCGGCCTGCTGCTGGCGTTCAGCGACTTTGTTTTGCAGCAGTTCAAAAGCGCTTTCGCGGTCTAAAGTTTTTTCGTAAATGCCTGCCGCAATACTTTGCGAAATCAAAATTTGACGCTGTTCAGGGCTAATGGGGCTGAAGGATGAGTGCGGCGGCATGATCCAGCCGCGCTCGACCATCTGTGGCGTGCCTTGTTCATCCAGGCAGCTGATCAGCGCTTCACCCACGCCCAGCTCGGTAATCGCCTGATCCGCTTTAAATTCCGGATTGGCGCGGAAGGTATCGGCCGCGGTTTTGACCGCTTTCTGATCTTTGGGAGTGAAGGCGCGCAAGGCATGCTGCACGCGGTTGCCCAGCTGGCCTAAAACGCTTTCCGGCAAGTCCAGCGGGTTCTGCGTGACAAAGTAAATTCCGACGCCTTTGGAGCGGATCAGCCTGACCACCTGCTCAATTTTTTCCTGCAGCGCGGCGCTGGCGTTGTCAAACAGCAGGTGCGCTTCATCAAAAAAGAACACCAGTTTCGGCTTGTCCAAGTCGCCGGCTTCAGGCAGCTGTTCAAACAGCTCAGACAGCATCCAGAGCAGGAAAGTGGCATAGAGTTTCGGTGTATTCATCAGCTTGTCGGCAGCTAATATATTGATATAGCCACGACCATTACTGTCGGTTTGAATAAAGTCGAGAATATTTAAACTCGGCTCACCGAAGAACTGATCGCCGCCCTGATCGGCCAGCGCCAATAAATTCCGCTGAATCGCGCCGAGGCTGGCAGGCGGGAGATTGCCATATTCTGCTTTAAACTCAGCGGCATGTTCATTGACATAACTGATCATGGCTTTTAAGTCTTTAAAGTCAATCAGCAGCAGGCCCTGATCATCGGCGATGCGGAACACGGCAGCCAGCACGCCTTCCTGCGTGTCATTCAGGTTCAGCATCTGCGCCAGCAGCAGCGGGCCAATTTCGGAAACCGTGGTGCGGATTGGATGGCCCTGCGCGCCGAATAAATCCCAGAACAGCACCGGAGAAGCTTCAAAAGGAATAGAGTCGATATTCAGGCTTTTAAGCCGCTCATCAAGCTTCGGGCTGGCGGCGCCGGCTTTGGCCAGGCTGGACACATCGCCCTTGGCGTCGGCCAGAAAGACCGGCACGCCTATGCGGGAAAAGCTTTCCGCCAGCACTTTCAGGGTAACGGTTTTGCCGGTTCCGGTTGCGCCGGCAATCAGGCCGTGGCGGTTGGCGAATTGTGAATGCAACGCAATGTCCTGCTGCGGATCGGCGGTTTTCTTCGCAATGCTGATCGGTGTGCCCATAGCCAGCCCTATTCCCGGTTTTATTTTAAGTTATTCGATTTGCGGTCTTTTCAGTTGTTTTAACGCATGTTCTATATCTTGGATTAAATCCTGCGGATGTTCCAGCCCTATGCAGAAGCGCACCAGCAAGCCTTGTTGTAAATGTGTATGCTGCAGCGCGCGCATGCTTTTCAAGTCATACAGCATGACGAGGCTGACCGGCCCGCCCCAGCTGAAGCCGAGCTTAAATAAAGACAGGGCGTCGCAGAAAGCGCGGATATCCTGCATGGCGTATTCAGGCTTGAAGATCACGCTGACTAAGCCTGCGCTGTGCCCGTCTTGGCAAATTTCTTTCCAGTGGCCATGGCCTGCAGATTCCGGATCGGCTGGATGCAGCACCTGAGCAAATTCAGGCTGCTGCTTCAGCCAGCGCATTAAGCTTAAAGCGCTGCGCGATTGATGCTCATAGCGCAGCTGCATGGAGGCTAAGCTGCGCTGGACTTGGGCTGCGTCATCGCCGGAAATGGAGATACCTTGAATGGCATGCATGCGGAACAGCTGCTGATGCAGGCTTTTATCGCGGGTTACTGCCGAACCCATCAGAATATCGCCGCCGCCGCTGGGGTACTTCGTCAATGCATGAACCGTCATGTCGACGCTTAAATGCTCCGCGCCAAAATCAAAGGCATTAAAAGCCAGGCCTGCGCCCCAGGTGTTGTCCAAAGCGGTCAGCATATTTCTGCTCTTGGCTTTTTTAACCAGATTGACTAAATCCGGAAATTCTAAAGTCACTGAACCGGCGGCTTCCAGCCAGATTAATTTGGCTTTTGCTGTGGGCTGAAAAGTTCCTGCATCTACTGGATTGTAAACTTTAACATCTATGCCATAGCGCGCTTGCAGATTGCGCAGATGCTCCATATTCGGGCCGTAAATATTGTCAGCGACCCAGACTTCATCGCCGCAGCTTAAAAAACAAGAGTTCACCAGGTTAATGGCTGATAAGCCGCTTGGCGCCAGCAGGCAGTATGCGCCGCCTTCAATCTGCGCGATATTGTCGCCTAGGGTGAACGTTGTCGGGGTGCCATGGGTGCCATAGCTGTAGTCATAGTCATCGGTCCAATGGCGGTTAAATAGTGCATCGGTATCTTTAAAAATAATTGTCGATGCGCGATACAGGGGAGGCTGGACGGTTGGAATGTACTGAGGCGCTTGTCTTGGTGCATGAACCAATGCGGTCTGCGGGTTTTTTTTCACGAATTGACTCATCATAAAGCGATAAATTGTTTTTAGCT
>NZ_JAVXCI010000041.1:0-25069 GCF_036659555.1 Acinetobacter sp.
GTTCCCCAAAACCGAGGTGCTATATCTTATAAATACATTATTATCGCTTTATAGGAACTCAGGACGCTAACACCCGAGTTCCTTTTTTTATATTTATTATTGGATCAGCCAAAAGTGTCCCCACGCACTTTCAGCTGTTCCTTTCCTCTGCACAGTTTTTGTTTTCAACCCTTATTTTTATACTTTCCCCAAGGTTGTTTTTATATAAAGCAATGTTTATTCCATCGCTTCATTTTTAAGATTTAAATAAGTTCAAACCCTTAAATTTTTCCAGTAATTGCTCCTGTGTTTCACGATGCGCGGGATGTGGAATAATGCATTCAATCGGACAGACATCCACACAGGTCTGATGCTCGTAAAAACCGACGCATTCCGTACAACGGTTCACATCAATTTCATAAACTTTCGCACCCTCATAAATCGCGTCATTCGGGCATTCCGGTAAACACATATCGCAATTGATGCATTTGTCGGTAATCAACAGTGCCATACTTAACTCGCCTGATAAGCCAGTGAAGATGCCGAAATATCCGCAGTCGAGCTTGGCAGATTACGAATCAGCAGGGCATATTGCATATCAACATCTGCCGGAACCGGAATCTCGACGATGTGACCTGAACCTTTGGCATCTTCGATCAGATTACCTTTTTTGTCTTTCATTTCGGTTAAAGTGAAAGTGATATTGCCTTTAGTCGTCATCAGTTCGAGTGAGTCACCGACGATAAAACGGTTTTTCACATCGATCTTGATGTAATCTCCATTACGCTCCAGCACTTCGCCACAGAAAATTTGATGATCAAAACTGGAAGAACCATGTTCATAATTCTGATATTCACTATGCACATGGCGGCGTAGGAAACCTTCGGTATAACCACGATTCGCTAAGCCTTCCAATTGTGTCATCAGTGATGGATCAAAAGGTCTACCCGCCAACGCATCATCAATCGCTTTACGGTAAATTTGAGCAGTACGGGCGCAATAGAAATAAGACTTGGTCCGGCCTTCAATTTTCAGTGAATGTACACCTACTTTGGTTAGGCGTTCTACATGCTGGACTGCACGCAGATCTTTAGAATTCATGAAATAAGTGCCATGTTCATCTTCTTCAGCAGCAAACATATCTTCATCATTCCGCTGCAATAGCACAGGCTCATCAAACTGATGTTGTTCTTGCATGTGCTGTTCATCAGCATCTTTAGAGCAGCAGCCTGAATCCAGATTTTTTACTGGAATGACATCACCGGTTTCATCTTCCTTGGCATCCAGAACTTTATATTCCCAGCGGCAGGCATTGGTGCAGGCACCCTGATTGGCATCACGTTTATTCATATAACCGGACAGCATGCAACGGCCAGAGTAGGCCATACACAATGCGCCATGTACGAATACTTCAATCTCCATATCAGGCACTTGCTGTTTGATTTCTGCAATTTCTTCAATGGATAGTTCACGTGACAGAATGACACGGGTCAGCCCCATGTTTTTCCAGAATTTCACGGTTGCCCAGTTCACGGCGTTGGCCTGAACCGACAGGTGAATATCTATCTCTGGAAAATGTTCACGCACCAGCATGATCAGACCTGGATCGGACATGATCAGGGCATCTGGCTGCATCGCGACCACAGGTTCTAAGTCACGAATAAAATTTTTCAGCTTGGAGTTATGTGGCTGGATATTGACCACCATATAGAATTTTTTGCCTAGTTCGTGCGCTTCTTTGATGCCAATCGCTAAATTGTCATGGTCAAATTCATTATTACGAACCCGCAGGCTATAGCGCGGCTGGCCGGCATAGACTGCATCTGCACCATAAGCAAAAGCGTAGCGCATATTTTTGAGTGAGCCAGCTGGTGAGAGAAGTTCGGTAATAGTGGTAATACTCATGATCAAATCGAAAGACATATAAAAAGTACGGCTTTATTCTAATCATCTGGAATTTGGATTCAACCTAGTAAATCACTCGGAAATACGCGATTTGGAGGTAAAACAAGGTTTTATTTTAAGTAGGGAGCTCTCAATAAAATGTCTTCAACATTCAATCATTTTCAGGGTTTTCAAGCGTTTTTAAAATCTGGCAATGATCAATCGTGGTCGGGGTATTGCAACTTTCTCTCAGTGTGATCAGTTGCCGTTCAAATATCTGTAATTCTTTAATTTTATTTGAAATATCCGAAAGATGCTGATCAATCAGCTGGTTGACGGCACAGCAGTCCTGTTCCGGATTTTGTTCAAGTTGAATCAGGGTTTCAATCTCTTTTAACGACATGTCCAAGGCACGGCAACGCTTGATAAAAAGCAGTCTTTTTAATGCGTCTTCACCATAATAACGATACTGATTACTTGCTCGAAAATTCGGCTGGATAAAGCCTTTTTTCTCATAAAAACGTAGGGTATCGGTGCTTAGACCAGTTTTTTTGGCCATTTCTGAAATCAAATAAACTGACATATCACCCTCATGCTTGACCTTGGAGTTAGTCCATAGTTTCTAATCAATTTATCGTATTTTAGATAAAAAATCATCGGGGGAATGATATGGCTTGTAGTTGTAGTCCTGAACCGGCACCCATCAAGCCCAACAGCAAATTTAGAACAGCGCTATGGATTGCCTTGCTGGTGAACTTGACTTTATTTGTAGTGGAGCTGATCGGTGGTGCATATGCACATTCATCGGCCTTGTGGGCAGACGCGCTAGATTTCTTTGGAGATGCGGTCAATTACGGAATTTCTTTGGCTGTACTCGGTGCGAGTCTGTATTGGCGGGCAACAGTCGCTTTGGTGAAGGGAATGACCATGGCATTGTTTGGTCTGGTGGTTATTGGCAAAGTGATTTACGCCTATCTGCAAGGTATTCCACCTGAAGCACTGACAATGGGCCTGATTGGTGTGCTGGCCCTAGTGGCAAATGTATTTACAGCAGCAATTCTTTATGCTTTTCGTGAAGGTGATTCCAATATGCGGTCGGTCTGGCTCTGTAGTCGCAATGATGCAATTGGCAACTTTGCGGTCATTTTGGCAGCCGTAGGCGTATTTGGTACAGGCAGTCTTTGGCCGGATATTATTGTGGCTGTAATTATCGCTACACTCGGCATCACATCAGGTTATCAAGTGATTAAGCAGTCTCTGGAAGAAAGATCACTTAAACATAAATCCAGCTAATTTTTATATTTAAAGCTGTCCTGCAGGGCAGCTTTTTATTTATTTCCATTTTTATAATATTTGAAAAATAAAGCTTTACAAATAAACAAATTAAATTAGAATCTCTGGCGAAATTCAGAAAATATACATAAATTTTAATAATTTAGTTTTTTGCATCGTGCGAGGGTTAATGTGAATTTAATTAAAATTTTTTCAATATTGGCAATATCGGGGCTAGCCGCTTGTAGTTCCAAAGTCGTGACTTATGATGCAACAGGAAAAATCATCGGTTCATGTATGGCGACGCGTGGCCTACTTTCGACCGCAAGTGCACATTGTAGTGGTTCAGGCGATGCCTTGGGTGTGAATTATAATACGCCAAATGCTGCTACAGGCCTATTACCAACGCCACCAAGCCAAAATCAGATTAATTTAAAACCGTAAATAATAAAGGGGAAGATCATGAAATTATCAGCACTTATTGCACTCGTAGCGACTGTTATATTGACGGGCTGCGCATCGTCAGTGACTACATTTGACTCTCATGGCCGTATGATTGGTTCATGTAAAGCGCAAACGGGTTTCATCATTGCAGGTGGCGCAGGCTGTTCAGGTTCTGCAAATCAGGAAGGTCGTGATCGTTAATTATTTAGTGATTATTCCAATAAAAAACCGGACTTAAAAGTCCGGTTTTTTATTTTAGAAAATCTTATTTTTCTACGAATGCACGTTCAATCACGTAGTCACCTAGAACGCCCATTTTTGGAGATTCTTTCAGACCGTGTTGGTCAAGAAGCGCAGCAACGTCATCTAGGAATGCAGGGCTACCGCATAACATGGCACGGTCAGTTTCCGGGTTGAAACGTGGCAGACCGATTTTTTCAAACAGTTCACCGGTTTCAATCGCAGTGGTTACACGACCTTGATTTGGATATTCTTCACGGGTTACGGTTGGGTAATATACCAATTTTTCTTTCGCGCCGAGTTCAGAGAAGAATTCATGATTTGGAACTTCATTCAGGATCAAATCTTGATAAGCCAGTTCTGAAATGAAACGGGTACCGTGAACTACGATAATCTTTTCAAAACGCTCGTAAGTTTCAGGATCGCGAATAGTCGAAAGGAACGGTGCAAGACCAGTACCAGAAGACAACAGGTACAGATTTTTACCTGGGTTCAAGTCATCCAGTACCAATGTACCTGTCGGCTTTTTAGAAACCAAAATGTCATCGCCGACTTTTACTTTCTGTAAAATCGAAGTCAGTGGACCATCAGGCACTTTAATTGAGAAAAATTCTAACTCTTCTTCGTAGTTGGCGCTTGCAATTGAATATGCGCGCATTAACGGCTTGCCATTGACTTCAAGGCCGATCATTACAAACTGACCGTTTTTAAAACGCAAAGCAGTGTCACGAGTCGTTTTAAAAGAGAATAAAGTATCATTCCAGTGGTGGACGTGAGTAATCTTTTCGACGTTAAAAGCAGCCATTAAAGGTCTCAATAAATTATCAAATTAGAACAGCTTGCTATTCTAATCTAAAATCATTCTCGATAAACTGAATATATTTAATTGAACTTATCAGAAAAATTGATTATGACTGGGTTAAATTTTCCGATTATTGGCTATATGCATTCTCCTTATACAGAAAAGTTTGGAATTCCGCGCCAGCCCAATTTGGTTCAGGTTGAATCCTATATTGAAATGGCCGCGCCGTATAATGACCTGCTGGCCTTTGAAGGCATTGAGGCATTCAGCCATCTTTGGCTGCTGTGGCAGTTCCATGACAATAAAAATCAGCAGGACAGCGGCGTATTCCGGCCGCAAGTGCGTCCGCCGCGCCTGGGCGGCAATAAAAAAATCGGGGTGTTTGCCACCCGCAGCATGTACCGGCCGGCGCCGGTCGGCTTGTCTGTGGTGCAGCTGAAAAAAGTCGAAAAAAACGGAAAATCGGTGCGGGTTTATGTGACCGGCAGCGACCTGCTGCATGGCACGCCGATTATCGATATTAAGCCTTATATTCAGTATTCAGATGCAATTCATGAGGCGCAAAGCGCCTATGCGCAGGCTGAGCCGGCGCGCAAGCAGGTGCTGTGGCTGGCAGAGGCTGAACAGCAAAAGCAGGCGCTGCTGCAGCAAAACAGGATCACAGCGCAATTCATCAATGAACTGGAGCAGGTTTTGGCTTTGGATCCGCGCCCCGCCTATCAGGAGGATGAAGACCGGGTTTACGGCATGCTGTTTGCAGCGGTGAATGTGAAATTTAAAGTATTTGCTGAGCGTGTTGAAATACAGGGGCTGGCGGCTATTTAACAACCCCTGTGAGGCATCCGGCTGATTAGTTCAGGGTTTTATTGAATGCATTGATATGCTGCTGCAGCGCAGCTTTGGCTGCAGGCGTGAAGCTGGTGCAGGACTTTTGCAGCAGGCTGCGGTACTGATCGCGAAGATTGGCGCTGACTTTGTCAAAATCCGGATTGGCTGCGATTTTTTTCAGCTCCTGCTCAAGGCTGTATTCAATGCCGGCTTTTTTATGCACGGCAGAGTAATAGGTGTAATCTTTGTACTGCACAACGGTTTGGGTAGTGTTATCAAAAGGATCAAACAGTGAATAGGCAATGCTGTCTTTGTAGATGATTTTTGAAATATTCGGGCTGTTTCTGGTGCTGTAATCTTCCCATTGTTTTTTCAAGAAGGCTTGCTCAGCTGGATTATTTTCAGTTACATCCTTAATGAATAAGCGGTCTTCACTTGATGTTTCCTCAATAGACTGCATGCATTGGGTATTTGCAGGAAATTTCATTTTATTCAGATAGAGCAGGAAATCCAAATAATGCTGCGAATATTGATATTTACTGCCTAATTTATTCACAGCAACCCAGTAAGGAAATGGCGCAATTTTTTCAGCCATGCCCTGTCCGCCAATATTCAATATGCTGTAATTAGTTGTAAATGCTAAGCCTTTAGAACCGATGCTTGAGTAGGGGGAGAGTGTAAGTTGGTTTTTGCTGACCGAAGCGGCGCCAATAAGTTTGCCATAAGTGTCTTTGACGCTTGATTCATCATATAAGCCATTTTTAGTGACAATAAAAGAAAGCACGGTGCTGCTGGAATCATCATAGGCTTTGCCGTCTTTCGTAATAGTCATAATGCTTGTGGATTGTGAAATCTTATTATTTTGAACGTCATGATAGACACGGATGTCAGCCAATTGCTGCAGTCCGCTCGCATTTCCGCCATCGGTAAATATGTCGCCTGACGAACCGCCGCCGCAGCCTGCCAAAGTGAGCGCCGTGATTACTGCTAAGCTCAAGCTTTTATACTGCATTTTAATTCCTTGAAATAATTTAAATTTATTAATATGGTTTGAATAAAGACCAAAATAGTAAGTTAAAAGCATTATTTTAAGCTGGCAAAAAAAATTAAAAAATGTAAATAAAAATAACAGCTTAAGTATTTTTAAACAAAAATACGCTATCTGTTAGTTCTGCTTGAAAACCGCAGCCTTGCTAGAATTTAACCGTCCACCACAGCAGGGCAATAAGAACTGCCATATGGAAAATTTGAATGGGCGCAAAGGTCAGGGCAAACTTCCAGCCGCCGGTCAGAGCGGCATTCACTGACTTGGCAACGGCATGCGCCGCCAGGCCTAAAATAAACGCATAGAACACGCCGTTTTCTGCCGGCGCGCCCTGCATGACCACGGTTGCCATGGCGGCGTGAATTTCAAACAGTGAGGCCAGCAGCGTGCCCGCAATCAGGCCGGCATCGCCTAGCCAAAGGTTCAGGCCGTAAACCCCGGCCTGAATTAAGGTTAATGTTCCGGCAATAATGGCGGCTTCCTTCAGGCTGAACATGCGGGAGTCCGCCTGCAGGCTCTGTTCAGCAGGGGCGGCGTCTTTCAGCAGCCAATAGGCGCAGCCGGCTAAAATCAAAGCGGCGGTTAGGGCTGGGGCAATAATGGTTTTGAGCCACAGCACGCTGACCCCGGCCACAATAATCAGCAGCTGCAGCAATGTGGCGACGCAGGACATCAGTGCTGCGCCTGCATTGATTCTGGCGTCGGCGCGTCCGGCGCGGACTTCCATGCCCAGGCTGGCGATAGTCGCCGTACTGGAAACAAAGCCTGAAGCGACAGCAGATAAAATCAGGGCATTTTTTGAGGACAGCAGGCGCTTGACGAAATGCGCCAAGGCCTGCACCGCTAAAATCAATGCGAGCAGTTTTAAGATGATATAGGGATTCAGCGCCGAACCCCACAGCGGCGCATTCGGCGTTAAGGGCAGGGCAATTAAAATCAAGGCCAGCAGAAAAATGCCGTCCTTAAATTCCGCTTCGGTAATCCATTTGCCGGCAAAGCTGTGCATGGAATGCTTCGCCATGAGCAGAATAGTTAGCAGTACCGCTAAGCCGGCAGCTAAAGGCGGGTTCCACAGGCACATGGCGCCTATGAAATAAGTCATTATAAACGCCAGTTCTGTGGTAATGCCCGGATCATCCGGCTGATTTCTGACGGAAAAAATCACAATGCCGCCGACAATAGCTGCCCCGGCTATGCCAATTGCCGCGCCGAATAAAAAGCAGACCGCGCCCAGCAATGCGCATACGGTAAAAGAGCGCAGGCCTGCAAAGCTGTGCTGGTTTTCCCGCTGCTTGCTGCGCTCGCGTTCCAGCCCAATCAATAAACCGCAGCCGAGCGCAGCCATCAAGATTATAATTAAATCGTGAAAGGGCGCATTATGCAGGAAGGCAAGCTCAGCTGAATTCACAGGATCATCTCTAAAATACGGGTTTAAAAAATTAAGCCTCATCCGCAATATAGGTGATAAATCAAGCCGGGGTCAATCTTTTATGCAGCGCAAAAGCTATAGCGGTTTTCTGTAATTAAGCTGCTGTAATTGCAAATAATCTTTTTAAGCTTGCAGTTTTTTCCGGTTCGGGCGCCTCCGGCAAAAAGGCGGAATCAGGCTGCTGAATTTTGCTATAGTGTGGCAATGTTTGGGGACATACAATAATGAAATTTAATTTTGAAATTGACACTTCATGGTGCTTAGAGCAGCTGCAGAAAGACGGGCGCATTACTGAGCGGGATAAAATGCTGATCCAGACCACGCACCGCCAGCGTGAGCAGCTGAAATGGCATCCATTGCAGTGGATTGCGAATTTTAACTTGCCCGACCAGAGCCATCCGCAAACGGCTTTAACGCTGAACCGCCTGTGCCAGTGGCTGTCGGAAAAAAGCCAGCTGCCGTTTTATATTATTGACCCGCTGAAGGCGGATGTGCAGGCGCTGACCAATGTCATGTCGCAGGAATTTGCCATGCGCAATAAAATCCTTGCGGTCGAAATTCAAAATGATCAGGTGCTGATTGCCACAGACCAGCCGTTCAAGTCGGAATGGGAGGCCAATCTGGAGCGCACGCTGTCGCCGCGGAAAATTCAGCGGGTGCTGCTGAATCCGGAGCAGCTGCAGCGCTATCTGGTGGAATACTATCAGGTCAGCCGCGCGGTCAGCTCATCGCAAAAGTCTTCCGCCTATGACCGTGAAAATAAAGGCGTGGAAGCGCTGCTGCAGCTGGGCGATTCGCAAAATCCGGATGCCAATGACCAGCATATTGTCAAGCTGGTGGACTGGGTGCTGCAGTTCGCTTTTGAGCAGAGCGCCAGCGATATTCATTTAGAGCCGCGCAAAGACAGCGGCAAGGTGCGTTTCCGGATTGACGGCGTGCTGCACACCATCTACAACATGCCGGCCAATACCCTGACCGCGGTGATTTCGCGGATTAAGATTTTAGGGCGCATGAACGTGGCGGAAAAGCGCAAGCCGCAGGACGGGCGCTTGAAAACCCGCACGCCGAAAGGGCAGGAAACCGAACTGCGCCTGTCCACCTTGCCGACTGCATTCGGCGAAAAGCTGGTGATGCGTATTTTTGACCCCGATGTTCTGGTGCGCAGCTTTCAGCAGCTGGGCTTTGAAGGGCGCCTGCAGGACTCGTGGAATCAGCTGACCAGCCACAGCCACGGCATCATTCTGGTGACCGGGCCGACCGGTTCGGGCAAAACCACCACGCTGTATTCATCCTTAAAGCAGCTGGCGACAGAACAGGTCAATGTCTGCACCATTGAAGACCCGATTGAAATGCTGGAACCGAGCTTTAACCAGATGCAGGTGAATTCCGGCATTGAATTAGGCTTCGCCGACGGCGTGCGCGCGCTGATGCGCCAAGACCCGGACATTATTATGGTCGGTGAGATCCGCGATCATGATACTGCCAATATGGCGATTCAAGCCGCCTTAACTGGCCATTTGGTGTTGTCAACTTTGCATACCAATGACGCGCCCTCCAGCTTAACCCGGCTGCATGATTTGGGCGTGCAGCCGTTTTTAACCGCGGCCACCATTCTGGGCGTATTGGCGCAGCGTCTGGTGCGCAAGCTGTGCCCGCACTGCAAGCAGGAAACCTTTGTCAATGAGCAGGAGTGGAAGCATTTAACTTTTGACTATACGGTCGCGACGCCGAGTTTTGTCTTTAAGGCGGTAGGCTGCGAAGAATGCCGCCACACTGGCTATAAAGGCCGTGTCGGCATTTATGAGTTCATGCCGCTGAGTCTGGAAACCAAGCAGATGATTGGCGCAAATGCGGATTTGGCGCAGCTGCGCAAGCAGGCGCGCAAGGAAGGCATTGAACCGCTGCGGATTGCCGGCGCACGCAAAGTGGTGGCCGGCATGACGACACTGGAAGAAGTGCTGCGCGTGGTGCCTTTGAACTAGCCCTGCCTTTGCGTTAATGTAGCAAACAGCTTTCTTAAGATTCCGCTCATTTGCATTTGCTTTAATCACTTCAACGCAATAAAGCAACGACCCAGAGGCGAGAAAGATGAATGTATTAGCAAAAGCAATTTTGGCAGCCGGTTTTGCGGCGGTATCAGCAGCATCCATGGCGAGTCCTGCGGCTCAAGCGCCGGCTGCGCCCGCACATGCGGAGCATCAGGCGGTCAACCATATGGCCTTTGCGCAGGCGGTTACGGTCAAGCAGGCTTTAACGCTTAAGGATGACAGCAAAGTTGAATTGAAAGGCCATGTGGTGAAAGCGCTGGGCGATGAAAAATATGAATTCCGCGACAGCACCGGCAGCATGACGGTCGAAATTGACGACAAGCTGTGGCATGGCAAAAAGGTTTCAGCGAAAACGCCTGTGACTTTAAGCGGTGAAGTGGATATTGACTACAAGCCGGCTAAGCATGTCAGCATTGATGTTGATGCGCTTAAATTTTAATTTAGCACATGGATTGAATCCGCTCCGCTGATTCAGCAGGAAAACCACATGCCGGCGCATGTGGTTTTTGCATTGCGCTGCAGCTGCGGAATTTCCACGCGGCATGGCGCCGCGCCCTGCTAAGATAAGCGGAAACAGCTGATTCAAATATTTTTAGTTTTCATTCAGATCAAGCGGAATGCGCAGCGCAAGCGGAGGGATTATGAGGATTTTACTGGCGGAAGATGACGCATCTCAGGCGCAGAGCATCAAAACCTGGCTGGAGATGGACGGCTACAGCATAGACTGGGTGGAGCGCGGCGATTATGCCATCGCAGCTATGGAGCAGCACCAGTATGACTGCGTGCTTCTGGACCGCGGCCTGCCCAAAGCCACAGGCGATGAAATTCTGCAGGCGCTGCGCAAAAAGCAGCTGAATACGCCGGTGATTTTCCTGACTGCGCGCGACAGCGTGCAAGACCGCGTTGAAGGGCTGGATTTAGGCGCCAATGATTATCTGGTGAAGCCGTTCAGCCTGGAAGAGCTGTCCGCGCGCGTGCGCAGCCAGATGCGCCAGAAGCACAGCGTCAACAGCCTGCAGATTCAGTTTGCCAATTTAACCTTGGACACGCAGGCTAAAATTGTGATTCAGGATGGCGCTGCGCTGGCGCTGACCGCAAAAGAGTTTCAGATTCTGTATAAGCTGATGCAGAAGCCAGAGCATGTCATTACCCGCGAGCAGCTGGAAGAGTCGCTGTATGCCTGGGGCGATGAAATTGAAAGCAACGCGATAGAAGTATTCATCTATCAGCTGCGTAAAAAAATCGGCAGCCAGTACATTAAAACCATACGCGGCCTAGGTTACCGCATGAACCGGCCGCAGGATTAAGGCATGCAGGCGCAGAGCGCGGTTTCCCTGCAGCGCAAGCTGGTCAAAACCTCGGTGTTCAGCTCGATTGCGGCCGGCTTAATTTCGCTGCTGCTGCTGCTGGGCATTTCCGTGTATCAGACCATGCATCTGCAGGATGAGATCATGGATGAAATCTCCGACATGCTGCTGCTTGCGGACATTAGCCAGTCATCCGGCAAGCAGATTGATGAGCTCAGTGACCAGTTTGATATTCATTACCGCCTGATTTATGCAGGGCAGACCTTAACCCAGTCCGAAGATGCGGAAAAAGCCGTATTTCAGTATTTGGCCAGCCATCATGCGCAGCCGGGCTATTCGCTGCTGTGGCATAAGAAGGTGCTGTGGCGCGTGTATGTGCAGCATGAGTCAGGCATGACCCTGTATGCGGTGCAGCCTGTCGATGTGCGCTTTGAAGAAATCCTTTCTACGGCGGCTGGCTATATGGCTGTTTTGGCTGTGCTGTGGTGCCTGCAGTGGCTGATGGTGCATTTCTCAGTCAAGCGCCAGTTTAAATCCATTCATGCGCTGTCGCATCAGATTGCGGAAAAAAGCGCAGATGATCTGGAGCCGATTATTTCGCCTGAGCCGCAGCTGGCTGAACTGCAGCCTATGGTGCAGCAGCTGAATTATATGCTGGAGCGGGTCAAGCAGGCGCTGCTGGCGGAACAGCGCTTTACTGCAGATGCATCGCATGAACTGCGCTCGCCGCTGTCCGCCATACAAATGCGCGTGCAGGTGCTGAAGCGCAAATATCAGGAACACCCGCAGCTGCCGGCAGAGCTGATGCAGATTCAGCAGGATGTCAGCCGCGGCACGCAGGTGCTGGAAAACCTGCTGCTGCTGGCGCGGCTGGACCCATCCAATCCGGCAGACCTGCCTAAAACAGCGGTTGATTTGACGGATGTGACGCACGAAGCGCTGCAGGCTTTGGCGCCTTTTATGCAGCGGAAAAATATTGAGGCTGCGCTGGATGTCAGTCCAAGTCCGGTTTTTGCCAATTCTGAACTGGTGTTCACCTGCCTGCGCAATTTAATTGACAATGCCATCCGCTATGCGCAGGACCACGGCAAGCTGCGCATTTATGCCGGCCAAACGGAGCAGGATGCGCTGTGGCGCATCGAGGACAATGGCTCGGAACTGACCGATGAAGTGCTGGCCCGCTTAGGCGAGCGCTTTTACCGCGCGCTGGGCACCCAAACGCAGGGCACAGGCTTGGGGCTGTCCATCTGCAGGAAGATTATTGAGTTGCACCAGGGCAGGATTGAGTTTTCCAAGTCTGCGCTGGGCGGCCTATGCGTGCAGATTTCTTTGCCTAAGCTGCAGTGATTTGTGCAGTGATCTGAATGAGGTGAAGTTTTCTAAGCGATTGCAAAAATCTGCAATAAAAAAGCAGTATGCGCTGATTCATACTGCTTGTTCCCACGTTTATTATTATCCCGCTGTTGTCGTTATTTTGTGAGAATCAGCCGATTGTTGCGCGTTAAACGTAAACGGTATTCTTCTCCTGCATGCATAATGCGGATTTCACGGCCTAATGCGAACAAGTTGTTGGAATGCAGCATTGGCAATGCATGATGAGATTCGGTGCTGCGTGTAAATAAGCTAAATGGTGCGTTCATGCCTAGGGCTCCGTGGTGTGTAGTGAACGGATTAAATGATAATCATTATCGAATGAGACTGTCAATGCTAAATGCTAAGATTTTATAAAAAACTCAAAGCTGTTTACACTCAGTAATATTTAAGAAAAATGGATGCTGCCTAATGTCTAAACCTAATCTTCATGTCGCAATCGCCATTCTGCTGCATCAAAACAAAGTGCTGGCCGGCTGGCGCGCCGCGCAGCAGCATCAGGGCAATAAGCATGAATTTCCCGGCGGCAAAGTCGAAGCCGGGGAAACGCCTCTGGAGGCCTGCCGGCGGGAAGTTTTTGAAGAGGTCGGCATTGGCCTGCATGACTGGCATGCATTCGATTTCATCCGCCATGAATATGACGATGTGATTGTAAATCTGCATTTATTTCACGCCGCCGTGCCGGACCAGCTGCTGAATGAAATCCAGCAGCCGTGGACCTGGTACAGCCGCGATCAGCTGCTGGATTTGAACTTTCCCAAAGCCAACACGGCCATGCTGAAGCGCCTGTACTGGCCGCATCAGATTAAAATTTCAGATGATTTGGCTGCGCTGCAGCAGCTGAGCGGGCAGCAGCTGCTGTATTGGCGGGTAGAGGCCGATCAGCAGCATGCCATGGCGCTGGCAGGCTGCGGGATTGATCAGCTATCCCGGCTGATTGTCAACATTGAGCTGTGGAAGCAGCTGAACAGCATTCAGCAGCAAGGCATCGGCGCCATTCATTTGAAGCAGCCGCAGCTGCTGCAGCTGAAAAAAGGCGAGCTGAAAACCGGCAGGCGCTATATCGCCGCCTGCCATGACTTGGCGTCAGCCCTGCATGCACAGTCTATCGGCTGCGACGCAATTCTGCTCAGCCCCGTACTTGCAACGGCAACGCATCCGGAGGCATCGCCGCTGGGCTGGGAGCAGTTTGAACTGATCGCCCTGCAGCTGCAGATTCCGGTATTTGCGCTGGGCGGCATGAGGCAGGAATTATTGATTGAAGCGCAGCAGCATCATGCTTACGGCATTGCAGGCATGCGTTTCCTGTAAGGCATGATCAGCAGAGATCAGCGTGAAACTTGGTCTCGAAGCTTAAAGCCCTTTAAGCGCCTGCTGGGCTTTTTGAATGCTGGAGGCCTTATTCTGCTTTTGGCCGGCTTTCAGAATGACATTCCAGAGCTGTTTTTTCATGGCATTGCTCTGCGCGTAGCTCAGGCCGCGCTGCGCCAGCGCTTCGGCATTGGCCGGCTGATTCTTGCGGTTCGCAATCATCGCTAAATACAGGAAGGTTTCTGCAGATTGCGGGGCAAGGCGCTGCGCCTGCGTGGCGGCGTCTTCAGCTGCATTCAGCTGGCCTTTGGCGTATGCGGTCTGGGTCTGCTGCATCAGTTTTTTAAAGGCGGGCAGGCTGCGCCCGTCCTCAAACTTCTGCACGCGTTCCTGCTGTTCAGGAATCACAATGCGCTGGCGCTGAATTTCCGGACGGTCATCCGGATGAATGACCACGCCGGAAGGCTCCCGGATCGGCTGTTTCTGTTCTTTCGGCGCCGGCTGCTTCTGCGCATCGCGGCTGATGGACGGCAGGCTTTGGCAGCCCGCAATGCCCAGCACGGCGGCACTGATCAGGATCTTTTTAAGCATCAGTGGCGTTAACCTCAGTTATTGTAGCTGCCGCTGGAAATGACGCGGGGCTGCTCGGATGAATCCGCTTCCTGGCCGCTTTCACTTTCGCGAATGTAGTTTTCTATGCTGTCACTCTGCGCTGCAGATGCTTCAACAGCATTTGCATCAGGCTGCACTTCATATTGCGGCTGGCCGCATGCCGTTGCGCGCTTCGGAATTGAATTGCGCAGCAGCGGAATATAAATCGCGCCTTCGCAGCCGGAAGCGGACAGGTCGCCGCTGTTGCGGTCCAGCCAATGCCATTGCACCTCATTCGGCTGGCGCAAATTCACCGGTTTTTGACGCAGCTGCTTCATGACATTCGTCCATACCGGCAGCGCGCCGGAAGAGCCGGTCAGGCCGGTAATTTTATTGTCATCCAGCCCCAGCCAAACCACGGCCGCATAGTTGCCTGAATAGCCGGCAAACCATGAGTCGCGGGTGTCATTGGTGGTGCCAGACTTTCCGGCCAGCTCCAGTGAAGTCGGGAGCGTTCTGTAGGCCGAACGGCCGGTGCCGGAAGCCATCACCTGCTGCAGGCCGTAATTCAGCACATAAGCCGCCGCCGGATCAATCGTCGGCTGCACCGACAGGCTGTAGCGGTCCAGCGTGCGTCCGCTGCTGTCGACCACCGTGCGGATGGATTTAACCGGATATTTGAAGCCGCCGGTTGCAAAGTTGCCGTAAATGCTCATCACTTCCATTGGCGACATATCCACTGCGCCGAGGTAAATGGAAGGATAGTTCGGAATGCTGGAAGTGACGCCAAATTTCTTCAAATGGTTGATGAACGTCGCGATGCCGAATTCCTGGCCTAAGCGCACTGCAGACAAGTTGTAGGAATTGGACAGCGCCTGCACCATAGGCACAACGCCGTGCTCGCCGCCGCTGTAGTTTTTCGGTGTCCAGGCCTTGCCTTCGCTTTGCACGCTGATGCTGCTGTCCTGAATCTGGCTGGCCCAGTTGTAGCGGCCGGATTCAATCGCGCTTAAATAAATTACCGGCTTGAGCAGGGAGCCGACCTGGCGTTTTGCATCGACAGCGCGGTTAAAGCCGGTGAAGTCCTGAGTCGAGCCGACGGCTGCAACCAATTCGCCATTTTCCGGATGGGTAATCAGCACCGCGCCCTGCAACTCCTTCAAGCGTTTCGGATTGGCGCTGCTTAAGCGCGCGACCGTATCTTTAAAGCTGTTCTGAATGCGGGTCTGCGCAATCGGGTCTAAAGTGGTGAAAATGCGCAGTCCCTGATTGGTTAAATCGCCTTCCTGATATTCTGTGCGCAATTGGCGGCGCACAATATCCAGAAAGTCCGGGAAGCGGGCAGGGCCAAGCGTCGGCTTGGAAATGACATTCAATGGGCGCGCAGTTTCGGTTTCATACTGCTTCTGGGTTAAATAACCCATGACCAGCATGTTGTTCAGCACAATATTGCGGCGCTTTGTGGCCGCTTCAGGGTTGCGCCAAGGATTGTACAGCGTCGGGCCTTGAACCAGGCCAACCAGGAAAGCCTGCTGTGAAATATTCAGCTCGCGCAGCGGCAGGCCGAAATAGAACTGCGAGGCCAGGCCATAGCCGTTAATTGAATAATTGCCGTTTTGGCCCAGATTCACTTCATTCAGGTAGGCTTCAAGAATTTCATCTTTATCGTAGTGCAGTTCAATCAGCAGGGCCATCAGCGCTTCATTGACTTTGCGCTTCAGGGTTTTCTCAGGAGACAGATAGAAGTTTTTGACCAGCTGCTGGGTTAAAGTCGAGCCGCCCTGGCGCTTGCCGCCAGTGACGTTGCTGACGATCGCACGCGCGGTGCCGCGGATTGATACGCCATGATGATGATAGAAATTGCGGTCTTCTGTCGCAATTAAAGCTTCAATCAGCGGCTTCGGCACTTTATTCAGCTTAATCAGCACGCGGTCTTCGTTATGCTGCGGATAAATCCCGCCAATCAGCAAAGGCTCCAGGCGCGCAATCCCGCTGGATGAAGGCTTGGTCGCGCTGACATCGGTCACTTGGTCTTTGCCGAAGGAAATTTTTAAAACCTGTTCAGGCTCAACACGGTCGCCAAAGTCAAAGCCGCGGGTATGCACGTACATTTCATTGCCGGAAACCACGAAACTGCCGGTTTTGGCATAGCTCTCGGCGCCCGCATAGCCCAGCATTTTCAGCTCTTCACGCAAATCATCCTGGCTGACAGGCGCATTGGTATAGATTTCCAGCGGGCGCGCGAATACCTTCGCGGGAATATCCCAGCGCTGTCCTTCAAATTTGGCTCTGACAATGTTGTCAATCTTGATCAGATAGACACTGAAAGCGACGAATGCGCCAATCACCAGAACACAAAAAATGAATGCAATAGTACCTATGCCGCGTTCAGACTTCATAAATGCTGATAAGATCCTGAGAAATTTCGCTAATCATGCGAAGCTTTTACGCAATTTGCAATAATTAAACTGTATATGTATGCAAAAGATGAATTTATCAGTCAGATAAATTAGCAATTCAAAGTTTTTTTAAATCAAAAGCGTTAATGCTATGATAAGCGTGAAGCGTAGCGGAGCAATGGCGCAGGTGCAAATTTCACACAAGGCATTTCGAAACATCGGATTAATCGGGCGTCCTGATAAATCGTCGGTGGTTGAAACTTTATGCCTGATTCACGATCATTTATTAAGTCTGGGACTGCATCCTGTTTTTGATACAGAAACGGCTGAACTGGTGCCTTATTCAAATACGCAAACAGTCAGCAAAGCCCTGCTGGGCGAGGTTGTCGATTTGGTGATTGTGGTTGGCGGCGACGGCTCGCTGCTGCACGCTGCCCGCGCTTTGGTTAAGTTCAATATTCCGGTCATTGGCGTGAACCGCGGCCGTTTGGGCTTTTTAACCGATATTAAGCCGACAGAAGTGATTTTCAAGCTGGATCAGGTGCTGAAAGGCGAGTTTCAGCTGGACCGGCGCTTTCTGCTGGAAATTGAAATCCGCTCCAAAGGCGAAACCATTTACGATGCGGTTGCGCTGAATGACGTGGTGCTGCATTCCGGAAAATCGGTGCATATGATTGATTTTGAGCTGAATATTGACGGGCAGTATGTCTACCGCCAGCACAGCGATGGCCTGATTGTGTCTACGCCAACCGGCTCTACTGCCTATGCCTTGTCCGGCGGCGGGCCGATTGTGCATCCGGGCATGGACGCGATTGCGCTGGTGCCGATGCATCCGCATACTTTGTCGTCCCGGCCGATTGTCGTCGGCGGCCACAGCGAAATTAAGATTTTAATCCGTGAAAACCGCGTGCTTCCAATGGTCAGCGCAGACGGCCAGCACAGTGTTTCACTGGGCGTCGGGGACAGCCTGCATATCCGCAAGCATCCCTTTAAGCTGAATTTACTTCATCCGCCGGGCTATGACTTTTATATGGCGTGCCGCACCAAGCTCGGCTGGAACCAAGATTTTGACTCATTCAAACAGGATTAACTCATGAATATTGAACAAATGCTTGCCGTACTTAATCCTGAAATTGTGGAACGCCTGAAAACCGCAGTTGAAATTGGCAAATGGCCAAACGGCATTGCCTTAACCCAAGAGCAGCGCCAAATCTGCATGCAGGCGGTGTATGCATGGGAAATGAAGAATTTGCCGGAAAATGAGCGCAGCGGCTATATTGACCGCGGCAGCAAGGAAGAAGGCGAAGTCTGTGAAGATGACCATCACAAAACTGAGCCTGAGTTTAAGCCGATCCGCTTTGTTTAAGCTTTAGATCAAACAGGAAGCTGGCTTGATTCAGCAGCTGGCATCACGCTCATTGCTGTTCCATAGTTGAGTAAAACAAACTTCGGATACGCGCTGCGGCATGGATGCCGCACGTTGCCCATCCCTTGCGCTGCATTTTAAAGCAATGCTTAAAACTGGCTCAGGAAGCCGTGTATGGGCAACAAAAGACTTTTGCTCCTTTGGGTCTTTCCAAAGGAAGGCCTTGCCTGCGCAAAGGCGTTTAAACTTTTAAAGTAAAAATGAGGCAGTGCAAGCGTTAAAACTTAAGAAAACATAAATCAGCTGATTCTTACTAAAATCACAATATATACAATTGTTTTTAATAAATATTAACTATATTTTAAATATCATGCACTGCTCTGCAGCAGGTAAAAATGCGGGACAGTACTGGCATCACGCCGGCTGTTCAGCTTTCCATGCTGATTCCATACACCTGGCCATTTTTAAAGCTGACGCACAGCACATACTGGCTGGCCCCTGCAGGCAGCATGAAGTCTAAGTGGTTTTCATGATAGGCAATATCTTCTTCGCTCAAGCCTTCCGCGCTGAAAAGCGCATGCTCATCCAGTTCCAGCTTGTCAATAATCTGCTCTGCGCTGGGTTTGGGCGAGCCGAAATGCATGGTCCAGTATTCAGCATCAATTTCATCCAAATGGTGCTGAATAAACAGCATAACAGTTTGCGTAAAGGCATTTTTAAAGCTGACGGCGTCATATAGCGCAGACCGCGCTAAAAATTCTTTGCTGCCTTGCTGCGTATTGGGCATCTTATCCATTGCTATTCCTTAATTTTTTTATTTTTTAGAATATTGCCATGCATTTTAAATTAGCAGTTTAGTTCCGCCATGCCCAGCGGAACTCAGCCTAGACTGTAAATTGATGCTGCATGGCGCTTAAACGGCGCTGCGCGTGGCCCAAAGCGCTTGCGCTTTCTCCATGGCTGCTTCATAGCTGCTGCAGGCGCCCATGGCGTACAGCGCAATGCCCATGGTTTCCACTGTGGCGCTTTCACCGTATTCATGGCTTTGCCGGCCTTCCCAAACCGCTTTAAATACCGCCAAGTCCAGTTCTTCTTCGGCAGGGCTGCGGCCGCCGGTCAGCTTAGGCAGTTCATGCTCATACATCACGCCGTCCTTAATGCCGCAGATCAGGGTTTTTGCATCCGGATTGCGTTCAAATTCGCCGCCTTCGCCTTTAATGACTGCGCTGTTTTGATAGCCCAGCTTAAAGGCTGCCTGCTGATGCGAGCTGCGGTAGGCCGGGTGGAAAATGGCCTGCAGGGTTGCTTTGGCATTAAATGGATTAATCAGGCGCGCCAAAGTGTGAATAGGCGAGCGCAGGCCCATGACATTGCGCAGTGCAATCAGCTCGTCCAGAATCGGCGAAATGGCATGCAGCGGCAGGTAGGCGAAATTGCGCTGCGCCAGCTGCGCTTCAACTTCACTGTCATTTGCGCAGATGGGGTAGCCCAAATATTCCAAAACCTGCTCTGTGTACAGGCGGTTAACGGTATGTCCGGAAGCGCCGTGCATCACTACGTTATAGCCATGCTTTGCCAGCGTCAGGGCCGCCAGCAGGAACCACGGATAATGCTTGCGCTTGCCGGCATAAGATGACCAGTCCAAATCGACCTGCAGCGGCTTGAACTGCAGCTGGTCGCGGGCTGCCTGCACAAAGCCGGCCAGTTCATCTGCAGATTCTTCCTTCACCCGCAGCAGCATCAGGAATGCGCCCAGCTGAACGTCCAGCACTTCATTCTTTAAAATCATGCTGAAGGCCTGATAGGCTTCATCATAAGTCAAGGAGCGCGCGCCATTTTTGCCTTTGCCGACAATGCGGACAAACTGCGCAAAAGGGTGTTCAAAGTCTTTATAGATATTACGTTTTGTATTCATTAGGCCGGCTTTTGGAATATGCAGTCAGGCTTTATAGTCTACTGCGGTAATTGGTATTTTTCAGCCAGTTTTCTGCAGTAAATTGGCTTGCTTTTAGACTATAGTCTAATAATGCTAGTTTATTAATTAAGCAAATTTAACATTTGAGGCCAAACAAAACAGCAAAAATTAGGTAAAATTTAACCGTAATTTTTGTGTGTTCCTCATCTCCTGACCATCCGCCAAATGCGATTTTGGCATGGCGTGATTTTTTCAAAAAATCACATTCACACTATCTTGAATTTTCTGGGTATTGAGCCGTCTCAATGCTGTGGTGCTCTTTTGCCGGCAGCAAATGAGTTTGGGCTGTTTATTTTTGAAAAATAGGCAAAAAATGAAAGCTTCTGAAGTCAGAAGCAGATCGTGAAGAATTCTCATGGCTAAAAAACCAATTTATAAATCACTGTATTTTCAGGTGATTGTCGCAATTATCGCGGGTGTTCTGGTGGGGCATTACTCGCCAAGCGGCACGCAGATCGTGAATGGCGTTTCGCAGCATGTTCCCGGCTTAGGCGAACAGCTCAAGCCCTTAGGCGATGCGTTTATCCGCCTGATTAAAATGATCATTGCTCCGGTGATTTTCTGTACCGTGGTCAGCGGCATCGCCGGCATGGAAAGCATGAAGTCTGTGGGGAAAACCGGCGGTGTGGCGCTGCTGTACTTTGAAATTGTTTCAACGCTTGCCCTGATTATCGGCCTGGCGGTCATTAATATTGCCAAACCGGGCGTGGGCATGAACATTGACCCGGCGTCTTTAGACACCTCGGGCATTTCTAAATATGTAGAGTCCGGTCAATCACAGTCAACCATTGACTTCCTGCTGAATATTATTCCCAACACCGTAGTCGGCGCCTTTGCTGAAGGTGAAATCCTGCAGGTGCTGCTGTTTGCCATCATGTTCGGTTTTGCGCTGCATAAATTGGGCGATTCCGGCAAGCCGGTGCTGAAATTCATTGACCAGATTTCGCATGTATTCTTCAATATTGTGAACATGGTGATGAAGCTTGCGCCAATCGGCGCGTTCGGCGCAATGGCATTTACCATTGGCAAATACGGCATTGGCAGCCTGGCGCAATTGGCGCAGCTGATTATCTGCTTCTACCTGACCTGCCTGCTGTTCATCTTTATCGTGCTGGGCAGCATCGCGCGCGTCTGCGGCTTCAGCATTCTGAAAATGATCCGCATGATCCGCGAAGAGCTGCTGATTGTGCTGGGCACTTCATCTTCAGAATCGGTGCTGCCGCGCATGCTGAAAAAGCTGGAAATTGCCGGCTGTGAAAAATCAGTGGTTGGTTTGGTGATTCCTACAGGCTATTCATTCAACCTTGACGGCACGTCAATTTACTTAACCATGGCGGCGATTTTCATTGCGCAGGCCACCAATACGCCGCTGGATGTAGAGCATCAAATCACCCTGCTGGTGGTTCTGCTGATTTCATCTAAGGGCGCGGCCGGCGTAACGGGTTCAGGCTTTATTGTCATGGCGGCGACTTTATCCGCTGTGGGCCACATTCCTGTGGCGGGCTTGGCGCTGATTCTGGGCATTGACCGCTTCATGTCTGAAGCGCGTGCATTGACCAACCTTGTCGGCAATTCTCTGGCGACTATTGTTGTAGCGAAATGGGTTGGCCAGCTGGATGTCAAAAAACTGAATCATGCCTTGGCTAATCCGGAAGATGTTGACCGCAAAATGGCGGAAGAAAATTCACAACATGCTTAATTCAGGCGGCGCAGCGCTTCATCAGCTTCGGCTTACCGCTGCGCCGTAGCCGGAATTAAATAAAACCTGAGTCTAAAGCGTTGAAGGGGCGGTGCAAGTCCGAACTTCAGCGCGCTAAGGCTCAGGTTTTTTCCGTATCAGCACCGCGCATTTCAGCAATGGCTTAAAGCTGTACTGCATTTGGGCATCATTGCCAGCGCCCTGAGGTGCCGCGCATGCGCTCTGGAAGCGGCTGTTTCTGCATCAAATATGCGCTTTGCGCGGAAATTGCGCAGGCAGGCAGCGCAACTGTGTACCATTTCTCAGCGAAATGACGTTATCACAAGATATTGCGTTGACTGAGATGCTATGAGGACTGATACTCTCAAGTTTTATTTAAAAGCAAACCGGTTCGCAGGGGCTGAGCCTTGATCTCGCCCCCTAAAAAACTCAATTCAACACAAGGGGCTACATATGGCTGGTGGAAAGTCAACAATCATTTACACACTGACCGACGAGGCGCCGCTGCTCGCGACTTACTCACTGCTGCCGATCATTGAGACCTTTACTAAGCCGGCTGGTGTCGAGATTGTTAAAACTGACATTTCTGTAGCAGCGCGTGTGCTTGCAGAATTCACGGAGTGCTTAAGCGAAGAGCAGAAAGTGCCGAACAACCTCGCAGAGCTGGGCCGTCTCACTCAAAACCCAGACACGAATATCATCAAGCTGCCGAATATCAGCGCATCTGTTGGCCAGCTGATGTCGTGCATTAAAGAGCTTCAGTCGAAGGGCTATGCAATTCCTAACTATCCGGAAAACCCGGCGACTGAAGAAGAAAAGGAACTCAAGGCGCGCTATGGAAAATGCCTGGGTTCAGCTGTAAACCCGGTATTGCGCGAAGGCAACTCTGACCGCCGCGCGCCTGCTGCGGTGAAGAACTATGCGAAAAAGCACCCGCACTCTATGAACGAGTGGAAGCAGTGGTCACAGACTCATGTTTCACACATGGACGCCGGCGACTTCTACCACGGTGAAAAGTCAATGACGCTTGACCGCGCGCGCAATGTGAAGATGGAGCTCATCACGAAGAGCGGCGAAACCATTGTGCTGAAGCCGAAGGTTGCACTGCTGGACGGCGAAATCATCGACTCGATGTTTATGAGCAAGAAAGCGCTTTGCGACTTCTACGAGAAAGAGCTTGATGATTGCCGCGACGCGGGCATCCTGTTCTCGCTGCATGTAAAAGCGACAATGATGAAAGTTTCACACCCGATTGTGTTCGGCCACTGTGTGAAAATTTACTACAAAGAAGCTTTCGAGAAGCACGGCAAGCTGTTTGATGAACTGGGCATTAATGTCAATAACGGCATGTCGAATCTGTACGAAAAAATCGAAACTTTGCCTGAATCGCAGCGCGATGAAATCATCCGCGACCTGCACGCGTGCCAAGAGCACCGTCCTGCGCTGGCTATGGTTGATTCAGCGAAAGGCATCACCAACTTCCATTCACCGAATGACGTGATTGTCGATGCTTCTATGCCGGCGATGATCCGCGGCGGCGGCAAGATGTGGGGCGCTGACGGTAAACCTTACGACTGTAAAGCTGTTATGCCTGAGTCGACTTTTGCGCGCATCTATCAGGAAATGATCAATTTCTGTAAGTGGAATGGCAACTTCGACCCGCGTACGATGGGTACAGTGCCAAACGTTGGCCTGATGGCGCAAAAGGCTGAAGAATACGGCTCTCACGACAAGACTTTTGAAGTGCCTGCAGCAGGTATTGCCAACATCACTGACCTGGAAACAGGCGAAGTGCTGATGACTCAGAATGTTGAGGAAGGCGACATCTGGCGCATGTGCCAAGTGAAAGATGCGCCAATCCGCGACTGGGTGAAGCTTGCGGTAAACCGCGCGCGCAACTCAGGCATGCCGGCCATTTTCTGGCTTGACCCGTACCGTCCGCACGAAAATGAATTGATCAAGAAAGTTGAAAAATACCTGAAAGATTATGACACTGCCGGTCTTGATATCCAGGTCATGTCGCAAGTCCGCGCAATGCGCTATACGCTTGAGCGTGTTGCCCGCGGCTTAGACACGATTTCTGTAACAGGCAACATCCTGCGTGATTACTTAACTGACTTGTTCCCAATTATGGAGCTTGGCACTTCGGCTAAAATGCTGTCGATCGTTCCGTTGATGGCTGGCGGCGGCATGTACGAAACAGGCGCAGGCGGTTCAGCGCCGAAACACGTACAGCAGCTGGTAGAAGAAAACCACTTGCGCTGGGACTCTTTAGGCGAGTTCCTTGCGCTTGCAGTTTCTCTGGAAGAGCTTGGCATTAAGGAAGGCAATGCCCGCGCTAAGCTGCTGGCAACGACGCTTGACCAGGCGACTGGCAAACTGCTCGACAACGACAAGTCTCCATCGCGCCGCACTGGCGAGCTGGATAACCGCGGCAGCCACTTCTACCTTGCGAAGTTCTGGGCTGAAGCGCTTACTGCGCAGTATGAAGATGCTGAGCTTAAAGCGAAGTTTGCTCCGCTTGCGAAAGCTCTTGCTGAAAACGAAGACAAAATTGTTGCTGAGCTTGCTGCAGTTCAGGGTAAAGCAGCGGATATCGGCGGTTACTATGCTGTAGATACAGCGAAAGTAAGCGCTGTAATGCGTCCAAGCGCGACTTTCAATGCGGTACTTGATGCGATTTAATATAGTGTGATGCAGAACTAACGGTTTCGTTGGTGAATGTATGGGAAGGCCGGCGCTTATGCGCCGGCTTTTTTATGTAAAAGTATTCTATTGAAATGCTTGATAGTTTAGCTGGATGATGAAATTTATCTGTTATGAATAAAATTTTTTAGATTTCAACGAGGAAAAGTATGGATATTATTTGATTAAAACCAAGTGCATTTGAATCTGTTTTTTAGTTATTCATTTTGATTTTGTTGCTTTTAAATGTATTGAATAATGAGGAAAGGTAAAATCTTATCTTTATATATTGCGCATTGTTTGGTGATATAGCTAAATCCTGAATAAATTATCACAGTGTTTTTTGAACAGTTCATCAATGTCTTTTATTCGGAATTTATTTCTAATCGACTTT
>NZ_JAVXCI010000042.1:0-24206 GCF_036659555.1 Acinetobacter sp.
TGAATCCTTGCAAGTGTTTTTTTCAAAAAAAACATCAAAAACTCATAAAATCAATCCATTTGATGATAATTCAACCGCTTTGATCACTGCGCGGGCTTTTATTTGGGTTTCATTCCATTCAGATTCAGGATTTGAGTCATAAACCACCCCTGCGCCGGCCTGCACATAGACCTTGTTTTCACGGATAACGCAGGTGCGGATGGCAATCGACATATCCATTTCGCCGTGCCAGCCTAAATAGCCGACCGCGCCGCCGAAAATGCCGCGCTTGACCGGCTCAACTTCGTCAATAATTTCCATGGCGCGGATTTTCGGCGCGCCGGAAAGCGTGCCTGCCGGAAATGTCGCCTTAAACACATCCAAGGCATCGACATCATCGCGCACTTCCGCCTGCACATTGGAGACAATATGCATCACATGCGAATAGCGCTCGATCACCATTTGATCCGTCACTTGCACTTTGCCGATTTTCGACACGCGCCCGACATCATTGCGCCCCAGGTCTATCAGCATTAAATGCTCTGCAATTTCCTTTTCATCAGACAGCAGGTCTTTTTCCAGCGCCAGATCCTCTTCCTTGGTTTTGCCGCGCGGGCGCGTGCCGGCCAGTGGGCGCACGGTGGCAATGCCGTTTTCCAGGCGCGACAGAATTTCCGGCGAAGAGCCGACAATATGGAACGGCTTGCCGTTTTCCAGCGTTTCCCCCTGCACCAGAAACAGGTACGGCGATGGATTGAGGTGGCGCAGCGCGCGGTAGACCTGCAGCGGGTCGCCGTCAAAATCAGACACCATGCGGTGGCCCGGCACCACCTGCATGACATCGCCGGCGCGGATGTATTCTTTGACCTTAGCGATCGACGCGATGAATTTGTCATGGCCGGTCAATGATTCGAAATGCGGCGCAGCATGCTTGCGCGCCTGCAGGCTCACCGGCGCGGCCAGCATATTTTCCAGCTCATCCAGCTGCGCCTGCGCCTTGCTGTAGGCGTCCGCATCATTGACATCGGCATGCACAATCAGGAACAGGGTATCTTTCAAGTTGTCAAATACAATGACGGTTTTCGACAGCATCATCCAGATATCCGGCAGGCCAACTGGATCAGCTTCCGGCGCATTATTCAGGCGCGGCTCAATATAGCGCACGGCGTCATAGCCGAAGTAGCCGACCAGGCCGCCGGTAAAGCTCGGCAAAGCAGGCAGGTCAGCTTGGGCAGGCACTTTATACTGCGACTGAAAATCCCGGATGAATTGGAACGGATCTGTACAGCTCTGCTTCTCTAAAGTCCCATCGGCATGCTGGATGGTCAGCTCACCCGCGTTGCAGGAGAAAACAGTAGATTCGCCTAAGCCAATGATTGAGTAGCGCGCCCAATTTTCACCGCCTTCCACCGACTCAAATAAATACGCCTGCTTGTGCGCTTTTAAGCGGGCAAAAACTGAAAGCGGAGTTTCGGTATCCGCCAGGCGCTGGCGGTAAACAGGAATTAAGTTGTAGCCCTGGGCTTTTAAGCTGTTGAATTGAATCTGCGTGGTCATGCGGTTTTTCTCTGTCTGTATTGGCGTTATTCAGTAATGCTGGAGTGCTGGACCGAGTTTCGCCATCGAAAAACCATTCTGCTGCTCATGTTTGTTCCTTCATCGCGCTTTATTGGGCAAGCAATTCCCGAAGATCATCCACCACAAGCTGCGGCTGGCAATCCCGAATATTTTCACCATGATTATAGCCATAGCTGACCGCAATACAATCAATACCGGCGCGGCGGGCGGCCTCCACATCATTGGATGAGTCGCCGACCATCAGCACCTGCGCTTTTTCGGCCCGGTAATATTCCGCGCAGTGCAGCAGCTGGCGCGGATGCGGCTTGCGCTCCTCAAAACGGTCGCCGCCAATCACATCCGCAAAATAATGCGCCACACCCAGCGCCTCCACAATCCGGCGCGCCGGCTGTTCCGGCTTATTGGTCACGCAGATCATGGTCTTGCCCTGCGCCAGGCCCCAGTCCAAAAATGCCTGAATGCCGGCATACAGCCGGGTTTCCACGCAGGGGTCGGCATTGTAGATTTTCAAGAATGTGTCCAGCAGCTGCCGGTGCTGGGCCGCGTCAACGCTGCCGGCAAGATGCTGCAGAACGCTCTGGCAGAAAACCGCTGTGCCCTTGCCGATCCAGGCCCGCACCTGCGGCTCCGCAACCGGCGGCAGCTGCAGCGCGTTCAGGCTCATATTCATGGCGCGGTGCAAATCCGCGGCTGAATCCACCAGCGTTCCGTCCAGGTCAAATAAAATCAGCGCCCGCCCGGCCAAATTCAAATCAAACATCGCACCCTCTTTTTTCATTTCCATCCGCCTAAAACGCGCAGGGCATGCGATTGCATGCCCTGAACGCAATCCAAATCCGGTTTATTTCAGGAATAGCCAGGCCAGAATAGCCAAAATTATAATTGCCGCCACGGTCATCAGGCCCACAGAAGCATTCTTCCGCTGCTCGGCTTCCTGCTCAGCGCGCGCCGCAGGCTGCTCCGCAGCTGCAGGAGCCGGCTCAGGCTGCACAGCGCTCAAATCCGCGCCTTCAGGAATCGGTGCCGGCTTCGGCACAGCAATATTCTGCGGCATGCCGTCGCGCGAGAGCTGAATGCCCGCATCGCGCTCAGCCAATTCAGGCATGCCCTGATCATTCATTTTCTGGGCCGCCGCTTCCGGCTGCGCTTCCGCAGATGCGGTTTCCGCCGGCTGCAGCACCGCAAATTTCAGGCCCGCAAACTGGACGGTATCACCGCCTTTCAGCAAGGCTTCAGCATTTTCCAGGCGCGCATCATTCACAAAGGTGCCATTGGAAGAGTTTAAGTCCTGCACCCACAGCGCCTGCTCTTTCAGCAGGAAAGCCGCGTGCTTGCGTGAAATTTCAGCCTGCTGCAGCACAATATCCGCAGACTGATGGCGCCCAACCAGCATATCGCGCTCAATACTGATTTCCTGCCCCGTTAAGTCGCCGGTGATGGCCTGTATTTTCCACGTCATGAAATTCAATTCTCTATCCGGTTTTGCCTTCATCATACATGCTGCCGTGCGGATTCTTCAACCGCCTGTTCCAGCGCCACGCGCCGGCTTCAAGGCGCCTGAACTGATCGCGCGCCCTTCGGCGCAGCGGCAGGCTGGCGCTGCAGCGGCGGCTCAATCGCCACAGGGGTTGCCGCGGCGGCAGGCACTGCCGCGCCGCCGGAAGGCACCGCCTGATAGGCGGACTTGCCTGCGGCATTGTTTGGCACTTTAGACACCGGCACGCGCGGCTGATACATATCTTCGACGTTTTCCGGCAGCTTGGCGAAATTGCCGTCCTGATCCAGCGCCAGCTGCAGGCTGTACAGCTGGCTGTAGCGCTGCTGCGACATTTTGCGCACATCTTTGGCATCGCCGACAATGGTCGGATGAATAAAGATCAGCAGGTTGCGCTTTTTATTGGATTTGCCGTCAGCGCGGAACAGGCGCCCCAAGCCGGGAATTGCGCCCAGGCCCGGCACGGCCTGGCGCACATAAGACGTATCATCGGAAATCAAGCCGCCCAAAACAATGATCTGCCCATGCTCCGCCAGAATGGAGGTTTTGATCGCGCGCTTGCTGGTGACCAAGTCCTGCGCCTGCCCTTTGCTGGCGGTCACATTGGAAACTTCCTGCTCGACTTCCAGGCGCACCGAACCGCCTTCGCCGATATGCGGCACCACTTTCAGCGTGACGCCGACGTCCTTGCGCTCAATGGTGGTATAGGGGTTGGCTTGGCCCGACGCCGTTGTTGACACAGAACCGGTGACAAAAGGCACGTTTTCGCCAACGACAATATAGGCCTCTTCATTATCCATGGTGAGGATGGACGGCGTAGACAGCAGGTTGGATTTGGTATTTTCCTTCAGCGCCTGAATCATTGCGCCATACAGCCTGCGCGAACCGTTTGCGCCTTCTTTGTAGTCGCCCAGAATCAGCGATGTGCCTGCGCCAAGCACGCTGCCTGCGCCGGCAGCGCCGCCGGTGGCATAGCCGGCTGCAATGCTTTTCAGGCTGGAGCCGACCTTATCAAAGTTGATCAGGCCGACGCCGCTGTTCAGATCGCCCAGCGCCCACTGCACGCCCAGCTGATCGACATCGCTGCCTTCAACTTCAATAATCGCGGCCTCAATCAGCACCTGCTCGCGGCGCGTATCCAGCTGCTGAATGGCGGATTCAATTTCGCGCATCAGCTGCGGATCGGCTTTCACCAGCAGCGCATTCTGGGTGGTATCCGCAATAATGCTGACGCCATTGGCGCTGAAGCTGCTGATGGCATTTTGACTGGCGCTGCCGGAGCCTGAATTCAGGCTGATGCCGGAAGACGAGCTGTTCTGCGAAGCGCTGGAGCCTGAACTGTTCAGCATGCTGCCGGCGCTGCCCGAACCGGATGCAGAGCTGTTCGAGCCTGAACTGGAAGATGAGGAAACCGCCTGCCCGGTCACCAAGCCCTGCAGGATTTCCGCCAAGTTCTTCGAGCTGGCGTATTTTAAGCGGAAAACTTTCAGGCCGCCGAGGCGGTCTGCCGGCGGCACATCCAGCATTTCAATGGTCTGGCGGATGCGCTTGCGGGTTTGCGTATCGCCCTTAATGATGATGCGGTTGGTGCGGTTATCCGCAATAATCCGGACACGCGATCCTTTCAGATCTTTGGCCACCCCGGTCGAAGTCATAGAGTCCAGCAGGCCGATCATTTCTTCCGCCTGGCTGGACTGCAGCGTCACCGCCTCAATATCGTTCTGGCCCGTGCCGTCCAGATTGCGGATGATGGTTTCCAGCTGATAAATATTGCTGGCGCGGTCGGACACAATTAAGGCATTGGTGCCGCCGACCGCCGACAAATGCGCAAACTGCGGCATCAATGGGCGCAATGCCGGAATCAGGTCATTGGCGTTGGTGTTTTCCAGCCAAATGACCCGGGTCACAATCTGATCGCCGCTGGCGCTGCGCCGCGCATCATAGGGAATGCCGGAGCTTTTCACATTGCTGTCCGGCACCAGCTTAATGGTGTTGCCGGACGGAATCGCGACCACGCCATTGACATTCAGCACGCCCAAAAACAGGTCGTAGACTTCATTTTTATTCAGCGGCTTATTGGAAATGACCGTGACATTGCCGCGGACACGCGGATCGACCGCAAAATTCTTGCCTGTAATATCAGCCACTTCATTAATGAATGCGGTGAGATCCGCATCGCGCAGATTGATTTTCCAGGTCTGCGCATAGCTTGCAGTGCTGACCATCGCAACCAAAGGCGCTAAGGCATATGCGGCTAATATTGGACGATTATTATTGAATAAAGCCATGAACTCTTATGCTTCCTAACCTGCTGAGGTGATGACACATCACTTAAAATCCTGCTGTACGGTCATCACTTGATCACCGCGTTTTATTTCCAGCTTCACCTGACCCTCCCGGCGAGCCTGTTCTAATAATTGCGCCTCTGTCTGGCCCTGGCCCACAGCCTGGCCGTTCAAGGACATGATGCGGTCTCCCGGCTGCAGGCCCAGCTTATTGCGCAGTCCGGCCGGCGTGCGCGCAGTGATCTCAAAACCGCCGCCGGCAGAAGGGCTGACGCCCATTTCCTGCAGATACTGCTCGCGGTTTTCCTGAATGCGCTGCACCGCCTGCCCGATGGCGTTCTGAGTTTGGCCGCCTTGCTGGCTGCTGCTGTCCGGCTGGACATTCGGGCTGCCCGGCGCGATCGGCTGATCAAGGCCATTTTCAATGCCTTTAAATGCCAGTTCGCGCACGGCGCCGCTTTGGCTGCGCAAAATTGCCCGGTCCCAATGCACCTCAGACAAAGCATAGGAAGAGCCTTCAATCACATCACCTACCCGGTAGCGCTCTGCGGTTTCATTGACTTTAATCACCGCCGAAGAATACTGGCTCGGATAGCCGACCATCACCCCCTGCAGGGTCATATTCAGCTGCTCGTCCGCGCCGGATGCGCGCCCGGCTTCCTGAAACAGCGAAAATGAGCTGATATTCGGCACTTGCGCCTGCTGCGAGCCTAATTCCGCCCGCTGCGGCTGCATGGCCTGAGGCGGCGCCAGCATCAGCCACAGCATGGCGGCCAGTTTCCAGCACAGGCAGATAATCAGTACAGCCAGCGCCGCCGGCGCCAGCCGGTCTGTATTTTTCCAGTTATGCTGCTTGAGCTTGTCCATCCAGCCGTTCATTAAAAGCCGCCTTTCAGCAAAGGCTGACGCGAACTGATGACATAAGTGTCCAGACCGGCTTTGCCATCATAGGACGGAATATTCAGCAGCAGGCGCTGGGTTAATTGCACATCCATCATCAATTCTGCATCCAGCTGCAAATTCAGCATTTTCTGTTCACGGGCATCGCGCACATCAAACAGCAGCTTGCCGCCGTCATCGCGCAGGCTGCCCGTCAGTGAAGGCACATTCATGCGTTCCTGGCGCTGCGCAAAACTGTACAGCAGCTCGCCGCCGGCCCACTGCAGCTGCCCGGCCGCCTGACTGAAGCCTTTGGCCTTTTCATATTTGAACGCAGCATCTTTCAGCTGAATGGCATTGCTTGGCCATTGCCAGTCTGCAAGCGTTTTTAAAGTTTCCGGCGCCACTTGGCCATTCAGGGACTTGATGATGACGGTTTTGCCCAAACCATAGCCCAGCGCGCCGGCCAGCTGGGTATTGCCGCTGTGAATTTCCACATCTGCGCCTAAGCGCAGCAGCAGCAGATCCAGCGGGCGGATTTTCCAGCTGAGCGAGCCGCGCAGCTGGCCTTTATTCCAGTCGGCCTGGCCGCGCCAGATATTGCCGCTGACATTGTGCAGCGACTGATTGTTTTTATAAAATTTTGCAATCAGCCAGGCTGCCGGAACCTGCAGCATGACGAAAATAAAAAATGTGATGACAGCAAAGATCAACCATCTGATTTTTTTTGGCTTATTGCTCATCCCGCCCCAACCAGTATTTCAATTATTCGTCCCAGACATGCTATTTTCTTTTATAAACACATTATGCACACTTTTTCTGCGCCGCCAATTCAAAGATATAAAAAAACCAAGCGATGCCGCTTGGTTTTTTCATCTTAGGCGGCCTTCGTGACAGCCTGATGACGCGCAATCAGATTAAGAAGCTTTCCAGTTTAGCGCCTTTTTCCAGTTCAGCCACCAGCCAGCGCGGCTGCTTGCCGCGGCCCGTCCACGTATCGTCCGGATTTGCCTTGCTGCGGTAGCGCGGCTCTACAGATTTGCGTGTCGCTTTCTTGCGCTTGCTTGCGCCGAATTCCAGAATCTGCTCAATGCTGAGGCCGACATTTTCAGCAATTTCCAAAATTTGATGATAAGCGTCTTCAACTGCCTGATCTTTTTTAGACGCAATTAATGCTTCAGCTTCAACTTGCAGCTTCTTCAGCTCCTCAACAGATAAATTACTGATGTCTGGCATGATATTAAATCCTTTAAATGGGTTCTGTATTATTTTGCTTTTTAAAACAAGCTCATCATATTTATATTCATATAAACATTCAATATATAAATGCAGTCAAAAAACAATAATTCAACAGTTTTTAAAAATAAAACAGCTGAACCGGCATTTTAAATAACATGCTGAACGCGCCTTTAAGTTTCCTGAATATTTTAGCCGGCATTTTCCGGGATAAGGGTTTTCTGCATATTTATTTTATCAGCGAAAATGATTAGCGCTTTACCCGGCGCTGCAATATTCCGCTGCTGCTCACGCCATAATATACAGCGCATCCGGATTGCGCTATTGCGCAGCTTCCCTGCCCTTGCGCCTATTTTCAATTAGCCGGGATAATATTCCGGCCTCAGGCATTTGCATTGGCTGGATGCAGCTGCAGTATAAATATCCCGCTGAAAAATATTTAATTCATCAAAACAGCAAATATGCGCTTTCAATATAGCGCGAATAAGCCGCATTATTTACATGGCTAAATACATCCATATCTTCCCATGCGGCTTTCTGTTCATGAATCACCGGATATTCCGCCAGCTTAATCATTTAATTTTCCGCTATATTTTAATTTCTACAAAATTTGCATTATTTTCAAAAATTAAATTTAACTGTTTGATCAAATGATCCTGGCCGGACAAAGTTGATTTAATTCTTAAATAGCTCATCAGCGCATCATCCGGATACAGCTCCAGCAGCGCCTGCGCCTCAACCCGCCGCCCTGTCGCCTCAAATACATGCCATTTGGCAAAGCTGAATACCGGCAAAGCAGGATAGCGGCTTTCCCATGCATTGATATGCTGCTCAATTTCAGCATAATCAGGATTCTGTTTCAGCAGCTGCTGCTGGAACCATAAATAGAACACTTCCTGATTAAACTGCTGCGCCAGCAGATGCACCGCAAGCGTTTCATGCGCCTGGCTCATTTCCGGCATGCGCGCCAGCACTTTCAGCCAAAGCGCTTTGATCTTAAAGCTGCGGCTGAAAATCTGACCGCTTAAGCCTTCATAGCGCTCGCGCAGCAGCTGCAGGCCATCCGGATCCGCCTGGTCAAAATCCGCCAGCAGCTGTTCCAGCCACGCCTGCTTGGCTGCTTCATCAAGATGGCCGTATTTTGTCGAACGCAAATACATCCACGGAAACTGCAGCGCAAACTGGCCCCATAATGCGGTCAGGCGCTGCGCGTAAGCGGTGCTGACATTGTTCAGCCAGGGCGAAAGCTCATGCTGATTTAAAAACTCCAAATGGGTTAATGCCTTTTCTCCGTCCTGCTGCGATAAATAGACCGCAATCCGCTGCAGCTCAGCCAGCTCAAATGCCATGGGGCTGGCTTCATTTAAGGCCGCCAGCGCATCTGAATACTGCTGGCGCATCCAGTATAGGCGCGCATCCATAATCCCTTTGAGCAAAGCGGATCCGCTGAAGGCCTGCTGAATAAACTGGCGCTGATCCTGCGCGGCATTCAGCAGCCAGACCACAGCCAGCTGTTCATAAGGATGAAGCTTGCTGAAACTGAATATATTTTCCCGCTTGCGCTGTTCCCGGCTTAAATAGCGCTTGGCTGCCAGCCAAATCAGCTGGCCGGTTAAACTCAGCAGCGCCAGCAGAATAAGCAGAAACCAGATATTGGTTTGAATTTGCCAGTCACGCCAGTATAAATAGACATAGCCTGCGCCATAGCCGAAGCTCAGCATGCTGAATAATGCCGCCGCCAATAAACTGATCAGCAAATATGCGCGTAAAATCTGTTTCATATGCAATTATCCAATTAAAGCCCTGGTATTTAAAATAGGCGCTGTAATGGCGGGGATTTTCTGCAGCGCGTTCAGGCGCTGAATAAAATACCGGGTTTTTGCATCCGGCAGCGGTTTAAGGATGTGCACCGCCTCGGTTAACTCCTGCTGAAAGGCAATATACTGGCCTTTATGCAGCTGCTGCTGCGCAAGCAGCAGGCGCAGCTGCGCCTCTTTTAAAATAATGGAGCGCTGCATCAGCAGCGGGCTGGGCTGCTGCGCAGATTCAACCTGAATCCAGCGCTGCCAAAATGAGCGCGCCGGCTGCGGCGCCGGCTGCGCATACTGCGCTTTGATTTCCTGGGCAATGCCCTGATCCAGCTGATTTAAAACTGCGCTCAGCTTGTTCTGCTGCTCGGCATTGGCATTGACAAACTGCATCACCATCTGGCGGTCTTTGCCAACCGCCTGATGCAGGCTGGCTTTCAGTGCAGGCGCAAGCGCATACAGCTCCAGATTCTGATTCAGCTGATTGAGTTTTTCCAGCGCCAGTGAATACTGCTGCTGGCGCAGGGCGAATTCAACCAAGTCCAGCTGCTGCCCGATCAGCGCCGCCGGCTGCAGCGCGCCGGCAGGCTGCGCCAAGGGCGCATCCTGCGCATTTGCTGGAACAGCGGGACTGCTGAGCTGGCGGTTCAATGCAGCCAGCTGATCATTCAGGCTGGCATTGCGCTGTTCCAGCGCTTTCTGCTGCTGCCCCAGCGCCTCCTGCCCTGCGCTGAGCCGGTACAGGTCAAAGCTGATTTTAACGATCCACAGCGCGCTTAAAATCAGTAAAAGAATAAGCAGTTTTTTCATCGAGTTTCCTGCACAAGCGCAATTTGCTTCAAAATGGATTCCAGCCGCAAATCATTCAACTGAATATAGGAAAACGCAGCGTGATGAGCCTGCCTGTAATGCTCCAGCAGCCCGGACAGGCGCCCGCCCAGAACCAGAATATGCGCATGATTCAATAGCTCTGGATGATCTGAAATCAGCGCCAGCCAATTCAGCCAGCTGGCTTCGCTGCTGAGGAGCATGCAGTAGCGCCGCCCGCGCTGCAGCCGCGCAAGATTTGCTGCAAGTATTTCGGGCGCCTGCGCAGGGCATCGGCGCTGATACAGGACAAAGTTCAAAATCCGCATGCCCTTGGCGCGCAGCGAATCCATCATGAACTGGCGCCCGCCCTCACCGCGCCAAAAAGCCACTCCAGCCGCAGCGCTCAGCTGATGCAGCACAGGCAGATCCAGCATGCCTTCCGAGGTTTCCACCTCCGGCACATGGCTGTTCACGCCATAGCGCTGCAGCGCCTGCGCCGTCGCCTCACCCACAGCAATCCACTGCACATGCACCAAGGCATGCAGAGGCAGTCCAGCCCGCTGCAGCCCCGCCATGCCGTAATGCGCCGCAGACGGGCTGACCGCAACGATGACCTGAACAGCGCTCAGCTGAGCATACAGCAGCGCCAAAGCTTCAGACCAGGGTGCAGGCGCCAATTCCAGCAGCGGCAGTTCCAGCACATCCACCTGCGCCGCCTGCAGCGCCTGAGTTAAACTGCCCGCCCGGTCTGCCGGACGCGTGTTCAGAAACAGCATGACATTAATACAGCGCTTGCAGAATTTCACCGGCGCCCTGAGACAGCAAGTCTTTGGCCAAGGCCACACCCAGCTGCTCAGCATCTGTAGCTGCGCCGCTTTGTACGGCTTGCAGCAGGATTGCGCCATCCGGGCTGCCGACGCGGCCTTCCAAATGAATCCGGCCGTCCTGCAGTATTGCATAGCCGGCAATCGGCACCTGGCAGCCGCCTTCCAGATAGGCATTGAACGCGCGCTCTGCGCGGACGCAGCTGTCGGTTCCGGCATGCATTAACGGCAGAATCAAGTTCAGCACCGCCTGATCGCCGGCGCGGCATTCCAGCCCCAAAGCGCCTTGACCGACCGCCGGCAGGCTGAGCTCCGGCTGAATGGCATGGCGGATACGTTCCGCCAGCCCTAAGCGCTTTAAGCCGGCGCTGGCCAGGATAATTGCGTCATAATTGCCTGCATCCAGCTTGGATAGGCGCGTTCCGACGTTGCCGCGCAGGTCAATAATCTGCAGATCCGGCCGCTGCTTTAAAATCTGGCATTTGCGGCGCAGGCTGGAAGTGCCGACTTTAGCCCCTTGCGGCAGTTCATCAAAATGGCTGCAAGTATTGGATACAAAGGCATCCAGCGGGTCTTCACGCTCGCAGGTCACCGCCAGCGCCAAGCCTTCAGGCAGGGCCATCGGCACATCTTTCATGGAATGCACGGCTAAATCCGCGCGCCCGTCCAGCAGGGCGGCTTCCAGTTCTTTGACAAACAGGCCCTTGCCGCCGATTTTCGCCAGCGGCGTATCCAGAATTTTATCGCCCTGCGTCACAAAAGTGACCAACTCAACCGTTAAATCAGCATGCAGCGCTTCCAGGCGGGCTTTAATATGCTCCGCCTGCCAAAGTGCAAGAGGGCTTTGTCGGGTTGCAATTTTCAGGGTCTTCATAGGTTTTAAGCAGCTGTAAGAATAAACATGATTCTAAACTTATCCTGCTGATATTAAAATGCAAGCGAATTTAAGCCGGACAGCCGCAGTTATTTCCCCTGCGCCGCTGCTTTATAATTTCTGAATCCGCTCGCGCAGGCTGGGCAAATGCCGGCGGCTGACCGCCAGGCGCTCTTCCAGCCCGCGGCAGCGCGCCTGATACTGGCCCGAGCTGACCACTTCCAGCCCGTCCAGATAGCTGACCGCCACTAGGGCATTGCGGTGAATGCGGATAAACTGATCTCCGAACTCCGTTTCCAGATCTTTTAAAGTTTCATCGATCAGCACGCTGCCGTTTTTGTGGCGCACCGTGACATATTTCTGATCCGCCAGAAAATAGTAGATATTTTCAACCGGCACCAGTTCCACGCCGCGGTAGGTTTTGGCCGCAATCTGATGGCGGCTGATGTTGAGTTCTTCCATAAGTTCTTTTTGTTTTATGCCGCTCATTTGAGCCTGGGTTAATTTTATAAGGTGATCCAAAACCTGCTGCAGCTCCTGCTGCATGACCGGCTTGAGCAGATATCCTTCTGCGTTTGACTTGAATGCATCCAATGCATGCTGATCATAGGCCGTGCAAAAAACAATTGCCGGCATCGGTTCCAATTGGCGCAGCGCGCTGGCGCAGGCCAAACCGTCCATTTCCGGCATTTGAATATCCAGCAGCACGACATCAGGCTCAAGACTCTGAGCCAGATCAATCGCCTGCTGGCCATGCGTGGCCCTGCCTGACACATGATGCCCCAATTGCGTGACTAAACGTGACAACCGCTCTAATGCAAGAGGCTCATCATCACAAATCAGGATGTCCATTTCTCCTCCTCCGCCAGCTAGCATCATTTTTTTTATAGGCTAGCTGCGCTGTTCTTACTTGTATCGATACTGCACTACTGTCGTAAACATCCCTTTTCCTGCAAATGTCTGAAAAGCCGCAGACGCGCCGTAATAAGCCTCCAGCCGCTGCTTGACATTTTCAACTGCAATACCATGTCCTTGACGTAAAGCTATCTTATCCTGCGCATAGGGATTAGTAATGACGATATTGACTTGATTTTGCAATATTTCAATCAATATGCTTATCGTACTCTTTGTCAGGATTTTTTCAACTCCATGAAAAATACTATTTTCAACCAGCGGCTGTAAAGTCAGCAACGGAATTTTGACCTGCGGATGCAGTTCCGGGTTCAGCAGCTTCCATTCCACCTGCAGGCGCGCGCCCAGCCGCAGCTGCTCAATGTCCAGATAGCGCTGGCTCAGCTCAATTTCTTCCTGCAGGCTGACCAGCTTCAGCTCCTGAAAGCTGGCGCGGAACAGGCGCGACAAATTCAGCAGCATCTGTTCGGCCTTGTCCGGGTCAATGCTGATCAGGCTGATGACGCTGTTCAGGCTGTTGAACAGAAAATGCGGATGAATCCGCGCCTGCATGGCCTGAATGCGCGCATTCAGCTCGCTGTTCTGCTTGCGGCCCCACTGCTCCCGCAGGTACAGATAGCGGAAACACAGCGCGCCCAGCAGCAGGCCATAGCTTAGATTCATGCCGGCGCGGTCAAATGCGGCGCCGGCGCTTAAGCCGCTCAGGCTGAAATTTTGCCCGAAATGCATCAGCAGATTCAGGCCAACAGTGGTGCACAGCACAATTGCCTGCAGCAGCAGGAAACCCAAAATCAGGCTCAGCTTCAGCCCCAAAGGCGACAGGCGCGCTTCGCAGTATTCAGCAATGGCCGCAAAGGACAGCAGCACCCAGTTAATGAACAGCACATGCTGCATCAGGCTGCCGAAGCTGAGCTGCTGCCAGGACTGCGCCTGCGCCAAGGCCAGCACCAGCGCCAGAATATTGCCCGCGGTGAACAGCTCCAGCAGATGCTGCCAGCGCCCGGTCCGGCTGAAAAAATATGAATATCCCATGCCGCCTCACTGCGCCAAAAAAGATTGATGAACTTGCGCTGCGGCAATAGGGTTTGAATTTGCTATACTCTTTTCAGTTCTACCGCTTTTTATCTTATTGAGCCGACATGACCACATCTTCTAATTCCTTTTGTTGCTGAATTTACAGCATCTGTACAATTTGACCAACGCTTTTATAAACAGGATATCGCCGGCTCAATTGCGCATGCTACGATGCTGGCGAAAGTGGGCGTGCTCACCGCGCAGGAACGCGATGACATTATCAGCGGCTTAAACACCATTAAAGCGGAAATTGAGGCCGGCAATTTCGAATGGCGCATTGACCTTGAAGATGTGCACATGAACATTGAGTCGCGCCTGACCCAGCGCATCGGCATCACTGGCAAGAAGCTGCATACCGGCCGCAGCCGCAATGACCAGGTGGCAACCGACATCCGCCTGTATGTGCGCGATGAGATTGACGCCATTTTGCAACTGCTGCAAAAACTGCAGAAAGGCATTTTGGGCCTGGCTGCCCAAAACACCCATACCATCATGCCGGGCTTCACCCACCTGCAGACAGCGCAGCCGGTGACTTTCGGCCACCATTTAATGGCGTGGTTTGAAATGCTGGTGCGCGACTCTGAACGCCTGATTGACTGCCGCAAGCGCGTCAACCGCCTGCCTTTAGGCTCCGCGGCTTTGGCCGGCACAACCTACCCGATTGAGCGCGAATACACCGCTGAGCTTTTAGGCTTTGAAGCGGTCTGCGAAAACTCACTGGATGCCGTATCTGACCGCGACTTCGGCATTGAATTCAACGCCGCAGCATCGCTGATCATGATGCACCTGTCGCGCATGTCGGAAGAAATGATTCTGTGGACTTCGGCGCAATTCAAGTTTGTGAATATTCCTGACCGCTTCTGCACCGGCTCGTCCATTATGCCACAGAAGAAAAACCCGGATGTGCCTGAGCTGATCCGCGGTAAAACCGGCCGCGTGTACGGTGACCTGATGAGCCTGCTGACCCTGATGAAAGGCCAGCCTTTGGCATACAACAAAGACAATCAGGAAGACAAAGAGCCGCTGTTTGATGCCATTGACACCGTCCGCGGCTCGCTGATGGCCTTTGCCGACATGATTCCGGCTCTGGTTCCAAATATTGAAATCATGCGCGAAGCGGCGCTGCGCGGCTTCTCTACAGCAACGGATTTGGCGGATTATCTGGTGAAAAATGGCGTGGCGTTCCGCGATGCGCATGAAATTGTCGGCAAGGCGGTGGCTTTGGGCGTTCAGGAAGGCAAGGACCTGTCTGAGCTGACGCTTGAGCAGCTGCAGCAGTTCTCTGACCTGATTCAGGCCGATGTGTTTGAAAAAGCCCTGACGCTGGAAGCATCGGTCAATGCCCGCAGCCATATCGGCGGCACAGCGCCGGCGCAAGTGGCGGCCGCGGTTGAGCGCGCATACTTGCGCCTCGAAAAACTTTACGCTTAAGGGGTGGATGCCATGACTCGACAAATTTTTTGCCGCAAGTATCAGACAGAAATGGAAGGCTTGGACTTTGCGCCGTTTCCCGGCGCCAAGGGCCAGGAGCTTTTTGACAGTGTGTCCAAGCAGGCTTGGCAGGAATGGCTGAAGCATCAGACCACGCTGATCAATGAAAAGCGCCTCAACGTGTTTGAAGCGGATGCGAAAAAATTTCTGGAAGAGCAGCGTGAAAAATTCTTCAGCAATGATGAATCGCTGGAAAAGGCCGAAGGCCTGAAGCCTGAGTAATCTTCAGAGCAGCGCTCTGAAGATTACGCAAGACAAACACCGAAGGTGTGCGTAGGCAAGCATTCGAAAGGAGCCTCAATTCAGGCTCCTTTTTTATCCGCAGCGCAAGGCTAAAAAATTGCGGCACTCAAGCCCTGTTGCGCACTACAGACCAATGCATTTCACAAATGCCTGTACGCCACATCCGGCAGGCGTTCGCGCCGATGCAGGCGAAATCATTGAATGTAAGTCTGCGCTACATTTCTCAATAAAACGCAGCATTACACTACAAGAACGCACATGATTCTGAAATCCGCCTTGCCTATAATCAGTTTCAAGGAGATGGAAGCATCTTCATATAACAGTGATAAATACCCCGATTTTCTTCCCAGATTTCCCCCAAAGTCTGGGAATTTTTTTGCCTGCAGGCTGTTATCTGTCCAGATTAAATCGACTGACCGCCGGCCTTAAACCGCGCGCAATAAAAAAGCTCCTGTTCAGGCAATGCTGATCAGTTAAGGAGTTTTACAATAAACCCCTTAACTTTTTGGCCATTCACGACAGAGTCTTACCGTTTTTAAATTCGATATTTGGAGCTCGTTTTGTTCCTTGCGGCGCAGTGCGCCTCACCGCGAAACCTGTTCACTTTCTGCATTTAAAATAATTTGATTGCAAAAACAGTCCATTTCAAAGGCTAGATAGGTTGCGTATGACGCTTCCGCGTATCAAATAAAATTTAGAATTTAAAAAGAAAATGCCAGTCAATTTCTTAACTGACTGGCATTACCTATTCAGAAGCTTTTCCGCCTCAGCCTTTAAGGCTGCTTTAAATACGGCCAGGCCGCTTTTAAATAAATGAACATTGACCACAGCGTTAAAATCACCGCCGTATACAGCAGCGCATAGCCCAGCATTTCTAAAGGCTGCCAGTTCAGCAGGAACACCGAAATTGCAATCATCTGAAATGCTGTTTTGTATTTGCCGACCGTAGACACCGCCACACTGGTGCGCGCGCCCAGTTCCGCCATCCACTCGCGCAAAGCCGACACCGTTATTTCACGCGAAATAATCACAATGGCGGCAAAGGCCATGGAAATGCTCGGCTGCCATTGCACCAGCACAATCAGCGCAGCCGCCACCATCAGCTTATCAGCCACAGGATCCAGAAAGCGCCCAAAGGCGGAGGTTTGATTCAGTGTGCGGGCCAAATAGCCGTCAAACCAGTCGGTTATGGCCGCCACCACAAAAATTCCGGTCAGCAGCATATGCCGGCTCATGCCGGAATCATGGCTTTCAACCCCCATAGCAGGCGGCCAATAAGCCACCCCTAAAAATACCGGAATTAAAGCAATCCGCGCTAAAGTTAAAATATTTGGAATATTCAGGATTCGACCTGCAGTCATAGACACCGCCAATGTTTCCCCTTTATGCAGGATGCAAATGCACAATATAGTGAGGATTTACCCTTCGTTAATAGCGCTCACTTTATACGAAACGGCATAAAGTGTCACTAGGCAAACACCGCAGCTGGCAGGCGCTAAAGTGTTTAGTCCCGGCATTTGATGGATCGGATCAATCTTAAAAAGTTCAGGCTTATCTGTCCACTGTTTGCAGATGAATTCGCAGGGAGTCAGACCCTTGAGTGTTTTGAGTCTGCGGCCGAAGTTGTATGCAGCGATAAAATCAGCAAGGTGAATGCATAGCTGAGTGTGATCGTCGTAATGGAACCGTTTGACAGTAGCTTCTTTAATCGTTCGGTTCATCCGCTCGACCTGTCCATTGGTCCATGGATGCTTAACCTTGGTAAGACGATGTTCAATGCCACATTCAGTACAAACCCGATCAAAGATGTGCTCAGAGGCGTAGCGATCACAGGTGCGGTTCGTGAACTGGATGCCGTTATCTGTTAGCACCGTATGGATTCTATAGGGCACAGCCTTAACCAGATTGCGCAGGAACTCCGCGGCTGCCATCTTACTGGCTTTAGTATGCAATTCAGTGAACGCGAACTTGGAAGTGCGATCAATGGCAACGAAGAGATAAAGCTTACCCTGTGCTGTTTGCATCTCAGCGATGTCGATATGAAAGTAACCAATGGGGTAGCTCTTGAAGCGCTTCCTGACAGGGCGATCACCTTGTACCTCAGGCAGTCGTGAAATACCATGCCGCTGCAAGCAGCGGTGTAACGACGAGCGTGTCAGATAAGGAATACTCGGCTGCAATGCATAAAGACAATCGTCTAGCGGCAACAAAGTGCGTTTTCGAAAAGCAACAATTGCCGCCTCATCTTCAGGCGATAACACGCTTGAGCGAGGATTCTTTGGCCCGGTTGTAAGATCATCTACTGAAGTACGTTTCTTCCATTTTGCGACGGTCTTTTGATTGATGCCGTAACGCTTGGCTAGCGTTCTTAAGCTCTCTTGACTATTTTGTATTGCTCGACGCACTGCCTGTGTCGTTGTGGCGCTGCTGTGTAGAACTTGTCCCATAGTGCTTCCTTCCATTTATCTGAGAATATTGCACCATTAAAATCTGGGACTAAACACCTAATAAGTTTTATATTGGATTTGATAAAACGCAAGAAGCTCCTAAATCTATACAGGCTTTACTTAATAATTCATCATTTAAGGTTGGTATTGATAAAGCAAAAAAATATTTAGGCGAGGTTTAATAGATGTTTGTTAATAGTGCAATGAAAGATTTAATAAATGAAGTTTTTGAAAAAGATTTTGGTTTACCTGTTGAGTTGCAGGATATTTTAAATGAAGGATTTAAGAAATTAGATCATGAATTAATCTTTTTTAATAGAGTATTTAATGAGCAGTTTTTTTCGGGTGAAGAAGTAAGTTCAAATATAGAAAAATTTCTCGAAATATACACGGATAAATCAGGATTTGAAAATTTTATAAACAAAATACATATTGATGATTATATTTCGGGGAGAGTTGATACAGTTAACTCTGCATTGATTTTTTTAGAAAAATTTAACATTCTCTGGAAAAAGAGTTTTCCAGAGATAAGTTGTATTTCAATGCTTTCTTTTGATTTAGATAATGAATTCGGTTTAGGGTGTGTATTTAGATTCCACGTAAAAAGAGTGGCTGAAGAAATATATGATATTGAAACTTTAAATGATTTTATAGATCCAATAGCTGTAGAGGTATATCAGGCTATTTAATTATGATCAGATTTTATGGCTATCTTGAATAACAGCATATCTCATTAGGGCTGGCTTGCAGAATACACCGTAGTTTTTTAATAGACCTCTTGCATCAGTCAAAAATGATACTTTCGTAAGAGGTCTAAACCTATTTAAAACTAGGGTCTGTTGAGAATTAACGTGAATTAATTACGCTGGCGCAAAGATAGATCATGGCGGTAAAACTCGAATCGGTTTTGTCGCTGCGTATGGTATGCGCTTGAACTCCTTCAATCTGCAAAAAGTAATTCCCAATCAAATATACATACAGGTATCAAATATACACTGAATTTTACGATTGGATTTTGGCGGAATGACTGCCTTACGCCTTGATTGTTCAGTTCCCTTAATACGGCTAACCAAAAAGTAGATGCTTTACCAGATTTACAAGCCATCTTAGACAAACAAAAGATCGTATCGGATGCGACATCTACGATTGTTGCAGCTACACGTACTTATAGCCAAAACAAACAAGCCGAAGCAGAAGCGCAAAAGCAAGCAGCAGAAGCCCAAGCAATTGACAAGTTAAAAGCAGAAGGTGGAGAAAAGTGGGCTGAATATAACAGCACAGATGACTATGTAACGAAACAAAATCTTCTGAAAAATGCTTTACCAGCATATAAAGAGGCATCAGACCAAGCACAAACATGGGGCATGGGTGGTAATAGCAGTCGAGCATTGAATGCAGTGACCACAGCGATTACAGCAGCATTGGGTGGACAAACCGACTTACAAGTGGTGACCAATACCCTAGCACCGTATGCAGCCTAGGTGATTGGAAAAGAATTTGGTCATGGAGCGGATAAAAACACGGCAGCACAGTTAGTGTCTCATGCGATCTTGGGTGCAACCCTCGCCTACATTAACGGTGGTGACCCAACAGCAGGCGGAAGTGCCGCGGTTTTGCAGGCCGGCAGCGAACTACCTCACAAAACAATTAGAAGAAAAATACAAAGATGATCCTAAGTACTTTGTAAATGGAGAGTTCCAAGCAAATTTACTGTCAGAAACTGAAAAGGCACAAATCCGAGATTTGACGGCAGGGATTGGTGCAGTGATTGGCGGAGCAGCAGGAGATTCAGGTTATAACGCACAATTGGCGGGTGTGATTGGGCAGAATGCTGTGGAGAATAATGTAGATTCCTATAAAGATATTCAAAATGCTAAAGCATATTCAGAGCAAATGTATAAAGATGCATGTGCAGCATATGGATTGAGCGGAGCCGCATGTAACAAGCAAATAAGAAAAGATGGTTATGAAATTTTACAAGCAACAGCTTTAATACTTTTACCAACCGAGCCGTATGAATATATTCCACTTGGTGGTAAGGCTGTAGGTATAGTAATTAAGGGTACTAAAAAGTTAAAAGCAGTTTTTAAGAATGTAGAGGAAGCACAGAAGGCGGTTGATAAAGCGAAAGTTAAGGTTGATGATAAATTTATTAGAAATCCTAATAGTCTTCAGGACAAACTTACATTGGATGCGGCTAAATCAGGGGAAGGGGTAAAAATTATGTCAAATATGGGTGATCCTCGATATAAAGGTTGGGATAAATATGAATACAAAACTAAATCATCTGAAGGTTTTGATTCTGTAGTACATTATGTCAAAAATCCAAATACTGGTGAGGTGGCAGATTTTAAATTTAAAAAACGTGCAACAGATGGTATATCAAAAGATGATAAAGGAAAATCGAAGCCTGTAGCAGAAAAATATTAATTTTTAAATTTATTGAATGGAGCATATTAATATGATGGTGACTGGGTTATATACGAATATTACACAAGCTGCAGAAAATGATGCTAGTATAAGACTGCAGGATTATTTTCTGGATATAAATCCAATTGACTATGATTTTTATATAGAAAAGTATCATCAATACTGTGTGGTTGGTGCTTTTTTTAGAAAAAATAATATTTGGTTTTATATTTTTGATGATGATGAAGTAAGAGTAATCCCTGGATGTCTTTTTAAATGGGGTGATATTAATGTTGATTCGTATCAATTTTATTTAGATGCGAATCAGAATAATAGTTTAGGTGTTATAGTAAAATCTCTATCAGGTATTGACTACTGGTATGAACGATATCTTAATGATGAGCAAATGGTTATTGATATTATTAAAAGTACTGTTTGTGGGTTATCTCATTAAGGGACTAGAGTTGTGATTTTGGTATGGTAACTCAACTGATGGTTCTAGTCCTCCTCATTTTTAAGTTAATTTCTTATCCGTGATTCGGGTTATTTATTATATTAAGTAATGGTAATTCAACTTACATTGAAAAAAATTAAGCTTGTCAGATGGTTATCTTTCATCTAATTTAACAGGAGAATTTTTGATTAAGCAGCAGGATGGATTTAAAGTTAAACTTCCTACTGGAAATGAAGGAGGTGCAAACGTTCAATGGCTTCCAGGTGGCAAAACTTTAAATGGAACTAGGGAAGGGATTTTGGATCTTAAAAATAGTGGTCTTAAATTTGAGGAAGTATCTCTTGGAAAATAAATTTTTATAAATTTTCATCATTAAATATTCATAAGATATTATACATACCTAAAAATAGCATCCAATACCCTAGCACCGTATGCAGCGCAAGTGATTGGAGGCCAGTTTGGACATGGAGAGGACAAGAATACCGCAGCACAGTTAGTATCTCATGCGATATTGGGTGCAACGCTGGCTTATATTAACGGTGGCGATCCAACAGCAGGAGGAAGCGCAGCCGTTGCCAGTGAGGCGGCAGCGAACTACCTCACAAAACAATTAGAAGAAAAATACAAAGATGATCCTAAGTACTTTGTAAATGGAGAGTTCCAAGCAAATTTACTGTCAGAAACTGAAAAGGCACAAATCCGTGATTTAACGGCAGGTATTGGTGCAGTCATTGGTGGAGCTGTAGGAGATTCAACGTATAACGCACAATTGGTGGGTGTGATTGGGCAGAATGCAGTTGAAAATAATGAAATGAGCTTACCGTTTCCTGTTAATAATGAGCGTATGCAAGGTATCCAGTCTATTATTGTATATGGAAATAAAAATGGATGGAGTAATAAACAGATACAAGAAGTGGTTGCAAAAGAAAGTAGAGGGCGAGATTTTCAAGGGGAGGAATATACTAAAGCTTTGGTTTATTCTACCATTGAGACACCAGTTTCAATGTTATTACCAGAGGTTACATTTTTAAAGTTGAGACCTCTTTTCGGTCCACTGTTTAAAGGTGCTGGTGCAACAGCAAAAGTAGATTCGACAACAGTTACTCTTTATCGGAAAATGAGTGAATCTGAAGCAGAACTTGCTTTAAAAAGTCAGCAATTGATATCAGCTAAGGCTGGAGCAAATAATAGTAAGTATCTTTCAGAAGAGTTAGGGAAATTAAAAAACTTTAGTAACAAAGCAGTAAATAGTTCTACGAAAGAAGTTGTTGTAGAATATAAGGTAGAAAAGTTGCTTATGAAAAATTAATGTCAACTGCTGTAAATCAAAAAGGATCAAAAGGTGTGGATGCGGTCAAAATAAATTTGGAAGGAATTATGAATCCTCAATATAGAAATATTGGAGTTCCTCCGAGCAAGTTGGAGGAGTTTAATAAAATGATTAAAAGTGTAAACAAGGCTCCTTAAGATGGTTGAAAAGAAAATTGAAAAATTAGCAGAAATCAATTCATTGCTTAGTAGTAATAAGTTTGAAGAAGTATCCAATTTATTGAATTCTGGTTTATTGACAGGACTTGACTATGATGAGGCAATAGGTAATTACTACTTTTATAAGAAGGATTTTAATAAGGCTGTTGAGTGTTATAGAAATATAATGGAAAAACAGCCTAAGTCTAGATTGTCTAGATATCAGTATTTAAGTGGTATAGGTCATGAAAGATTAGGGGATTATGTTGAAGCTTTTAAGAACTATCAGGATGCTATTGATATTGATCCAAACTTTGTAGATGCATATGTTGAGCTTGGAGCATTGCTAGCAAAAGTTGAAGCTTATAACGGTGCAGCGACCTGTTATAGAGATGCTATAAAATTAACTCCCAATGATATAACACTGTATTTAAATTTAATTGAGGTGTTACCGAAGACTGATGCTGATGAGAATTCAAAACAAAAAGAATTAGAGGACGTGAATAAAAAGTTTGAGCAATTAAAGAATACTGGAGTAGAAGTACCAAAAATAAATTTTTGGTGATTTTATTGTTTATTAGCAGAATAGTTAAATAATCATATTATTTAACTATTCTGCATTTTCAATACAAGAATAAGGGTAAATTTTTTCAATAGGGAATAAGTTCGTAACTTTTTCAAATTCTTTTAAATCAATAAGTTTTTTGATATCAGTTGCGGTTTGAGTGATATCAGTTATTTGTTGGACCCATTCATTCACATATTTTGAAACGGCTTCGTTACTTAAACCAATTTGAATAGTTCTATAAGGCAAAGGCTCTAAAAACATATTTCTTTCAGGGTCCCACTGAATTCTCACAGGATGTTTGTCTTTATGAGTTTTCCATTCTTCATTATTCAAATATTCAGGTTTATGGCTTAAACAGCCATTTTTCAGAGCCCATTCAAAGCCATTTCTATCTATATCAATAGCTAATATCCGTTTTTGATTAGCATCTTTTTGGGCCCACCCAGAACGATACATCATCCATAAAAAAGAAGGCTTTATCCAAGTCATTCTATCAAGTTTGAATGGAGGTGAAGCGAAAGTATTATGTTTGAGAGCTGAATCAGCGATGTCATCTGAATATGCTTGATATACACGAATAATTTTATCTGTATAGTAAGCTCTAATTTGATGAGTTGGTAAAATCATATTGGGATGTAAAAGAGCTTATAAATGGAATATTACTATTTTAGCATAACTTAAGTAGACTCTAGGAGTGGTAAAATAAACTGCGGGCAATAAAGTTAACTTGACCAGTACAGAGGGGACTTACAAGCCATCTTAGACAAACAAAAGATTGTATCTGATGCTACACTCCGATAGTTGCAGCAACACGCACTTATAGCCAAAACAAACAGCAAGAAGCTGAAGCGCAAAATCGGACAGCAGAATAACAAGCGCTTGAGAAGCTACAAGTCGAAGGTGGAGAGGATTGGGGCAAATATAACAGCACAGACAGCTATGCTGAAAAACAACAAATACTCAAAAACAATTCAGAAGCCTATAAAACATCGGCAGACCAAGCACAAACATGGGGCATGGGTGGTAATAGCAGTCGAGCATTGAATGCCGTGACCACAGCGATTACAGCAGCATTGGGTGGACAAACCGACTTACAAGTCGTGACCAATACCCTAGCACCGTATGCAGCTCAGGTGATAGGAGGCCAGTTTGGACATGGAGAGGACAAGAATACCGCTGCACAGTTAGTGTCTCATGCGATCTTGGGTGCAACACTGGCTTATATTAACGGTGGCGACCCAACGGCAGGAGGGAGTGCCGCCGTTGCCAGTGAGGCGGCAGCAACTTACTTCACCAATCAATATAAAGACAAAAAAGAAGGGGCTTAGGAAGTTAAAGAGGACTGTTACGGAGTAGTTTAAGCAAATCGAGAT
>NZ_JAVXCI010000043.1:0-24048 GCF_036659555.1 Acinetobacter sp.
AGGTCTCCGAAGCCTGTGGCGTGGGTTCGAGTCCCGCTGAGCGCACCATTTTATATCATAAGATCAATAAACGATTTATCTTCCGTACAGTTCAAAACTTTCCAGAAAAAATCGCCGAATTTTTCCGGGCCTCTCATCAATTTTGTCAAATCCTATTTTTAGTTGATTATTCATTGTTTTAATTCATAAAAATCAATAAAAAATTTAACTGGCGGCGGCTTGGCATTTGCCGCATATGCAAATAACCAATCATATTCAATGCTGAACCAATGCAAGCTGGATACCGGCACCATATTTTTAATCTCAAAACTGTGATTGAAATCACTCTTAGCTGATCGGCATTTATTTTTTTGAGTGGTTTTTTTATACAAAAATTAGTATCTTGTCTTGATAACAAAAGGACAATCTAATGAAAAGAATATTTTTAATCGGGCTTTGCCCTTTAATTTCATCATTTGCTATGGCAGGCAAACCCGCAGTGCTGCAGCCTGGAGAGATGCTGCCGGCTGGGGCTGTTATTGCAAACCCCTATCAAAACCAGTCTTATTCCCAAAACAGCAATATGTCAGAACAGTTTTCCTTGGCTTCCGGCTATACTGGGTCAAAAATTGGCTCAGATGAGTTTGGCGGTGATGAAAGGTTTAACGGGGCGTTTCTCAATGCATCGACTGCGCTGGATGCTAAAGTAAGCCTGTACGCTGAATATGCATATCAAGGGGCATCAGATATTGATTTTAATGAATTTTCTATTGGCATGCTGTATAGGGCGTTTGAAAACAACAGCGCTTATGCGTCCTTAGGTTTTGGGGTTGGGTATGCATGGCTGGATGAAAGCGCCTACAATATTAATAACGGCGTCAACACTTCAGTTGAGCTGGAGTACGTAACGCTGCCGGTCAATTTTGAATTTGGCTACAAGATCAATCCAAGTGTGGATCTATTTGGAAATGTTGGCTATAAATGGTTTTTCAACAGAGATGCGGAAGCCTGTATTGGGGGCGCTTGCATGTCAGGCAATAGCTCTGATCTGAATATAGATGGCGTAACCTACAAAGCTGGCCTGCGCTATAATTTTTAGATTGCACAGATTCTGATTGATATGCCCCTTTAGCAATACTGGGGCACTTTTATTTGGATGCAGCCTGTTTTCAGGGCCGTGATCATCTGGATTGCGGAAAGCGGCGGCGGAATAGTGCGGGGGATTTAAACAGCCATTTACCCGCTAATTTACTCGATATGCTGCAAAATTGAGCAGATGCAATATTGAAAATATTTGTCTTTCAATCATTTATTTTTGCATAGTGAAAGCAAAACTGAAGCTTAATTATTATCCGCTTTTTTGAGTGTATTTCAATTGCATTTATTTTAGTCAAATGTGCTGAAGTGTTAAGCAGCCTTGCCAAAAAAAATCTTCAGGCCTATATTGATACTACAGTAGGTCGAATAATAAAGACGCTACGATGCAGTTGGACGGATCAATGACAGCTAATTGAGTCTGAACCCAAGTTCAAACAAAAAATCAGCACTAGCCTTCCAACATAGAGCCCGCAGAGATGCGGGCTTTTTTAATTCGCAAAGATTTTATATTGTCATGTGTTTACATAAAACTCCCTAATTTATTGATCTGCAGCTGCTTAGGTTAAATAAAATTACAATGCCATGAAATCTAACATTTTTTTGTGAGGCGTAATTCCAGGCGTGTGCTATAAAAAATGATATTCAAATAAACGGGATGATGATTATGACAAAAATGATTGATATTAAGGTCAAAGACCAGTTTAGCCAGATTTTGGATGCCAAAGCTTCATTGCGCGCAGCGCCGGAAACTCAGGAGCTGTTCAGGCGTATTGAACATATTGTAATTGCTGGAGAAGTCATTTTGCCAAGCATTGAACTGCTGTTTGAAAGCAGAAACTCATCAAGCATTTATAAAGTTGTTGAAGCCTGAACAGCCTTATTAGGCTGCAGTCCGCAGAAAAAACTCACCGGATCCGGTGAGTTTTTTTTGGGGGATCATGCATAGCGCGAAAGAATTCAGCAGGATTGATTCGGAGCATAGGGGCATCAGTGGCACATTGCTTCTAAGGCTGCTCTGCGTTGTGCGCAGCCTGCCTGCACAGCGCTGATGAGGCTTGTTTTGGCGGGCTGCTTTTGAAATTGACACTGACGCCGTAGCGGTCAAAATCTTGCAAAATGGTGTGAATAGCCTGCTGCGCTTGCGCACTTTCCGGCTGAAGCATGATTTCCTGATTTAAGCGGCTGTCAAAGCATTCAATGCTTTCAATTTCCCAATAATGCGCAGCTGGGCCGCTGCGCATCATCAGGCGCCGAGGCTGTAAATAATCGCAGATTTGGCGCGGCAGAACATGAGTAATGGCCAGCTGAATATGGGTTAATTCTTCTTTGGGGCTTAAAAAAGTGATGATCCAGTTGCCGACTTTGCTTAAATGCATTGGATTATCCAAAGTATCAAATTCCAGAAAATACTGCATGGCTTGAGCTGTTCCTCAAAAATACAGCCCCTATATATGCATGGGAATCAGAGCGCAGGCTATTGCAGAAAAGCCGCAGGCATGCGCAGTTCAAGGCGGAACAGCGCTAAGATTTTTTAATTAAATAGATGTAATTCAATATCTTATTTGTTTTATTTCGTGATTAAGGCATCATTGCTTAGTTGTTTTTTGAATGAGCTGCAATGAAAAAGCTCTTAATGGCCGGGTTATGATCCCTGCAGCGTGCGCATGCTGAGGTTGACCTGCTGCAGGGCTGCATTCAGGCTTTGGGGCAGAATGCGTGATTCCTGAAGCTGGGTAATCCACTGCATTTGGCAGGCTTTCAGCTGCGGGAGCTGTTCGGACTGCTTGATTTTCTCAATCAGCAGCTTGGCCATCAGTCCGCAGTACTGCTGCAGGTGCTGAATCATAAAATGCTTTAAATCTTCAAAACCTAAAGCTTCTGCCGGCTGCGCCTGAATTGCGCTTTCCGCAATGCTGACATTGGCCTGTTGCGGGAATCTATTCACAGCTTGCGGCGCGGCTTGTAAAGTCGTCTGAATTTCTGAAGGCTGGCTTAATATTTCGTGCTGCGGGTCAGCATCTTGCTGCGCTGCAGGGGCTTGCAATTCAGCATCGGTTTCCTGCTTTTGAATGAGGCCCAGCGCCATCAGCTGCTGAATCAGTTCCGGGTCTGCGATGCGCTGCTTCAGCATGCAGTTCAGCGTATTAAAATCTTCCGTGCCAATCAGGAGCAAAAGGCGGCGCTGTCTTGCATTCAAATCCAGCTCGCGGTGCTTGAGCGTGCGGAAGCCAAGTTCGGTTTTATAGAAAGTATGCATGCCTTAATTTATTCCCCGATAAATTAAGGCTAATGGTATTGTGTGAAAATTACACTTACATGAAAGTTTTATGACAAAGTTGACTTTATAGGGCGGTAATTGCCGAATTTTCCAGCGCCTTGCGCAGGTAGGGGTCTAAATCGTCCTGGCGCAGCAGCCATTGCACATAGTCCGGCGGCAGGTCAGCAATGGCCGAGCCGCGGTGCTTGCCGAAATTAATGCTGCGCGGAATGCGGGCATCTTCAGAAGCCGCATACAGTTCTTCAATGCTGCTGATTTTCAGATGATGAACAATGTGCATCAGAATGTTTGCCGTCAAAATAATATCCATGTCTGCGCGGTGCGCTTTGCGGATCATTTCGCGGGCTTTCCCGCTGCCTTTGCTGATCATGTAAATAAGTGCGGAAATATTGTGCGCTTCGGCATTTGGCCAAACCAGTCGCGCAAGGGCAAGGGTGCAGATGGCTTTAATTTTGGATGAATCTACGCCGCATTTTTCCAAGGCGCGGATATCATAGTCAATATTGTGGCCAATGATATACACGGTGTCTTCCGGCAGCTTAAATGCGGTGCAGTGCGGCTGGCCAGCTAAGTCTGATTCCAGAATATGATGCACGGCCATGGCCGCATAGGAGATCGGCTCATCTACGCTGTACAGCTGGTCAAACAGCTGTGATTTGTCTAAAGTTATTTTATGGTCGGCAATTTGAATCGGCGCGTATGCAATCTCAATCGGCTGGCCATTTAAAGTATGCGTTTCCGTGTCTAAAATAATCGCTTGCATACGTCACTCCCTCAAAAGCATTTGAATGCAGCAATCTAACATTTTCAGCATAAAATAAACAAATTGAAAGCATGAGAAAGCATCAATTGAGCGATAAAGAGTCTTTATTTGTTGCTTAACAGTCCCTTGCTGAGCGCTGAAATAGATCAATGATTAAAAGATTGGATTGAATCTGATCATAAAAAAGCGTAAAAATAAGCGGTTGCTGATGATTCGGCAAAACAATAAAAATTGAATAAGGATATAAGATATGCAAAAGAAATTGCTGGCCATTATGTTGACAGGCAGCGCTTTGGTGCTGACCGCCTGCGGCGGGGATGACGATGCAGTCTATGTTGCGGGTGACGATGTCCCTAAATACAGCATTGCTGATCCTGTGGTCACGGCGCCTGCATATACGCTTGATGACCTGTCTGCTGATGCTGAGGACAGCCGTTTGATGACCTATAAAATGCTGGGTGTTGACGGTAAAATAACACAAGCGACTGCTTTGGTATTTACGCCGAAAACGGCTCCGCCTGCGAAAGGCTGGCCGATTGTGGTTTGGGCGCATGGCACCACAGGGGTTGCAGACAAATGCGCGCCAAGCCAGCAGGGGCTGCAGGGTACTCAAGACTTGCTGGAGCAATTGCTGGCTGAGGGCTATGTGGTTGTCGCGCCTGATTATGAAGGCTTGGGAACTGCCGGCAGCCATCCATTCCTGAATTTAAAAAGTGAGGCATTTTCCATTACGGATGCTGTAATGGCCGCCCGCGATTACTTAAGCCGGCAAGGAAAGAAAGTTTCTGATCAATGGATGACAATAGGGCACTCACAAGGCGGGCATGCTGCTTTGGGCGCAGCGCAATATGCTTCAAGAATACAGCTTGACTATAAGGGAACCATTGCGATTGCGCCTGCTTCAAATCTTGAGGTGATTTTGAAGGGTGGGGAAGCTGCTGTTAAAGATCAGCCTGCAAATGTGCAGATTCCGGTATTGGCGCGGCTGGATATGTTTACCTCATTAATTGTGGCAGGGATGCAGGGGCATGATATTTCAGTCAATTATGCTCAGGTGTTTAAAAGTGATACAGCTGCGCTTGCGCCTATAGCGGAAAGCGAGTGTGCAAAAACTGTAGGTGATGCGCTGGGCACTGGCATGGGACAATATGCATTTACCCATAATAATTCGCTGGATGGCTATGGCCGCACGCAAGACAACTTTATGGCGGTTCCGCAAATCCGCACTTTCCTGGAAAAAGATTCGCAGCCGCTGCGGAAAAAAGTTTCGACTCCAGTAATTATCTATCAAGGTACGGCAGATACTACTGTGCCAAGCCCTGCTACAGATTTATTGTTTTTAGTCGGGGATGGAAATGGAACTAAGATTAAATATATTAAAGATACTTGGAATCACGATACGGTATATGAGAACAACTTTGATAACTTTATCCAAGATGTCAAAACCTTAATGCCCCTGCAATAATTTGACGTGAATACAAAGCCCATGCTTAAGCTAAGCATGGGCTTTTTTATTTAAAACTGAAAAACTTCATTCTCTGCATTTAGAAACTTCATGCTACAATACGCGCCAATCTTAGCACGGCTTAAAAGCCCTAAATTCATAGGACCTCGCTAATGTTTGCCAATATCTCTATTGCTGAATTTGATCCAGAATTAGCTCAAGCAATCTCTAACGAAGATGCCCGCCAGGAAGCGCACATTGAGTTGATTGCATCTGAAAACTATTGCTCGCCAGCGGTTATGGAAGCGCAAGGATCAAAACTCACTAACAAATATGCGGAAGGCTACCCAGGCAAACGCTATTACGGCGGCTGCGAATACGTAGACGTAATTGAACAATTGGCAATTGACCGTGCTAAAGCGCTTTTTGGCGCTGACTATGCAAACGTTCAGCCGCATGCCGGCTCACAGGCGAACTCAGCTGTGTACTTGGCGCTGCTTAACCCGGGCGATACAGTATTAGGCATGAGCTTGGCGCACGGCGGCCACTTGACTCACGGCGCTAAAGTCAGCTTCTCAGGCAAAACATACAACGCGGTTCAGTACGGCTTAAACCCGGAAACTGGCGAAATTGACTATGAAGAAGTTGAACGTTTAGCTGTAGAGCACAAGCCGCGCATGATCGTTGCCGGTTTTTCTGCTTACAGCCAAGTAGTTGACTGGCAGCGTTTCCGCGACATCGCGGACAAAGTTGGCGCTTACCTATTTGTAGATATGGCTCACGTTGGTTTAGTTGCTGCGGGTGTTTACCCAAGCCCAGTACAAATTGCTGACGTAACAACAACGACTACGCATAAAACACTGCGCGGTCCGCGTTCCGGCTTAATCCTTGCGAAAGCAAACGAAGAAATCGAGAAAAAACTGCAGTCGGCAGTATTCCCAGGCAACCAAGGCGGCCCATTGGTTCACGCGATTGCCGCTAAAGCGATCTGCTTTAAAGAAGCTATGGCGCCTGAATACAAAGAATATCAAAAACAAGTTGTGGTTAACGCTAAAGCTATGGCTGAAGTCTTAATCGCGCGCGGCTATGATGTTGTATCCGGCGGCACTGAAAACCACTTGTTCTTATTGTCTTTAATTAAACAAGACATTACTGGCAAGGATGCTGACGCTTGGTTAGGCGCTGCTCACATTACTGTGAACAAAAACTCAGTGCCAAACGACCCGCGTTCTCCGTTCGTGACTTCAGGCATCCGCATCGGTACGCCTGCAGTGACAACCCGCGGTTTTGGCGAAGCTGAAGTGCGTGACCTTGCCGGCTGGATCGCAGACATTCTGGATGCGAAAGGCGATGAAGCGGTAATCAATGCGGTAAAAGCGAAAGTTGAAACGGTATGTGCTAAATTCCCGGTTTACGCAAAATAAGTTCTACTTGAGAAAAGCCCCCTCAAGGGGGTTTTTTTTATAGCCTTAAAAAATACACATTATTCAATATGATTAAATTCTGCTATAACAGAATCATCGTGATAACAAGAATAAATCTTCCTGTTGATTTGACTTGCTAAAGATGCAAAGGAATTAAGTAGATGACCAAACCGAATATCATTCTTTCTGAGCAGGACCTGCACCGCTTGGAAACTATGCTGGAACACCAGTCTAAATTGACGCCGACCATGGAGCATTTAGAAGAAGAGCTGGCCCGCGCTGAAGTCGTTGCGCCAAAGGACGTGCCTGCCAATGTGGTCAGCATGAATGCCACGGTTTTAATCACCATTGCCCCGGCGGTTGAGCCGACGGAAATTACTTTGGTTTATCCGCATGAGTTCCGCGGCGATAAAGGCCAGGTCAATGTACTTGCGCCGGTGGGCGCAGCGATCTTAGGGTTGTCTGAAGGGCAGGAAATTGAATGGCCGCAGCCGGATGGCCACACCATGAAGGTGCGGATTGAAAAAGTCCTGTATCAGCCGGAACGCGAAGGGAATTATTTATAATTCCTGCAATGGCGCATGCCGCGTAGTTTTGCAAAGCCCCGGTGAAAAGGTAATGCCAGTCAGTTAAGAAACTGACTGGCTTTTTCTTTTTAAATCCTAGATTTTATCTGATACGCGGGAGTGTCATCCGCAACCTGAGCGAGAATAAAAGCACTGCTTTTATTTGAAGCGCAAGGCGAAGCGGTGGTCTTTTAAATAGACTGTTTTGCAACGGAAATATTTAAAGTGCAGAAAGAGAACAGGTTTTGCGGTGAGGCGCACTGCGCCGCAAGATGCTTTCCTTGCGAAGCTTCGCTTCTCATTTGGCGAATGAGGAACACTGTTCCGCAAGGAACAAAACGAGCTCCAAAAATTAGATTTAAAAACGGTAAGACTCCGTCATGAATAGCTTAAAAAAGTTAAGGAATTTATTGAAAACTCCTTAACTGATCAGCATTACGGTGAAAAGGGGCTTTGCTGTTTTTACCGGACAGTTATCGCTAAACTCTAAAGTCTGTATTGTGCATAATTTCCCATAAAATATGCTTTCATTCGGTTTTGTGTGTGGCCGCTATTTTAGGTAATTAGCTATATTTTAGCACTTACGGATTTTATCTAAATAGCCGATCATAAAGGCGGAAAATGCAAAAGTCAGATGCATGATAATGCGCCGCATGATTTTGTCATTCGGGACGCGGCATCCATGCAAATTATTTCTCATGATTTTTGCAAAAATCTACATGAACTTTGCTATAAAAGACGTAGTATAAAAATGATTTTATTGAGTTTAATTCTGTATGCCCCAAGTTGACGTTCTGGTTCCGCTAAACGAGATTGCGCTTGATCCTGCAGATCTGCTGTCAATCAAGCGCAATGAGCTGGTGCCTTTGCTGAATGATCAATACAGGCTGAATCATTATGCCGATGCGCTGATTCAGGCGCAGTCCGCGCTGCTGCATGGCGTAGACCCGAAGCTGACGAAGCAGCTGAGCCAAAGCATTGAGCAGCTGATTCAGACATTATCCGATTCTAAAAAGTACCTGAAACCGCGCAAATTCAATGCCCTGCAAAAATGGCTGGGCATTGATCTGGAGTTCGGCTCCAGCCAGGTTGAATATTATAAAAATCTGGACAGGCATTTAGACCGGGCTAATCAGCTCAGCCAGCGCCTGCAGATTGAAATTCAGAAATCTCAGGCGCGCTTTGCGCAGCTGCAGGGCCTGCGGGAGCAGATGGCGAGCTATATTGCGGCCGCGGAAGAATTTTCACATGAATATCCCGGTTTTGCGCAGCAGCATCCGCTGGATAGTTTTGCAGAGCGCCTGTCGAAAAAAATCCACAGCCTAAGAACCCTGCAGGCCAGCAATGAGATTGCTATCAGGCAAATGCAGCTGAGCCAGCAGCTGTCCTTTGCGTTGCTGGACCGCTTTAAGGAAGCGCAGCAGGTGCTTATTCCTGCATGGCAGTATCATGTGCAGCAAAGCCAGAAAAACGGCGCTGGCACATCGCTGGAAAAACTGGACAGCAGCCGCGAAAATTTAATTAAAACGTTAAGAAAATCATTAGAGAAGCCCTCTAAATCATAATCAGTACAAGGTGAGCTATGACCGATCCACAACAAACCGATTTGCCCGCAGAAGCCACGGCAGCGCTGGCGGAGCAGAAATTCCAGCAGCTGGATTTGCAGGCGATTGGCCTGCAGCCTGCAGACTTTAATGAAGTGATGGCAGCGCGTAAGGAATTGGCTGAAATCAGCCACAATTCGGTTGCGGAATACGGCAAAAATATTGCTTCTAAAACCTCCGGTTATACCGACGAGCTGCTGAGCCTGGTGCAGAACAAAGACCTGGACGCGGCGGGGCAGAAGCTGAATCAGGTGGTGCAGGTGGCGCAGCAGCTGAATACCAGCAGCATTTTAAATAAATCGCAGAATTCAGGCTTTTTCGGCAGCATTCTCAGCAAATTTAAGGGCGCAAAGCAGAGTTTTGACCAGCACTTCAATACCACCAAAGAGCAGATTGACGCTTTGGTGAAGGAAATTGAAAGCTCGCAAAGCGGCTTGAAGTCCCGCGTCAATACTTTGGATAAAATGTTCGGCGGCGTGCAGGAAGAATATAAGCAGCTGGGGGTGTATATTGCTGCCGGCAAAATCAAAGAGCAGGAAATTCAGCAGGAAATTTCGCGCCTCACTGCGCAGGAACAGGATCAGAACACCACGCAGAAAATCTATGACCTGAACCATCTGGCCAATAATCTGGAAAAGCGCGTCAGCGACCTGCAGGTGCTGCAGCAGTCCGCGATGCAGACATTGCCGATGATCCGCATTATCCAGTCCAATAACTTAATGTTGGTGGATAAGTTCTACGCCATTAAAAACATTACCCTGCCGGCGTGGAAAAACCAGATCAGCCTGGCGATTTCGCTGCAGGAACAGAAGAACAGCGTGCAGCTGGCCAACACCATTGATGACGCGACCAATGAGCTGCTGAAGCGCAATGCAGACCTGCTGCATCAGAACTCGGTTGATACCGCCAGAGCCAATCAGCGCTCGGTTATTGATATTGAAACGCTTGAACATGTGCAGAACACCCTCATTAATACCGTCAATGATGTGCTGCAAATCCAGAAAGAAGGGGTGCAGAAGCGCGCAGAAGCCGCAGCGCGCCTGCGCGCGCTTCAGGACAATTTGAATCATTTAGTGCTTGAGTCCAGCTCGGGCGGGCCTAAGCCGAACTAAGCCGGTGTTTCTGCGCTTGGGGAGGCCCCTTACATGCCGTTCAGGAGAACAGATTTGCCTCCCTTAGATGAATATGCCGTCAATCCGCAGCAGCTGGAAACAGGCCTGCATGCGCTGAAAAAGCGCCAGCGCAATTTAATGCTGCTGGGTGTGGCGTCAAGCGCCGTGCTGACTGCGTCAGGCATTGGGCTGTTTGCGCTGCAGGATTTTATCTACAGCTTTTTTGGCCTGACTTTGCAGGTTGAACAGCTGCATATGCCGGCCAGCGCCGATGCTGCTCTGGCGTCGCTGGGCCAGCAGCCGGATTATTTGGTCAGCCTGCTGTCCTGGTTCGGCTGGCTGTTTTTAAAGCTGTTTGCATCATTCTTCGGGGCATTTTTTGCAGTTTACCTGCTGCGGAAATTCAAGTTTTTCTATGTCCGCTTTCAGTCTTTTATGCTGAAATTTGTCGGCTGGCTGATGGCTTTTATTGTCATCTGGTCGGGCCTCAGCTATGCGCAGCATGACTTGAAAAGCGCGCAGTACGAAGAATACCGGCAGATTGTGCAGTACGATAAAAATATACAGGACAGCGAAATAGCGCGCTATGTGGCGGATGCGCAGCTGGCAGCGCCACTAAAGTCTTATCTGCTGGCGCAGACTGCGCTGCTGCATGATCCGGCTGACCGGGCGGCGGCCATTCCTCAGGTGCGGGCCTTAATCAAGGCGGAAAAGAATGATCCGCATTTTCTGGATTACGGCTTTAAGCCTGAGCAGCTGTGGACGATGCAGAATCAGCTGTTCAATCAAACCCTGACGCCTATGGCGCAAAGCGTCAGCAAGCAGGCCGCGCAAGCCGAGCTGCTGAACCGCGCGGCTTACTGGGTTCTGCTGGCCATTATTGCAATCGCCGCCGTGGTCAGCCTGACGCTGTTTGCGCTGTCAGCGCGGATTAAAAGCCGCGCGGTGCGGATTGAACAGCGCATCAGATAGGTGTTTTGGGGCCGCCGAAGCATGATCTGTCATGTTTTTAAAGAAAGAATGTTGCATTCACCGCATAAGGCCCTATATATAAACTATTGTTATTCAGTTTGTTTTTTATCTTTAATCTAATATTTCGATTACTGTGATAAAAACAAACTGTTTTATCTATTTTTAGAAATAGCCTATTATTGCTTTATCAAATAAATACTTGCTCCTTTGGAGGCCTCAGCAATGCTGGATCAAAATACTTCCGCTCAATTAAAAACACTTTTGCAGCGTCTGGAAAGCCCGATTGAAATTGTCGCGTCTTTGGATGCTTCGGACAAATCAGCTCAAATTAAGGAGCTGGTGACTGAAATCGCAGCCCTGTCTGATCTGGTGACTGCGCGCTTTGACGGCGCCAATAAGCGCGCGCCGAGCTTCGGCATCGCTAAAGCCGGTGAACAGCCGCGGGTCAACTTTGCCGGCCTGCCGATGGGCCATGAGTTCACCTCGCTGATTTTGGCGCTGCTGCAGGTTTCCGGCTACGCGCCGAAAGTGTCTGATGAAATTCTGGCGCAAATCAAAGGCTTGAATCTTAAAGCGGATTTTGATGTATTCGTATCGCTCAGCTGCCATAACTGCCCGGACGTGGTGCAGGCGCTGAACCTGATCGCCATCTACAACCCGGGCGCGACAGCAACCATGATTGACGGCGCATTCTTTCAGGATGAAGTGGAAGAGCGCAAAATCATGGCGGTGCCGATGGTGTTTCAGGACGGCGCGCATATCGGCCAGGGCCGCATGACGCTGGAAGAAATTGTCGCCAAGCTGGACAGCAATGCGGCGGCCAAAGACGCGGAAAAACTGAATGCCAAAGAAGCCTTTGATGTGCTGGTGATTGGCGGCGGCCCGGCAGGCAACACCTCTGCAATTTACGCAGCGCGCAAAGGCATTAAAACCGGCATTGTGGCGGAACGCATGGGCGGCCAGGTTATGGACACCATGGACATTGAAAACTACACCTCGATTCAGAAAACCCAAGGCCCGAAATTCGCTGCTGAAATGGAAGCGCATGTGCGTGAATACGGCGTAGACATCATGAACCTGCAGCGCGTTTCGGCAATTAAAGGCGCAGATGCAACCGCCAATGGCCTGGTTGAAGTGACGCTGGAAAACGGCGCGAAGCTGGAATCGAAAACTGTGATTCTTTCGACCGGCGCGCGCTGGAGGGAAATGAATGTTCCGGGCGAGAAAGAATACAAAACCCGCGGCGTGGCCTACTGCCCGCACTGTGACGGCCCGCTGTTCAAAGGCAAGCGCGTAGCGGTGATTGGCGGCGGAAACTCCGGCGTGGAAGCAGCGATTGACCTTGCCGGCATTGTGGAGCATGTCACTTTAGTCGAATTTGATACTAAATTGCGTGCGGATCAGGTGCTGCAGGACAAGCTGCGCAGCCTGCCGAACACTACGGTGATCCTGAATGCTCTATCTACAGAAGTCGTGGGCGACGGTTCGCAAGTTACTGCGCTGAAATACCAAGACCGAGCAACTGGCGCTGAACATGCGGTTGAGCTGGCGGGGATCTTTGTGCAGATCGGCTTGCTGCCGAACACGGACTTCCTGAAAGAAACAGCGGTAGAACTTTCAAGCCGCGGCGAGATTGTGATTAATGAGCGCAATGAAACCAATGTAAAAGGCGTATTCGCTGCCGGTGACTGCACCACCGTGCCGTACAAGCAGATCATTATTGCCACCGGTGAAGGGGCGAAAGCATCGCTGTCCGCGTTTGACTACATCATCCGCTCAGGGCAGTAGTTGACTGAAAGCTGAGGTGAAGTGGCTGCATCTTCGTCTCAGCATATTGAATTTTAAAGACTTGAAGGAACTTTGGATGCTGATCTGAAGTTCCTTTTTATTGCCGGAGCGGGGCGAATGCAGGATTCTCAGGCCATTTTCCAAGAGGCTGCGCTGGAGCCGGCGCTGCTGCATTTTTCTCAGGATAGATGCATATTCCTCCGGCGCTGCTGCAAATGCTGTCCAGCAGGCGTAATGCCAGTCAGTTAAGAAATTGACTGGCATTTTATTTTTAAATTCTAAATTTTCTTTGATACGCGGAAGCATCATCCGCAACCTGAACAAAAACAAAGCATTGCTTTGTTTGCAGTGCAAGGCGGAGCAGCAAGAATAAAAGCACTGCTTTTATTTGAAGCGCAAGGCGGAGCGGTGGTCTTTGAAATAGACAGTTTTTGCAACTTTCCGCGCTATAGCTAAACTCTGTATTACGCATAATTGCCTATAAAATATGATTGCACTGGATTTGAGCCGCATTAACTATTTCGGCAATTAATGATGATGCTTGCACTGCCTCATTTTTACTTTAAAAGTTTCAATGCCTTTGCGCAGGCAAGATATTACTTTGGAAAGACCCAAAGCAGCAAAAGTCTTTTGTTGCCCATACACGGCGTCATTGCCGTGATGGGCAACGTGCGGCATCCCTGCCGCACACGCGTATCCTAAGTGAGGCTAGGAAGCTGGAAGCTAAGGAGATTTTTGCGGAGTCGTTTAAGAAAACTTAGCTATATCGCTAAGTTTTGAAATCTGTACCACACATAATTTCCCATAAAATATGATTTCATTAGGTTTTGTGTGCAGTTGCTATTTAAGTAATTAGCTATAAGCCTGATCCTGTTCAGCACTGCAAATTTCAAGCGATTCCGCTAAGTTTTTCCATTTTCTGCTTATCTTATGCAGCCCCCAAGCTTGCTCAAAATGAAGCAAGCTGAAAACCCGCTGCTGTTTTTTTACAATTCTTTACATTTGCCATAACGCATTCCGGCCTGTTCATCCGTCTATAGGGGTAAAGGCAGATTTTTTGGCCTGAAATAATTGGCTGGGTGGCCTGCATGGCAGCTGAAAGGGACGGAATGCATGAAGATGGCGGTTCAATATGCTGGGCTGAGGGTTGCGGGAAAATCCGGCTTTTTGCCTGCGCCCGCCGAACGCCTGAATATTTCCCTGCACTGGCTCTAAGCATATGCCGGCCGTGATGGATTCCCCGAATAGAAAGCAGAAATATGCAGCTTTATCCGCCTGCAGAAAACCGGCGCAGCGCCGGGCAGCAGCGCAAGGCAGCCTATTCGGCCTTAAAAGCAGGCGTTTCCCATTCAGGGCAAGCTTACCGCTGATTGAATATATACCTTCAAGACGTTTATTCAGGAGTTTTTATGAATGCATCAACAGAACAAACAGCTGCAGGCAGCTTAATGCAGCGCTTAAAGCAGGAAACCGCTGCAGAGCATGAGCGGATGGAAAGCCTAATGCAGCGCTCAGAAGCATTTGCCAGCAGGGAAAATTACGCGCAGTTTACGCTGTCGCAATATTATTTCCAAAAGGATGTCGAGCATTTGTATCAGGATCCGGCTGTAGAGCAGCTCATTCCTGACTTGGATGTGCGCGGCCGTTCCGAAGCCGCTTTGCAGGATTTGGCGGATTTAGGCCTGGAGCCGCAGCAGCAGGGCATTTTTACCGCAGCGGTTGGCTATCCGCAGTCTTTGGGCTGGATCTATGTTTCTGAAGGCTCAACCTTGGGGGCCGCTTTTCTGTTTAAAGAGGCGCAGGCCAAGTTCGGCTTCAGCGCAGACTTTGCTGCCCGCAACCTGGCGGCTTATCCGGAAGGCCGCGCCGTGGTATGGAAGCGCTTTAAGCAGACGCTGGATGAGGCGGATTTCAGCCCGCAGCAGCAGCAGCAGATTATTGAGGGCGCCTTGCAGGGCTTTCAGCGGTTTGGCGCGCTTCTGGCGCAGCTGAAAGACCTTAAATAAACCGGAAATAAAGGTGAGCCGCACATGAAACATGCTGAGTCAGAGCCGAACTTAACCGCCGCCGCCCGCATGCCAGAGCCGAAACTGGCGAAGTCATGGCTGATGCGCTGGCTGTGCATTGCGCTGGCTTGGCTTTGTTTGGCGCTGGGCACGCTGGGGCTGGCGGTGCCGGGCTTGCCGGCGTTTGACTTTTACTTTTTAGCCGCTGTATTCGCCGCCAAAGGCTCCAGGCGGCTGCATGGCTGGATTGTCAATAACGCCGTGATTGCGCAGGTTCTGCAGCAGTGGCATGCAGAGCGAACTTTGCCTTTTAAGGTGAAGCTGTTTTCTTTGGCCAGCATGGGCATAGCGGCCTGCATTTTAGCTTGGACGGTGCCGCACCCGTGGGCCGTCGGCGCGGTGATTGCCCTGATGGCCTTTGTGCAATTGTGGATGTGGCTGAAAGCCTAAATGAATGCAGGTGTGAATATGTTTGCCTATGAAAAAAATTCAGCGGAACTGAAGGCGCTGCTGCTGAAAGCGGATTTAAAAGTGACTATGACCCGCTTAACCATCCTGCATATTCTGCGCAGCGCGCAAAGGGAGCTGACCGTAACGGAAATTTTATACAGCCCGCAGCAGCAGCTTAAAAAACTGTCCTGCGCCGGCATATATCAGGCCTTAAGGCAGCTGGAGCGGGCCGGGCTGGTGGCTAAATTCAAGCTGGGCGATGAGCAGGCGTTGTATTCCTTTAAAAATACCCAGGCCAATATCCGCATCTGCTGTAGGCAGTGCGGCAGATTGGAGCAGATTGCCGACCCGCTGTTTGAGCTGCAGATTCAGGAGCTGATACTGATTCATGGCGCCAGTTCCTATCATTTAACTCTGGAAAAGAGCAAATGCTTTTACTGTAATGAAAATGCGCCGGAACCGCTTGATCATCCGCCCTGCTAGCGCATGAACTGGGCGGAGGAAAGCAATCAGGATTGAAAATTAAATGCTTTTAAATGATAATGATAATCATTTTTAGATTGTGACAGTCAATATGAAAGACGCTGTATTCTCCCGCGGCAGCGGCCTGGTTCAGCACTACGATGAACTTGTGGATTACATCAGTTTAAAAGTCGGCAGCCGGCAAATTGCACTGGATGCGGTGCAGGAAACCTACCTGCGCGTGCTGCAGCGCCCGGAGCAGTTCCTGAATTTAATGCACCCAATCGCATTTTTAAAAAAAGTCAGCATCAACATTGCGCTGGATCATTTAAGAAAAGACAAAAATTACGGCAAGCATTTTGAAGCGCTGGAGCATGATGAAATTGACGCGCTGGCGGCATTAAGCGAGCTGTCTGAGCAGGAGCTGAGTGTTGCCCGCGAGCAGTATGCGCAGCTGATTTTAAAGCAGATTGCAGCTTTGCCGCCGGCCTGCCAGGATGTTTTTTTGCTGATTCAGTTCTACGGCATGACGCAGGTGGAAGCGGCGCAGCAGCTGGGCATTTCCCGAACCATGGTGATCAGGCATTTCACCAAAGCGCTGCAGAGCTTCATTCCTGTTTTTATTGATGAACAGGCGCAAAATGGATCATAAAAAGCTAAGCAGGCATGCCAAAGCGCATAGCCTGCACGATATTCAGCGCATGCTGGCCAGTTTTGAAGATGACATTCTGCCGAATATCGCCTCTAAAGATGAAATTCTGCAGCGGGCCCGGCAGCGCCAGTTAAAGAAAAAATCTGCCGGGGCATCGGCCTTTGCAGTGTGCGCCATGCTGCTGGGCGCGTATTGGTATAACCCGGCCTATCAGCAGTATGACTTGGCGACCGTGCGCGGGGAACAGGCCAGCATCCGGCTGCGCGATGGCAGCCGAATCATGCTGAATACCGATACTCATGTGCAGGTGCAGGAGCGCCTGCGCAGCCGCGAAATTACCTTAAGCCGGGGCGAGGCGGGCTTTCATGTGGCGCATGCGCAGCATCAGCTGCTGCGCCGTTTTGAGCGCAGCTTTCAGGTCAGCGCAGGTGAAATGCTGATTATTGATATTGGCACGGTGTTCAATGTGCAGAAGCATTCGGCTGCAGATGCTTCGGTGACAGTGCTGGAGGGTGAAGTTGCCATCGGCATTCAAGGAGCTGACGCGCCGCTGATTCATTTAAGCCAAGGCCAGTCTTTAAGCAATCAGCAGCGGCGCTTAAATAAACCGGTTCTGGCCAATCTGGACGCCGTACAGGCATGGCAGACCGGCCATATTGTATTTGACCGGACGCCTCTGCATGCGGCGCTTCAAAATTTTCAGCGCTATGCGGACTTTAATGTGCAGATTCAGGATGCCGAACTGAAAGATATGCAGATTAATGGGCAATTCAAAATTCACAATTACCAGCATTTCATGCAGATACTGCCTTATGTGGCGCCAGTCCGGGTAGAAAAAACTGCAGCCAAAGCATGGAAAATTGCAAAAAAATAAATTCCGCAGGTTTACATCTATTCATCATGAACCGTCTTTGTAAATGAGAAGCATTTTTATTGATACGGGTGTGAAATGAGGCGTAACCAGCAGGCAGAGCAGCAGCGCAGCAAAAGGCCGGCATTTAAACAGACTGCATTAAGCTTTGTGATTGCGGCGGCAATTTATTCCGCGCCGCTGCATGCGCAGCATGTGGAACTGAACCTGCCGAGCCAGCCTCTGCAGCAGTCAATCCAGCAGCTGGCCAGGCAAAGCGGCGCGGAAATCATTTCCGCCGGAAGTATTTTAAGCAATAAAACCGCGCCGCAGATTAAAGGCAAAGTCTCTGTCGAACAGGCGCTGAAGGCCATGCTGCAGGGCACCAGCCTGACGGTGCAGAAGCAGGGCAGCGTGTACGCCATTGTGGAAAAGAAGGCTGCGGCCTCCCCGGCGGTTCAGCTTCAGCAAAAGCAGCAGGCTCAGCCGGCAGATTCCATCAGCAGCCCGGCGGATCAGCCTGCAGTGCAGATGAACGCGATTACGGTATATGGCGCTAAAGACCGCGACACGCAAGGCTATGATGATGTTTATGAAAAAAACTATTCCACGGTTTATGCCGGCAAAGACTTAATTGAGCGCTTTAAAGGCTCATCGCCTGCAGATTTATTTAAAGGCATGTCAAATGTCTACAGCGGCGACGCCCGCAACTCTGGCGCGGTCGATCCGAATATCCGCGGCATTCAGGGCCCGGGGCGCATTGCGTTGACCGTAGACGGCACGGAACAGTCTTTGGCTGCATGGCGCGGTTATAATGGCGTCAGCAACCGCAACTATATCGACCCGAACCTGATTGGCGGCATGCAGGTGATTAAAGGCCCTAATCAGGTTCGGGATGTCAAAAGCGGGATAGGCGGCGCCGTGGCGGTCAACACGCTCAGCGCCAGCGATATTGTAAAAGAAGGGGAAAGCTGGGGCGGTGAAATCAAGCTGGAAGGCAGCAATAATACAGTTAAGGAACGCCTGACGCCGTCTTATGACGGGCGTGATTACCGCGATGTAGTCGAAGAGCTGGGGCTGCCCGGCTGGACTTCGCAGCAGCGGCAGGACCCTATTCTGTATAAGCCGCTGCGCGGCAGTTCAAGCAATGATTTTTTAAATATGCAAGATCAGGCTGCGCGCATAGCCTTAGCCACCAAGCAGGATAATTTTGAGCTGATCGGCGCCTATGCCTGGCGTGAGCGCGGCAATTATTTCTCAGGCAAAAAAGGTTCGGCTTTTTATGACAAGGAAGGCGATCCGGGATTTTATGATTTTGTGCCGATGATGGCGCGTATTTACAAGCCGGGAGATGAAGTTCCGAACACCTCCAGCAGAATGGAATCCTGGCTGCTGAAAGGCAAATGGAATATCAGCGATGAGCAAGAAATTTCCGCAGGCTACCGCGACAGTCAGCATATTTATGGTGAAATTATGCCGTCCCGCGTTTCGTGGAGTGACACTACTCAAGGCGGGGAGACCATTGTGCCGCAGTGGCCGCTGAGCACCATTGATATCAAAGCGTATAATTTAGACTACAAATATAAGCCGGCAGATAATCCGTGGGTAGACCTGCACACCAGTTTCTGGATGACTGATGCCGATTCTGATTTATACAATTCAGGCGGCTTCCCGAATGCAGTGGGCCGGTTTGACTGGAGATTCAAGCCGAATGCAGGCCGCACGCCTGTGCCGCCGGGGCAGCCGAATCCTTATCTGATTAAGGACACTGCGCATATGATCACGAAGAATACGCGCAAAGGCTTTAATATCAGCAATAAAATGAATTTAATGGCGGAGCTGGATTTAACCCTAAGCGGCAGCTTCCAAACCGAGAAATTAAGGAGCACAGATCCTTATCCCGAGGTGGGTGAAGCCGGTTTCCGCATGGCGCCTAGAAGCGGGCAGCGCAAAGAGCATGAATACAGCTTCAACTTTGACTGGATGCCTGCAGACTGGCTCAGTGTTTCCGCCGGCGCAAGGACGGTATCTTATTCTTTAACAGATGACCTGCTGAAATCACGGATGCAGGAAAAGCCGCAATATACCGTAAAGTGGCTGGCAAAAGAGCTGACGCATACGCTCCGGACTGACAATCTGACGCAGGAACAGATTGACAGCTGGATTCAGCATGAAACAGCATTCCGGATTCAGAAAGAGCAGCTGCTGTACGGCCATGAGCTGGATCTGCAGGCGATTACCGACAGCGTCAACACGGAGATGGATTTTGAAAGAATCGGATTGCAGTACCATTTAGGCCAGGCCCATGATAATTTGCGCATGAATTCGCTTTGGATGGCGGACTCAAGCGGCGATTTCCATTTGGAGAATAACCCTTATCTGAATGGAACAATTGATTTGTCTAAGGTTGAGAACCTGCAAGAAAATACTGTCCAGACAGAAGACCTTATACAGCGGGTGGAAAGAAACAATTATAAGAAAAAAGACCATGGCGGCTGGGTGCCGTTCATTTCAGCTGCGGTTAAGTTCAGTCCGCAAAGCCGCCTGTATTTAAATTACAGCGAAGCATTGCGCATGCCAAGCATGTTTGAGGGAACGCTGGGCTTTTCTGGCGGCCTTTATGCCGACAACCCAAAACCTGAACATGCCCATGCTTATGAAGCTGCCTATGTGCATGATTTGAGCAAGTATTTAGATGCCAGCTATGCCGACATTAAATTGGCCTATTTCTATACCTTAACCAATGACGTGATTGAGCGGGACAATAACTTCAGATTTGCCAATATTGACAAGCAGACTCTTGCCGGCTGGGAACTGCAGGGGCGCTATGACAGCGGCAAATTTTTCACTGACCTGAGCCTGGTCTACAACCAGAAAAATGAAGTGTGCGATGACATATCGGCAACCAAAGCGGTTGGCGAATCCATTTACAAAAATCCGGAGCTGTATAGAAAATGCGTAGATCACGGTTTTGTGAATGGCTATCTGCTGACTATGGCGCAGCCGAAATATTCCGCCAACCTGAATTTAGGTACGCGCCTGCTGGATCAAAAGCTGGAATTGGGCAGCCGCCTGACGTGGCATTCCAAGCACAGCAATCAGATTGATCAGGCGATAGACAGCGGTTTCTTCAATGCGCCGCTGTCTTGGGACAACTTGCTGCTGGTAGATGCCTATATGAATTATAAACCGCGGCCGGACTTGTCTTTTGATTTGGTCGGCACCAACTTAACCAACCGCTACTATATTGACCCTTTAAGCCGGACCTCTTATCCGGCGCCGGGAAGAACGCTGAAGCTGGGGCTAACCTACAGCTTCTGATGCGTTCTGGCGCGGATGCCAATAGATTTAACGGACATGATTCTGCCGGCTTGAATATATGAATGATTCAGCTTTTATAACTCAAGGCGGCAGAATGATGGCAGCAGCAGGCGGCTGCAATGACGCAATAGCCTGAAATAAGCGCTTAGCTTCCCATTTTTACAGTTTAAGCCCTACGAAAAATGAGAATGCATAATGTGCTTATTTAAATAAGAATCATTAAGATTATTATTCAAAAATAATTTTAATGAACAATAGAACTGAACCATGAGGAAAGAAAAGATGAAATTGAATCAATTTGCATGCGCATTGGCAGCTTCGCTTGGCATGATCGGCGCTGCGCAGGCTGCGGTTGTCAGCAGCCAGTCCTATACAGAATCCGGCGGCCTGCGTACAGGAAGCAGCCTGTATCCGATTGGCACAGCCGGCAGTGCTGGTGTCGGTGTAAATGGCGTGCTGCTTGGGGTTAAAGCGGCTGTCAGCCATTTTGACACGCTGGGCTATACCAATGCTTACGGTGTGATTGACTTTAGCGGCAAGCAAATTGTTGCAGACGGCAAAGCGCCGGGCATCTGGCCAGCGGATCACTCCGGCTTAGGGGTTTGGGCCATCAAGAAAGTAGGCGCACAGGATGTCTGGTTCGGCGAATGGGGTAAAGAAGGCGCAGCTCAAGGCAGCAAGGCCGCAGGCACGCACACGGTATTTTATGTCGGCGAGAAAGGCAATGCAGCCAGCACGCTGCCGGCGGGCACAGCAACTTATACTGTGCGCACCATCAATAACTATGCGGCGGATAGCGCTTTGCCGGCCAGTACCTTAACCGCAGAGTTCGGCAGCCGCAAAATTTCATCAGCTGGCGATATCAACTTCGCCAATGGTTCAATTGACGCAGCCAAGGCAAGCTTCACAGCGGCCGGGGCCAGCGTTGTGAGCAGCGGCGGGACGGGCGGTCTGGTCAAAGGCGACTTTTTCGGCACAGGCGCTGCCGGTGTAGCGGGCACAGTGAAATTCCAAGACCGCAATCAGGATGTTGCTTTTGGCGGGACGAAAAACTAAATAATTTGAAGAAAGGCCTGCTTCGGCAGGCCTTTCTTATTTTAATTTGATCTGGCTGGGATATTCTGTTTGTGAAAAAAAAGCTCTTATTTTGCGCCGTATGTGCTGTTCTGCAATGCGCGCATGCCGCAAATGACGACACGCGCCTGCGTTTAGAACAGCAGCTGCATCAGCAGCAGCTTCAGCAGGAGCAAAGCCTGCAGCAGCTCCGGCAGCCCAGTCCGGAAGATTTGCCCGTAATGGTCATTAACGGCGAAACGGTTGCAGTAGCGCAGAATGCGGCGGATGTCGGCAGCGCTTTATATATCGCCGTCATGCAAAAGCAATGGCAGGCCGCGCAGATTTACCTGCAGGCCTATCTTAAGCTGGAAGGCCATGATCCGTCTTTGGCCCTGTTTGCGCAGGCCGCTTTAGCGCGCATGAAGGGCTATCTGAAGCAGGCGGAGCAGCAGTTCCAGCAAGCCGCAGCCATGCAGCCGCAGAATATGATGATTAAGCTGGAATTGGCCCGGGTGCTGACAGAGCGTCAAAAAAATAAAGCAGCGGCGCAGCTGTTTCAATCCGTCAAAGATCATTTGGCGCAATCTTCAGATGAAACAGCGCAGAATATTATCAAAACGGTCGATCTTTACTTAAAGGGGCTGAAGCAGCGTGACAGCTGGCAAGGCTCGGCTGCCTTTGGGGCGCGCTACGCTGGAAATATAAACAGCGCCTCTGAACAGCATAAAACCATTACATATTATCAAAAAGATCCGGACACTGGCGCAAGCATTCCAGTGGCTGAAGTGCGGCAGGGCGCTCCTGCTGCCGTCGCCGCTGCCGGTTTGGATTATGAAGCGGCCTTAACCAAGCATTGGACGCTGTCTGGCAATCACGGCATCGCATCGCGCGGCTTGCTGTATGGGCAGGCCTATCCTGAACAGGCCGATTATGATGAATTGACCCTTAATTTAAATGCCGGCTACAGCTATCAGGATGAGCGCAATCAGGTTTTGGCAGCCCCGGTATTTGAATATAAATATTATGCGCATGAGGCATACTACAATTCTTTGGGCGCGCGTGCGGAGTGGATGCGCTTTATCGGGCAGGATAAGGCGCTTAAGCTGGAAGCTGAAATCAGGGATATTCATCACTTGAAATATGCGCCGCAAAGCGGGGTGGAAAGTTCGGTTTTCGCCACGTTCTGGAAAGTTCTGCCGCAGCAGTGGACGCTGTTTGGCGGCCTGGATTATGTCGACCATAACAGTGAAGAACAGTACTTTACAGCCTATGAGCAGCAGGGAGTGCGCTTAGGCCTGAGCAAGCAGTTTAAAGCAGGCTTTAATGCTGCGCTGTTCAGCTCCTACCGCTGGCGGCAATTTGATCAATACGTTGCGGGCCTGGGCTTTGATGCGTGGCGCCATGACTTTGAACAGAACTACACGCTGGTTTTCAGCGCGCCGAAGTGGGAGCTGTATGGCTTAACGCCTAATCTGACTTATCAATACAATAAAAACCGCAGCAATGTGGATTGGCTGTATTCTTATGACAAGCACAGCGTCAGCCTAAAGCTGGAGCGCCGCTTTTAAGGCGCCGCATGCGGGCAATGCAGTTCAGGGCAGCCACCGACGCATTTTTCAGGCGGAATTTTATCCGCCATGATTTCGCGCTGCGCATCAGCTGAAAAATAAGCGCTGTCCGCATTATGGTTCCGCACATCTGGATGAAGTGCCGGCAACTCCGGATTGAGCTGATTTTTTGGCGGAAACGCATTTTTAGCGCTGCATTTCCTCTTAACTCCGCTGTTTTTAAAGCTATTGTTCTGAAACAGCAGGCATTGCATTCTAAAAAATTAATTGCTGATTTTTAAAAATATTTTATCAAAAGGTCATGAGATTAAATGGCCTTTGGGGATTATTGCGCTTAAATATCAAATAAATATACCTAATTCTAGCGATATAAAAACAGGATGTTTAACGCTATGTTTCCACACATTCACTTTGATGGCTAAGCAAAAAAATGATTTGGGCCATCAATGCTTTTGTCAGGGACATCTTATGAACATTCATACTCAGCGGCTGCTGCTGTGCGCGCTTATTTCCGCAGCTTTGCCAAGCGCCTTTGCCAATGCGCCTGCAATAGATTTGGCCGTCAAAGAAAATGACCGGATTCAGCAGAATTTGCAGGACCGTTTACGCTATGAACAGGAACAGCTTCTTCAATCTTCCAAACCTCCTGCACGTA
>NZ_JAVXCI010000044.1:0-23702 GCF_036659555.1 Acinetobacter sp.
GCGACGGACTGTTAATCCGCAGGTCCCTGGTTCGAGCCCAGGTGGGAGAGCCAAATTCTAAAAGCCCATGCATTATGACATGGGCTTTTTTTATTCCAGTGTCCCACCCTAAATTCCGCTGTTCAAAAGCATTTAGCGCATGCAATAAAAAAGCAGGAATGTCATTCCTGCTTATTCAGAACATCAAAAGCTTCAGCCCATCAGGCAGGCGCACCACTGTGGAAACGGAACAGCTCATCCGGGCTTAAAATCAGCGCTTTTTCCACTTCACGGATATGCTGAATCCGCTCCTGAATGTCTTCCTGCGGATTTTTCAGTTTCGCCGATTCCGCCACATCCTGCGCCAGTTTCAGATAATCCTCATAGTGCCGCGATTCAGACTTCAGCAGGTAACGGTAGTAACGCCCCAGCTCTTCATCCACCCGCGGCGCCAGCGCATAGAAGCGCTCGCAGGAACGCGCCTCTACAAAGGCCCCGATAATCAGGACATCAATTAAAGCTTCCGGCTCATAGGTGCGGATTTCCTTGCGCAGACCGCCGGCATAGCGCCCGGCGCTCAGCCCTTTCAGTTCCACACCGCGCTTTGCCATCAGCTCAAGCACCTGTTCATAATGCAGCATTTCTTCACGCACCAGCTGCGCCAGCCGCACTTGAAGGTCTGTCAAAAAGCTGTAGCGGAACATCAGGTTCATTGCCGTACTGGCGGCTTTTTTCTCACAGTTGGCATGATCCAGCATCAGAATATCAAGATTCTGCACGGCTTTATCCAGCCAGGCTTCTGGGGTTTCACAGCCTAAAAAGCCGATCACCGGCTTCATCAGCTCATCATAATCAATATTTGACATATTTCTGCATCAATAAAATTAACGCGCGGCCTGAATGGCAGCTTTCATCTGCTGCACAGCGTGCGCCAGGCCGGAAAATACAGCATCCGCAATAATGGCATGGCCAATATTCAGTTCATGGATTTGCGGGATTTTGGCAATCGGCGCGACATTTGCCAAATTCAGGCCGTGGCCCGCATTCACCACCAAGCCCTTAGAAGCCGCGTATGCCGCGCCCTGAATAATGCGTTCCAGCTCATGCTGCTGCGCTTCCGCGGTGGCCGCATCAGCATAAGCGCCGGTATGCAGCTCAATCGTCGGCGCGCCGCACGCTGCAGCCGCGTCAATCTGGGCAATATCCGCATCAATAAACAGTGAAACATCACAGCCAATAGCAGCCAGTTCCTGCGTGGCTTGCTTCACATCTTCAAAATGGCCCACCACATCCAAACCGCCCTCAGTAGTCACTTCCTGACGCTTTTCAGGCACTAGACAGACATGCTGAGGCTGAATCTCTTTAGCGAATTCAAGCATTTCAGGCGTCACCGCCATTTCCAGATTCATCCGGGTTTTCAGCACGGAGCGCATGCGGCGCACGTCATCGTCCTGAATATGGCGGCGGTCTTCCCGCAAATGCAGGGTAATGCCTTCCGCGCCCGCCTGCTCGCAAATCAGCGCAGCCTGCACAGGGTCAGGATAAGCAGTGCCGCGGGCCTGCCGCAATGTTGCCACATGGTCAATATTTACACCAAGTAGTGCAGCCATAATATTTTCCTAAATTACGGTTATGTTTGAGAATTCTGTATCCACAGCTGACGGCTTTTCAATGGGCGTTCGCCCAGCAGCGAAGTGATCATCTGCCGGTAAAGCCTGGACAGCAATTGTAACTGTTCCGGGTTGAAATCCCCACCCTTTTCATATCCGCGCATGGACAGGATCTGCTGCCCGGCCAATGCTGCGCGGGAGGCCTGCGCAGAAGGCATAAAGCCCTCATTCAGCTGGAATAGATAATGCTGCTCCGGCGTGATCTCCTGCTGATTGGCATCGGTGGAAAAATCCAGCGCATAGCCAAGGTCTTCCAGCAGTTCATGTTCAAATTTGCGCAAGATCTGCTTTAAAAACTGATGAGGCTGATCCTGCTCAGACAAGCGCTGCAGCTGCACCAAAGTTTGCGCATATTGCGCATAGGCCTGCGGCATTTCAGCTTCCAGGGGGCAAAGGCGCAGCAGAATTTCATTCAGGTAAAAGCCGGAGAAAAACGCATCGCCAAAAAAGAATACCGGCTGATTGACAATTTCCAGCTTGGTGAAGTTTTTCAGTTCGGACTTGCCGGTAGCCTGCAGGCAGAGCGGCTGATACTGCGGCGGCGGCGTTTGCCTTAAGATGCCGTCAACACGGCCATGCTCCTGCGTAAACAGGTGCACAATATGGCTGCGCTCGCGGTATTTCCGGTGATGGATAAGGTAGCCATGCAAAACTTCATTACGCATGATGCGGGCGCTTAATTCTGATCTTTATTCTTTTTAGCATCCGGCTCCCCATCTTCGCCATCCCCGTCAGGAATAACTGCGCCGACAACGGCAGCCGTGCCTTTAACCACACCCTTGGTGGTTTTATATGCGATCTTAACCGGAACGGTAACGATTTTAGTAATGCAGCCCTGCAAGAACAGTATGCAGGCGGCCACAGCCAATACTTTTAACATTACCGCTCCTTAAAGTTTCAAGCCTGAACAGCGCGGTCAGATATCGCTGTAGCCCAAGCTCTTTAATGCGCGCTCATCATCAGACCAGCCGCCTTTCACTTTTACCCAAAGGGTCAGCATGATCTTCTGTTCAAACATTTTTTCCATATCAACACGGGCATCCATGCCGATTTTCTTCAGCTTGGCGCCCTTTTCGCCAATCACAATAGCTTTTTGCCCCGGACGGTCAACAAAAATTGTGGCGTCAATATAGGTGCAGGCAGCTTTTGGACGGCCAGTTTTTTCATTAACCGTGGCCTCTTCAGTCTTGAATGACTCAATCTGCACGGTTAAATCGTATGGAAGCTCTTCACCCAGCTGGCGCATGATCTTTTCACGGATCACTTCAGAGGCCAAAAAGCGCTCTGAACGGTCGGTCAGCTGCTCCAGCGAATACAGCGGCGGCTGGAAAGGCAAATAGTTTTCAATAATATTGCGCAAATGATCTAAGTTTGCGCCACGCAATGCAGAAACAGGAACAACCTCTGCAAAATTCATTAATTTTGCGCGCTCCTGAATCAAAGGCAATGCATGGTTTTTATTTTCAAGCGTATCAATTTTATTGATCACAAGAATAACCGGCATATCTGCATTTTTGAGTTTTTCCAAAACAAGTTCATCGTTTTGAGTCCACTTATCTGCATCAAGAACAAACAATACCAAGTTCACATCACGCAATGCAGAAGACGCTGCGCGGTTCATCATTTTATTGATGGCGCGCACTTCTTTTTTATGCATCCCCGGGGTATCTACAAACACCGCCTGGGATTTTTCACGCGAATCAATCCCGACAATTTTATGGCGTGTAGTTTGCGGCTTGCGCGAAGTAATGGACAGCTTTTGCCCCAGAAGATGGTTCATCAGCGTAGATTTGCCCACATTCGGACGGCCGACAATTGCGACAAAGCCACTGCGGTAATCCGACGGGATTTCAGTTCCCTGTGAACTGAAAAATTGACTGATTAAGTCGTCGCTGCCGCTTTGCGGCTCGTGATCAGCATCGATGTGATCGGAATGAGTAGTCATTAAGACTTATGCTCCAAAATTTTTAAAATATCTGCCGCTACTGCCTGTTCAGCAAAGCGGCGGCTTGATCCTTCACCGTATTTCACCGGCATGCTGTCCACAATGCATTCCACTTTGAAATGCTGATTGGGCGCATCGCCTTGAATATCCACAACTTCGTAAACCGGGAGAGGCTTTTTACGCGCCTGCAGATATTCCTGCAACCGTGATTTCGGATCTTTGAGCTGATCAGTCGGTTCAATATGGTCTAAATATGGCAAATACCATTTCAGCACAATGGCTTCCAGAATTTTTAAATCCTGACTGTCCACATATATTGCGCCGATAATCGACTCCACGGTATCCGCAAGTATAGACTCGCGGTGATGACCGCCTGATTTCAATTCGCCTGTGCTTAAAATCATACTTTGGCTTAATTTCAAGTCATTGGCGATTTTACCCAAGGCTTCCTGACGCACTAGCGTAGCGCGCATGCGCGTCAGCCGGCCTTCATTTTCATGCGGGTAGGCATGATAGAGATAATTAGCGATAATCATCCCCAGCAAAGAGTCGCCCAGAAATTCCAGGCGCTCGTAGTTATGCTTATGGCTCACCGATCGGTGGGTCAAGGCCAGCTGCAGCAATTCTGGCTGTTTAAACTGATAACCGATTCGACTGGCTAAACGGCTTTCATTTAGCTTGGACTGAGCTTTGATCAAAACTTTTCTCGAACTTCAACACAATATCTATATTCAATAAGAAAGGCTTTCTTATCTCATAATCTTTTTTCACTTGCAGGCCGTCCACATTAGTGACTTGGGCCACGTCCGCAAACTTAAGCTCGCGGACATTATTCATTAACAGCCGCTTATCCATCTCATCCGCAAATTTGGATGGGCTTAAATCTTTAGGCCCATGCTGCAGCTGCTCCGCAATTTCTTTGTCGAGCAGGCGGTCATTCAGATAGGGCGCCCAGACTGCAACCAATACTTTAACCATAAAGGCCAAACCAATAATTGCAACCAAGATTGCAATATACGATGCTCCGCGCTGATGTCGCATTGTTATTTTCCTAATGATGCGTTAATCAATCTTGCCGTTACGGCTAAATGACGGCAGCTTAAAGCCAGGCTCTTTATGCATCCATTTATAAAATGCGCGGCCTGTCAGGTTTTCTTCAGGTACAAATCCCCAGAAACGGCTGTCAGCACTTTGATCGCGGTTATCCCCCATCGCAAAGTAATGCCCTGCCGGAACTTTCACTTCCCAATATAAACCATTTTCGTTTGAATATTTACCATTATCTATATAATTGAGAAACGGCGCCTGGCGGGCAATATTGACCCCTTCAAGCTCGCGCATGGTAAAGGTGTGCTCGCCCAAAGTTTCCTTGTGGTAAATGGATTCCGGCGTATCCTGAATGTCTTTCGCGCGGCTGAATTCCACCGGAACTTTCGGCACTTTCTTGCCGTTAATGCTCAGCTGGCCATGATCATAGACAATATGATCGCCCGGCAAGCCGATTACACGCTTAATGTAGCTGATGCTTGGCTGCGGCGGATAGCGGAACACAATCACATCGCCGCGCTCCGGCTCGCTGACGTCAATAATCTTTTTATTGACGATAGGCAGGCGGACGCCGTATTCAAATTTATTCACCAGAATGAAGTCGCCAGTTTCCAGAGTCGGCACCATCGAATCTGACGGAATATTGAATGGCTCATACAGGAAAGAGCGCAGCACTAAAACGACAGCCAGCACCGGCCAGAAATCATATGCCCATGTAATAATGACATTTTCATTACCCTTGCCTTTGGCCTGCCTTTGCTTCCAGACCAGCTTATCCAGCAGCCACACGATAAAGAAAATCAGCGTGACGGGTACAAGGATTAAATTAAAATCAAAATCCATGAGCGTAATGACCTCTCGTTATTATCTTTCTACTTTCAACACAGCAAGGAACGCTTCCTGCGGAATTTCCACGCTTCCGACCTGCTTCATGCGCTTCTTGCCTTCCTTCTGCTTAGACAGAAGTTTCTTCTTGCGCGACACGTCGCCGCCGTAGCATTTAGCCAATACGTTTTTGCGCATGGCTTTCACGGTTGAGCGGGCAATAATCTGCGCGCCAATGGCGGCCTGAATAGCCACATCAAACATCTGGCGCGGAATCAGGTCTTTCATTTTTTCAACCAGCGCGATGCCGCGGTGGCGCGCATCGTTGCGGTGGCAGATCATCGCCAAAGCATCAACCTTGTCGCCATTAATTAGCACATCAACCTTAACCAGAGATGAAGATTCAAAACGGATAAAGTTGTAATCCAGCGATGCAAAGCCGCGCGAGCAGGACTTCAGCTTGTCAAAGAAGTCCATGACCACTTCGGCCATTGGAATTTCAAAGGTAATCGAAACTTGATTGCCCAAGAATTTCATGTCTTTCTGCACGCCGCGGCGCTCAATGCACAATGTCATTACATTGCCCAGATATTCCTGCGGCACCAGGATATGGCATTCCGCAATCGGCTCGCGCAGGTCTTCAACCGTTGAGCCGTCCGGCATTTTAGACGGGCTGTCGATATACACCGTTTCGCCGCTTTTCATCACCGCTTCATAGATAACCGTCGGCGCAGAGCTGATCAGGTCTAAATCATACTCACGCTCCAGGCGCTCCTGCACAATTTCCATGTGCAGCATGCCCAGGAAGCCGCAGCGGAAGCCGAAGCCCAGCGCATCTGAACTTTCAGGCTCAAAGAATAAAGCTGAGTCGTTAATTTGCAGCTTATGCAGCGCTTCACGGAACGGTTCAAAATCACTGGCGTCAATTGGGAACAGGCCCGCATAAACCTGCGGCTTGACCTTTTTAAAGCCCGGCAAAGTCGCAACGTCAGGCGTCGCCGCCAGCGTAATGGTATCGCCCACTGGCGCACCGAAAATATCTTTAATGCCGGCAATCACAAAGCCGACTTCACCCGCTTCCAGCATGCCGGTTTCGGTATGCTTTGGATTGAAGATGCCGACAGAAGTAATAATGTGCGACTGGCCTGTCGATTTCATCAGCATCTTGTCGCCTTTGCGCACGCGGCCCTGCTTGATCCGCACCAATGATACAACGCCCAAGTAGTTGTCGAACCAGGAGTCGATGATCAGCGCCTGCAAAGGCGCTTCGCGGTCGCCTTCAGGCGCCGGAATAACATCCACCAGTGTTTCTAAAACAGATTCTACGCCCAGGCCGGTTTTTGCGGAACAGGTTGGCGCATGGGTCGCTTCAATGCCGATAATTTCTTCAATTTCGTGAATAACGCGCTCAGGCTCAGCCTGCGGCAAGTCAATCTTATTCAAGATCGGCAGCACTTCCAGACCCTGCTCAATGGCGGTATAGCAGTTGGCAACCGACTGCGCTTCCACACCCTGCGCCGCGTCCACAACCAGCAAAGCGCCTTCACAGGCAGCCAGCGAGCGGGAAACTTCATAGGAAAAGTCCACGTGTCCTGGGGTATCAATGAAGTTCAGCTGGTATTCCTGACCATTGGGATGCGTATAGTACAAGGTAACCGAGGCGGCTTTAATGGTAATGCCTCGTTCACGCTCAAGTTCCATAGAATCAAGAACTTGGGCCTGCATTTCGCGGGCCTGCAAGCCGCCGCACATCTGAATGAAGCGGTCCGCAAGCGTCGATTTGCCATGATCGATATGCGCAATAATCGAAAAGTTACGAATGTTTTTAATATCAACAGATTTTTTAGCTTGCGCCATGGGTTACCTTGAAAGAAAACGCGCTATGCACGCAATTGAAAATGCACAGCAAAAACCGAATGGAAATTGCGGAGGATTATAGCAGATGGATTTTTCAATGTATCCATATTAATGAACTCCTTTTGCGCTTTAAGCGCCGGCGTTCAAGCCTTTGCTGACTGAAATGCAAAACAGAAGCCGCAATTCAGGCATCGTAAATGCTGAAGTCCATCGGGTTTTCCGCCTCGGAAACCGGCTGGTAAGCCTGCATGAATGTCGGCGACATGCGCTTTGGCCGCCCGGTCGCAATTTCGACGCAGGCCCACTGGGTGTTGCCCATAAACAGCACGGCTTTATCGCTCGGCCGGTAAAAGGCATACTGGCGGAAAGAATACAGCGCATTGATGTCATTCAGCCATGTACGCAGAATAATCTCCTCGCCTTGCAGCGCTGCTTTGCGGTACTGCACATGATGCTCTACCGCCACCATGGCGTGCTTCAGCTCCAGATATTCCTTGAGGCCCAAACCCAGCGCTTCAATATGCGCAGTGGCCGCATCCTGCATCCAGCTCAGATAAACCACGTTATTGACATGGCCCAGCACATCAATATGCTCCGGCTGCACGGTGATTTTCAAATCAAATACAGTGCTCATGAATTCCTGTCCTTCCGCCTTAAATTCTTTCCGCGCCCAGCAGTCTACGCGAAATCTCCATCCGATAAACTGCAAAAACAAGCAAACCGCTCAAAATGAGCGGCCTGCATTCGACACTGATTATTCAATGCGCATGCCGACAATGACGCGCTGGCTTTCGCGGATAATCGCGACCCGCGCCACGCTGTTCTTTTTCAAATCCGAAACCGCTGCCACAAAATCCCGGGTATTGCTGATGGCCTTATTATTGATTTGCGTCACCACATCGCCCGGCATCAGGCGCGCTTGGGCTGCAACGCCGCCGCGGCGCACATCCTGAATTAAAATCCCGCCTTTGGTGCCCAGCTGATTCAGTTCACTGGCGTTCAAGTCCCGGATGCTGACGCCCAAAACCGGGCCTTTGCTTGGCTGCTGCGCGCCATCGGCTTTGGCCGGCGTATCATCCGGCGCAGTGGACAGCATGGCTGAAATATTGCGCCGGCTGTCATCGCGCAACACTTCCAGCTGAATGCTTTGATTCGGCGCAGCCCGGTTCAGATAGTTCAGCAGTTCAGATGTTCTGGAAATCGGCGTGCCATTGAATTTCAGAATCACATCGCCGGCTTTAAAGCCAGCTTTGGCTGCCGGAGAATTTGGCGCAACCTGCGTAATCAAGGAGCCTTCCGGTTTGGAGAGCTTATAGGCTTCCGCCAAATTGCGGTCAATATCCTGCAGGCTGACGCCCAAATACGCGCGGGTGACTTTGCCGTGCTTTTTCAGCTGGTCAGCCACATCCATCGCCACATCAATTGGAATGGAGAATGACAGGCCCATATAGCCGCCGGTGCCGCTGAAGATCCGCGAGTTTACGCCAACCACTTCACCGCGCTGATTAAACAATGGCCCGCCCGAGTTGCCGGGGTTCAAGGCCACATCGGTTTGAATGAACGGCACCGAAGTTTCGCCCATCATATTGCGCATTTTGGCGCTGACAATGCCGGCGGATGCTGAATAGTCAAAGCCGAAGGGAGAGCCGATAGCCAGAACCGGCTCACCGACTTTCAGCTGGCCGACATTGCCGGTGCGCAGCTCAGGGAAGCCTGAACCGGCCACTTTCAGCAAGGCAACATCGGTGCGTTCATCGCTGCCGACTACCTTCGCGTCAATTTCACGGCGGTCATTCAATACAATCGTGACTTTAGAGGCGTCTTCCACCACATGGTGGTTCGTCAGCAGGTAGCCGTCCTTGCTGATGAAAAATGCGCTGCCGTAGCCGGTTTTTTCCTGAGGCAGCTGCTGCTGCGGAATAATGACCTGATTGCCGAAAAAGCGCTTCAGAATTTCCGGCACCTGCTGCTGCAGAAGCTCTTCCTGACTGAGCTTTTTCACCACATTCACGCTGACCACCGCCGGGCTGACCTGCTCAACCAAATTGGAAAAATCGACCGGCGCCGCAGCCTGCGCCTGCACAGCCGCTGCGGTAAAAACAGCTGCGTATAAACCTTTTTGCATGTATTGATTTTTCATATCAGGCATTCACTCAAATTATTGATGTTTTGGAATATGACTGGTTTTATCATAAAGCATGTAACTGCTTCGTAATAATATGTTGGATTATATTTTTATAAACAGCAGCTTAATCATTCCTTAAAATTTGCATCATTATTAATATTATTCATCATGCTGAAGCATTTATGCTCTTGCCTTTTGCCGAAAAAAGCGGTGTTATTACCGGACTTTTTTTCAAATTAGCTGATGGATATGCCTAATTTAGAAACAACGCATCATTTTGATGTGATCATTGTGGGAAGCGGCGGCGCGGGCTTGAGTTTAGCTTTATCGCTGCCGGATCATTTCAGCATTGCGGTTTTAGCCAAGTCGGGCCTGACGGATGCAAGCACCTACTATGCTCAAGGCGGCGTGGCGGCAGTTTTGGATGAAACCGACTCCATTGAACAGCATATTGATGACACCATGATTGCAGGCGCGCATTTATGCGAGCTGGATGCCGTTAAGCAGACGGTTGAAGGCGGCAAGCCATCGGTCGATTTTCTTTTAGCGCATGGTGTGCAGTTTACCCTGGATGAGCAGGAACAGCTGCATTTGACCCGCGAGGGCGGCCATTCGCAGCGCCGGATCATCCACGCTGCTGACGCAACCGGCCGGGCGATTTCAACCACGCTGGTGCAGCGCGCGCAGGAAAAATCCAATATTGAAATTTTTGAAAACTATATTGCGATTGACCTGATCACCTCGCAAAAGCTCGGCTTGGACGGCGCAAACCGCGCCTTGGGCTTGTATGCGCTGGATGAAAAAACCGAAAAAGTGCATACTTTCCTTGCGCCCTTTACCGCACTGGCCTGCGGCGGCGCCATGAAAGCCTATCTGTATACCTCCAATCCGGATATTGCCACCGGTGACGGCATTGCCATGGCCTACCGCGCCGGCTGCCGCGTCGCCAATATGGAATTCAACCAGTTCCATCCAACCTGCCTGTATCATCCGCAGGCGCGCTCGTTCTTAATTACCGAAGCCATGCGCGGCGAAGGCGCCTATCTGCGCCTGCCGGACGGCGAGCGCTTTATGCTGCGCTTTGATGAACGCGCTGAACTTGCGCCGCGGGATATTGTCGCGCGCGCGATTGACTATGAAATTAAGCGTCTGGGCATCCGCCATGTCTGGCTGGACATTACCCATAAGCCGGCGGAATTTGTCAAAGAGCACTTCCCGACCCTGCATGCGCGCCTGCTTGAACTCGGCATCGACATCACCAAAGAAATGATTCCTGTGGTTCCGGCTGCGCATTACACCTGCGGCGGCGTGGTGGTGGATGAAAACAGTGAAACTGATATTGCCGGCCTGTACGCCATTGGCGAAACCTCCTATACCGGCCTGCACGGCGCCAACCGGATGGCCAGCAATTCGCTGCTGGAGTGCTTTGTTTACGGCATGGCGGCCGCCAAGCATATTGAAGCTGGACTGCAGCCGGATTACCGGCCGCCGCAAGTGCCGGCATGGGATGATTCGCAAGTAATGAACCCGGATGAAGATGTGGTGATTCTGCAGAACTGGGATGAACTGCGCCAAACCATGTGGAACTATGTCGGCATTGTGCGCACCACCAATCGCCTGCAGCGCGCGCTGCACCGCATTGAAATGCTGAAGCGTGAAATCACCGAGTATTATCAGGATTACCAAGTCAGCAAAAATCTGATTGAACTGCGCAATCTGGTGTTAGTTTCGGAAATGATCGTGCGCTGCGCCATGCAGCGCAAGGAATCCCGCGGCCTGCATTTCACTCTGGATTATCCGGAACTGGGGCCGGAACTGCGCAAAACCGTGCTGACGCCGCCGGATTTTCAGGTCGAGCAGCCGCTGGTCAACGCCTAGCTGCACGTAGCTTGAAGCAAAAAGCCGGATCTGCTGATTCGGCTTTTTTTGTCCGCCTCGCCTGCGCTTTCAGGCGCTAGAAATAAGTTTTGAGCGCAGCCTGAAAGGTCAGCAGGTGCAGCTTGACCAAATCATCCAGCGGCTGATAGCCGCCGGCCAGCACAAACATGACAGGCAGCTGATGGCGCTTGGCCAAGCTGAACACCATTTCTTCACGCTTTTGAATCAGCTCGGCGCTAAACCAGCTTGAACCGAATGGGTCAGCCTGATGGCAGTCCATGCCCGCCTGATAAATCACTAAATCCGCGCCCCACTCCCGCGCCTGCTGCAGGCCTTCATGCACAGCCAGCGCATATTGCGCAAAATTTCCCCGGTCTTTATGAATATGCCGTGTTTGCGCGCGCGCATAAGTCGGACAGCCAAACGGCAGGCCATAAATGCTGAAATTAAACAGGTTATCCAGCCGGCGGGTAAATTCCGCCGTGCCGTTGCCACCGTGCTGATCACAGTCCAGCACAAAAATTTTCTTCTGCGGGAACTGCTGCGCTACCAGCGCCAGGCCATTAAAAGTGCAAAATGAACCGCCGTATTCATATACTGCATGATGAAAGCCTTGCGCCATATTGGCCGCAATGCCTTTCTGCATTGCCAGCTCGGCGGCCAGCAGCTGCCCTGCGTTAATATGCAACACGGCATCGCGCAGCTGTTCCGTCCACGGCTTAAAGCCGGAAAATACCGCCAGCTTTTGCGGCGTTCCCGTATTGAAGGCATCGACATATGCCGGATCATGCAATTGCTTGAGAACCTGAATATCCAGAATTTCAGGCGCATGAAATTGCACAGCGCCCGATGCGCTCAGCGCATCGGCCACCGCCTTGAGCTTTTCCATGCTGTTGGTATGCGTTGCGGAAACATAGTTGGGCGAGTAGCAGACATCCAGCATAAATAATTACCTAAACTGCGCCAGCGCGACATCCAGCAGCTGCTGAATTTGGGTGCTTCCCGGGCTGTATAAGCCATTCGCAACCTGCTGTTCAAAATGCGTGCTGAATGCGCGCCTGCGGTTTTCCGGCGAAACCGCCAAAGTAGTGAGGCGCAGGAACCAAAAGCCGCTGACAGCCGTATAAGGCATAATGAAGCCTTTGAATTCCTTATTGGCTTGCTTTTCCGCAACCGCTTCAGGCGCATAATCGGCGGAAAACAGCGAGCCTGCAGGCAGGCGCACGCCGTTCATCAATACCGGCTTTAAGCTGATGCAGGAGTGATTGTCGCCCATATTCAGCTTTTCCAGCAGCAGCGGCTGGTTTTGCTCATCGACAAAAATATTGATTTCACCGCTGCGCAGCACGCGCCGGTGCGCAATTTTCAGAAAGAAATTTTCCGCCATTGGGCATGAACCGACTTTCGGGCGCTCCTGCAGGCTGTTCAGCTCAGTCAGGCCAGTCTGCTGCTGATTTTTAGGCAGCAGGATATCTTCAATCAAACCGCACAGCAGCCGGCTTTCTTCCAGCGCCGCCTGCTGGCCAAGGCCTCTTAACCGCTGCTGCAGGCGCACTTCACTGCCCAGCAGCTGCTGATAACCGCTGGCTGGCGCATGCTTTAGAAAATCCTGAATTTGGCTGTTCAAATCCAGATTGCGCCAGTCCGCAATCTGCATGCTGTAAAGCTTCTGCTGCGCTAAAATCTGGAGCAGGCGCTTGCCGTCTGCAGCTTCAAAGAGTTTTAAATCCTGAAAATCGTCCGCCTTGCGCCCGGTGTTGATATGTTCCGCTAAAACCCGCGTGGCTTGCGTATAGCCGCAGCCTCTGCGCTCAGTTTGATGTGAATAATGCTCGTTCAGCATTTCGGTCAATTTGCCTGACAAAAGCTGAACCTGCTCGCGGAACAGCCGAACGACTTCATGGTCTGCAGCAGCCATGCATTTTCCTATTTCAACACTTGTTTTGATTATAGTTTTTTTTAATCCTTTTGGCGATTTAACATATGCGGCAGCTGAAGAAATATGCAGCAGGCTGATCAATTCCTGCTGAATATTCCCAGTAAAGCACAGTAAATTCTGACGACTGCCGTAAACTTTTCAGTAACCGGCAGCTGAAGCCGGATTTAAGCCGCGTTCTTTTGCGGCGGGATGGAATAGGTGCCGGTCACATGCGCCACCGGGTCATCCGAATCCACCGAATAAATCCAGACTTCAGCAACAATCAGCGCCTTGCCGACTTTCATCAGCTTGCATACGCCGCGCAGATTTTGACTGCCGGACGGCTTGCGCAAAAAGTTGATATTCATGCTGGTGGTTACCGCCAGCCCGACAATGCCGATTTCCCCTAAAATCGCCACATACATGGCGAAATCGGCCAAGGTCATCATGGTCGGGCCGGAAATGGTGCTGCCCGGCCTCAAATCATTGTCACTGACCCGCCATAAAAGTGAAGCCCCTTTTTCGCTCACGGCTTCAATTTCACAATTGGCTAAGCTTGGCGGAAAAGCCTGCGCTAAAAACTGAATAATTTCCTGTTTTGTACTTTTCATAAAAAAAGATCATCCATAATTTTCATTTATGCATGATCTTTTAAATCAGTCTGTGCAGGAAAGCTATGGCATTTTAGACCGATTAAAAATACTGCAGCGCCTGCGCAAAAACCTGTTCAGGCGTCTGCGAAGCATCCAAGCGCTTGACCCGTTCCGGATGGCGCTCAGACAAAGTCTGATAGCCAGCCCTGACTTTCTCAAAGAACGCGGCTTTTTCCTGTTCAAAACGGTCCAGCGCGCCGCGCGCGCGGGCGCGGTTCATGCCCAGCTCAATCGGCGCATCCAGCCAAAAGGTCAAATCCGGCATGCGGCTGACAAAGCTGTCATTCAGCAGCTGCAGCTTGGCTTCGCTGAGGCCGCGCCCCGCACATTGATAGGCGAAGCTGGCATCCGTAAAGCGGTCGCACAGCACGGTCTTGCCTGCATTCAATGCCGGCAGGATCACCTGATCGATATGCTGCGCGCGGGCGGCGTACATCAGCAGCAGCTCCGTATCGCTGCACATCTTTTCATCATGATTCACCGACAGCAGCAGGGCGCGGATCTGCTCCGCCATCGGCGTGCCGCCCGGCTCACGGGTCAGCACCACGTCCTGGCCCTGACTGCTCAGGCGGTCATAAATTTTGCGGATGAGCGTGGTTTTGCCAACCCCTTCGGTGCCTTCAAAACTGATAAACATGCTCACTCCTTAATTTTTTGAACGCATGACAGCAAGATATTCCTGCACGGCGCGGTTATGATCCTGCAAAGTCGCAGTGAATTTGTGGCCGCCGTTGCCCGTGGCAACAAAGTAGATATTGCTGGACTGATCCGGATGCATGGCCGCCTCAATGGCTTTTTTGCTTGGCAATGCAATCGGTGTCGGCGGCAGGCCGCTGATGGTATAGGTATTATAAGGCGTTGGCGTACGCAAATCCTGCCGGGTAATATTGCCTGCATATTTATCGCCCATGCCGTAAATGACGGTCGGGTCAGTCTGCAGGCGCATGCCCAGCTTCAGGCGGCGCGCGAACACCCCGGAAACCTGCTCCAGCTCGCTGTCCAGGCTGGTTTCTTTTTCCACAATTGACGCCATAATCAGCGCCTCATATTTGTCCTTATACGGCAAATCCGGCGCGCGGTTTGCCCATGCCTGATCCAGCGCTTTCATTTGACGCAGATGCAGATCTTTCAGAATTTTTTTATCCGACTCGCCTTTGGCGAAAAAGTAGGTGTCCGGCGCAAACAAGCCTTCGGGATGATCATAGGGAATTTCCAGCGCAGCCAAAATCTGCGCATAAGGCAGATTGCTGATCTCATGCGTGACTAAATGATCCTTCTTCAGGGCATCAATCAGTTGCTTAAAGGTGGTGCCTTCAATGACTAAAATGCGGTTCATCTGCGCATTGTCGGCATTGGAAATCATCTGCATCACTTCGCGCACGCTCATGCCTTGGCGCACTTCATACACGCCAGCCTTTAGAGTGCCGTGAATCATCAGTTTCTGATACAGCTTTAAAATAACCGGAAAGCTGACTTTATCTTCCTTGGCCAAGCGGTCAATAAAGCCGGAATAGGTGTCGCCTGCGCCAATCGCCAGCATCTGCTTCTTGCCCTCTACAGGATAAGCTTTGAATAAGCTTGACCATAGAATAGTGCACAGCAGGACAGCCAAGCCGGCTGCGGCCAGCAGAATGGCTTTGGGCTTGCGGGAAGGCTGAGGCTGGTTCTTTTTCGATTTTTGCGGGGCAGAAGACATATTAGCGGATCTGATTCAATTGAAGAAGATGGAAAAGTTCGGCGCAAGGCTGAACATCTAAAGGCGCGCCATTTAAACTGGACACAATTTTCATCGGGCTGAGCGCATTGCAGAAAAACACGCTCTGAAAATCTGCAATTTCATTCAGATCTACACGGCGCAGCGTACAGGCAATGCCCTGCGCCTGCATGCGGGATAAAATTTCAGCGCGCATTACGCCATGCACGCCATTATAGCGAAGTTCCGGCGTAATCCATGCATTGTTTATGCGAATAAAGCAGTTGCTGCTTACGCCTTCCGCAACCGAGCCCTGCACATCTGAAACTAAGGCTTCCGGCCAGCCGTTCTGGTCAGCTTCACGCTTCAGCATGACCTGCTCCAAGCGGTTTAAAGATTTCAGCCCGGCTAAATCCGGCATGCTGAGGCCAATCGCCTGCTGCAGCACCCCGCTTTGAATCGTGTCATAGCCAAAATCCTGCAGCGCTTGAGGATAGAAAAACACCCAGACATCTGCAGGATGATCCGGCAGGCTATAGCCGCGCTGGCCTTGGCCGCGGCTGATGATGACTTTCAGCGTCCCCGAAGCGGCCGGATGCTGCTGAATCAGCGCAAGCGTCTGCTGAATCAGGCTTAAGTCCGCATGCAGATAAAGGCGCTCACTGGCGTGATGCAAGCGCGCCAAATGCAGGTCATGCAGTTCAATTGCGCCATCACGCAGGCGCGCTGTAGTGAAGCAGCCGTCGCCGTAATGGAATGCGCGGTCCAGCAACTCTATCTGACTGACTTGCTGTGCATTTTTAAAACACTGCATAAATTTTTACTCTGCTCGAATGGCTGTAGTTTAAAAATTTCTGGCCCTTTTATATTGCTTTTTTCTTCATATCAAATTCATTTTTTATTATTTTTTATGCATAAAGTCTCAGGCTATTCTTGCCCCATGCAATAAATCATTGAAAAAAATTGAGGCCCGCATGAGCATTTCAGCAAAATTAAAACTTGGCGTTCTGGCCGCAGTGATCTCCGCTGTGTCTTTCAGCGCAGCAGCCAAAGACTTTTTAAACGTTTCATACGATCCGACCCGCGAGCTGTATGAAGATGTCAATAAAGAGTTCGGCAAGTACTGGCAAAGCCGCACCGGCCAGCAAATCAACTTCAAGCAGTCGCACGGCGGTTCAGGCAAGCAGGCGCGCTCAGTCATTGACGGGCTGGATGCAGATGTCGTGACTTTGGCGCTGGCTGCCGACATTGACGTCATTGCGGCAAAAACCAAACTGCTGCCGGCGGACTGGCAAAAGAAACTGCCTCAGAATTCTACGCCTTATACCTCCACCATCGTATTTTTAGTGCGCAAAGGCAACCCCAAAGGCATTAAGGACTGGGGCGACTTAGTCAAGCCGGGCGTGGGCATCATCACCCCAAACCCGAAAACCTCCGGCGGCGCGCGCTGGAACTACTTAGCGGCTTGGGCTTGGGCCAAGCATCAAGCCGGTGGCAATGACGCCAAAGCGCAGGAATTCGTCCGCAAAATCTACAAAAACACCAAGGTGCTGGACTCCGGCGCCCGCGGTTCAACCACAACCTTTGCTGAACGCGGCATCGGCGATGTGCTGCTGGCTTGGGAAAACGAAGCGCATTTGGCTATCCGCGAACAGCCGGGCAAGTTTGAAATCGTGACGCCGTCGCTGTCAATTCTGGCGGAGCCGCCGGTGGCGATAGTCGAAAAAAATGCCGAGAAAAACGGCAGCAAGTACCTCGCTCAAGGCTACCTGAACTTCCTCTATTCGCCGCGCGGCCAGCAGATTGCGGCCCAGAACTTCTACCGTCCGCGCAATGAAAAAGTGCTGGCTCAGTATAAGAATGTATTCAAGCCGCTGAAGCTGGTGACCATTGATAAAGAATTCGGCGGCTGGGACAAAGTGCAGAAAACCCACTTTGAAAATGACGGCATATTTGACCAAATCGTCAAAGCCAACAGCGGCAAGTAATCCCTCCGCTTAACCTGCCTTTAAGGAGTACAGACATGACCCATACCGTAATTGTTCCGGGTGTCGGCGGCAGTGAGCACGCTCACTGGCAGTCTTGGCTGCAGCGCCAGCTGATGTCGTGCTCCCGCGTGCAGCAGGCGGACTGGAACCAGCCGATTCTGGAAGACTGGATTGCGCAGTTTGTCAAAACAGCCGCGCCGGTTCAGGACAATCTTCAGATTGTGGCGCACAGCTTCGGCTGCCTCACCGCAGCAGCGGCGCTGGCGCAGCATCCGCAGCTCAGCAGCAAAGTCAGCAATCTGATTTTAGTGGCGCCGGCCAACCCGGCCCGCTTTGGCGATGCCGGCTTTGCCCGCAGCAGCCAAAATGACTATGAAGCTTATTTTCATCAGTTAAAAATCAATGCGCCCGCCGCCATGATCATCAGTGAAAATGACCCTTGGCTGGCTTTTGATGACGCGCAGCGCCTTGCAAAATCGTGGAAGCTGCAGCCGGTCAATATGGGCTTGGCTGGCCATATCAATACCGCTTCCGGCTACGGCCCTTTTCCTGAGATTTTTGATTATTTAATCCCAGAAGGAACCCTGCCGCATATCAGCGCTGCTGATGAGCGCAAGTACTTATTTAAATTTGCAATTTAGCTCCTGCAAACTATGCTGGAGCCGGAATTTTATTTTCACCTTTCGCTGGCTGCTTTCAGTCAGCTTTCTCTTTTTGAGGAGCAATCATGTCGCAGCGATCCCGAGTGCTGCCAGGATTCGGCCTGTCCCTAGGCTTCACCCTAGCGTATTTGTCATTAATCGTGCTGATACCCTTATCTGCGGTATTCATTAAATCGCTGGGCATCGGCTGGGACGGCTTATGGCAAATTTTAAGTTCCGAACGCATTTTAGCTTCCCTGCAGCTGAGCTTCAGCGCGGCCATTACCGCCGCCTTAGTGAATGTGGTCTTTGGCCTGCTGCTGGCGTGGTGCCTTGTGCGCTACAGCTTTCCGGGCAAGCGCATTATTGATGCGCTGGTGGATTTGCCTTTTGCCCTGCCCACCGCGGTTGCCGGCATTGCCCTGACTTCGCTGTATGCGCCGACGGGCTGGATTGGCCAGTACCTTGAGCCGATTGGCATTAAAGTCGCCTATACGCCAATCGGCATTACCCTGGCGCTGATTTTCATTGGCATTCCTTTTGTGGTGCGCACGGTGCAGCCGGTGCTGAGCGATCTGGAAACCGAACTGGAAGAAGCAGCTTCTGCGCTAGGCGCCAACCGCCTGCAGATTGTCACTAAAGTCATCCTGCCGATTTTATTACCGGCCTTAATTACCGGCTTTGCCTTGGCCTTTGCCCGCGGCGTCGGTGAATACGGCTCAGTGATTTTCATTGCCGGCAACCAGCCTTTTGAAACTGAAATTGCCCCGCTGATGATTATTTCGCGTCTGGAAGAATATGATTATGCAGGCGCAACCACCATTGCGGTGGTCATGCTGGTGATTTCATTCGCTATTCTGTTTGTGATTAACTTGATTCAGGCATGGGCCAGCCGCCGCACGGGGAGAACTGCGCAATGAGTTCACATACCAACAGCAATGCCTTAGCTGAAAAGCTGCAGTCGCGCGATGCAACCCGCGAACCGCTTTGGGTGCGCTATCTGCTCTTGACCATTGCGCTGCTGTTCTTTTTAAGCTGCTTAATGCTGCCGCTGATTCTGGTTTTCGTAGAAGCCTTCAAACAGGGCGTTGGCGTGTATTTTCAGGCGCTGGTGCATCCGGATACCTTATCTGCGGTAAAATTGACCTTGCTGACTGCGGTTATTGCCGTGCCGCTGAACGTGGTGTTTGGCGTGGCGGCGGCATGGTCGGTGGCTAAATTCAACTTCCGCGGCAAGTCCATTCTGACCACCATTATTGACATGCCGTTTTCAGTTTCTCCAGTCATTGCCGGCTTAATGCTGGTGCTGATTTTCGGCACGCAAGGCTGGTTCGGCGGCTGGCTGATGGATCATGACATTAAAGTCCTGTATGCCGTGCCTGCCATTGTGCTGGCAACCATCTTCATTACCGTACCTTTCGTTGCCCGCGAGCTGATTCCATTGATGGAAGCGCAAGGCACCGAAGAAGAGGAAGCCGCGATTGTGCTGGGCGCCAATGGCTGGCAGACTTTCTGGAAAGTGACCCTGCCGAACATCAAATGGGGCTTAATTTACGGCGTGATTCTGTGCAACGCCCGCGCCATGGGCGAGTTTGGCGCAGTATCGGTGGTTTCCGGCCATATCCGCGGCGAAACCAACACCCTGCCGCTGCACGTCGAAATCCTTTATAACGAATATACCTTCAGCGCAGCCTTTGCGGTGTCGTCACTTTTGGCCTTGCTTGCCATTGTGACCCTGATACTTAAAACTTGGGTGGAAGTCCGCCAAGAACGTCAAAGCAAGCGCAATGAAGATTCAACAGCTTCTTAGGGAATGACCTCATGAGTATTCAAGTTAAAAATATTGAAAAACACTTTGGTGCATTCCATGCGCTGAAAAACATCTCTTTAGATTTTCCGGAGGGCCAGCTGGTGGCCCTGCTTGGCCCATCCGGCTGCGGCAAAACCACCCTGCTGCGCATTATTGCCGGCTTAGAGTCTGCGGACAGCGGCCGGGTGATTCTTGAAGGCGAAGACGCGACCAAGGTGCATGTGCGCGAACGCGAAGTCGGCTTTGTATTCCAGCATTATGCGCTGTTCCGCCACATGACCGTATTTGAAAATATTGCCTTTGGCCTGCGCGTGCGCCCGCGCGCCACGCGCCCGAATGAAGCGGAAATCAAGAAGCGCGTAACCCGCCTGCTGGATTTAGTGCAGCTGGGCTTTTTAGCCGGCCGCTATCCGGCGCAGCTTTCCGGCGGGCAGCGCCAGCGCATCGCTTTGGCGCGCGCGCTGGCCGTTGAGCCGCGCGTGCTGCTGCTGGATGAACCCTTTGGCGCTTTGGACGCCAAAGTGCGCAAAGAACTGCGCCGCTGGCTGCGCGCGCTGCATGATGAACTGCACATTACCTCTATTTTTGTCACGCATGATCAGGAAGAAGCGCTGGAAGTCGCGGATCAGATTATTGTGATGAACAAAGGCAATGTGGAGCAAATCGGCTCCCCGCGCGAAGTCTACGAAAAGCCGGCCACGCCTTTTGTATTTGACTTTCTGGGCCAAGCCAACCGTTTTGAAGGCCAGAACCGCAATGGCGTGATTCAAATTGGCGAAGACCGCATCCAGCTGCCGCAAGCGCCGGATGCGCCGCAAGGCCCTGTAATTGCCTTTGCCCGCCCGGATGAACTGCGCATTCATGCGCAGCCGCAGGAAAACGCGATTCAAGCCACCTTCCTGCGCGAAGTCTGGATTGCCGGAAAAGTCTTGGCGGAACTGAATGACCGCCAAGGCAACCTGATTGAAATTTCACTGACGCCGGATGAAGCGAAACTGCACCAGTTCCGCCCAAATCAAACCGTTTGGCTGAGCGCTTCCGCTTTACATTTATTTGAAAACCAAGCCGCTTAAGGCTTTATGATGGGGCATAAAAGCCCCATCAATTTTGAGGTACGCAGAATTATGAATTTCCAGCAGCTAAGAATTATTAGAGAAACCGTTAGACAGAACTTTAATTTAACTGAAGCGTCTGCAGCGCTCTACACCTCGCAATCGGGCGTGAGCAAGCATATTAAGGATTTAGAGGATGAATTAGGCGTGCAGCTGTTTATCCGCAAAGGCAAGCGCCTGCTCGGCCTGACTGAGCCGGGTCAGGCTTTGCTGGGCATTGTCGAGCGCATGCTGGTCGATGCCGACAACATTAAGCGCCTTGCGGATGATTTCAACAAAGTCGATGAAGGCACGCTGACCATTGCCACAACGCATACGCAGGCACGCTATGTGCTGCCGCCGATTGTCAATCAGTTCAAGAAAGACTTCCCCAAAGTGCATTTGATTCTGCAGCAGGCCAGCCCGGTGGAAATCACCGAAATGCTGTTGCAGGGCGAAGCGGATATCGGCATCGCCACTGAATCGCTGACTGCTGAAGACAATTTAGCCAGCGTGCCATTCTACAACTGGCAGCACAGCATCATCACCCCGCAGCATCACCCGCTGGCGGCCAAGAATGACATCAGCATTGAAGATCTGTCGCATTACCCGATCATCACCTATCATGGCGGCTTCACCGGCCGTTCCAAAATTGACAAAGCCTTTGAAGATGCGGGCTTTGATGTGGATATTGTGATGTCCGCTCTGGATGCCGACGTGATTAAAACCTATGTGGAACTCAACATGGGTGTGGGCATTGTCAATGACGTGGCCTATGATCCGGAGCGCGATTACCGCTTAAAGCAGATTAAGACCGATATTTTTGGCGTCAACACCACATGGATTGCCGTGCGCAAGGGCCATCTGCTTCGCGGCTACGGCTATGAATTTATTTCGCTGTGCTCGCCGAATGCAGACATCAAGGCGCTGAAGCGGGTCGCCTACCCGGAAGATTAATAAAATAATTCCTTAGAAAACGGGTGCTTGAATGCGCCCGTTTTTTATCTGAATTTTTTTATTGTTTTAATATTTCATTTACCCGCACTTATTCTCTACACTAGGTCCTGCATAACAATAAAAACCGAATTAATTACAGCTTTCCGTACACCAGCCAGGGCAACATGAGAACGAAATTCATCTATACGGCAGCTTGTATCATTTGCCCATTGCACCCGCTGTATGCAGCAGGCCTTGAGCGCACAGATCAGAGCATCGCCGCTTTTTTAGAACCCGGTAATTATGCTGAAATCAGCCTTGCGGTAATTGATGCCCATATCGAAGGTGAGGTGCAGTATAAAGACGTGATCAGTGAGCTGGGAATAAATGACTTTTCTACAGGCAATCTAGCTGAACGTGAATTTTTAGGAAAACTGGCGCTTAAGTTCCAGCCACATCCGCAAATTTCAGCAGGGCTGATCTATGAACAGCCCTATATGGTCAATATCAGTTATGACTATAGCCCCGCGCTGCCAGACGGTTCAGTCATTGACATCGAATCTGCAGATATTTCTTTTAAATCTAATAGCTTGACAGGGCTTATCGGCTATCAGCCGCATGCGCATTGGAATATATACGGCGGATTAAGCTGGCAGAGCTTTAAGGGAGAGCTGAAAATTGCAGGTCAGCAGTATGATGCCTTGAATGGCTATGACGCGCATTTCAAAAATGACAATGCAGCTGGCTGGCTTGCGGGTTTAAGCTACCAGCGGCCTGAATACGGGATTAAAACCAGCATCACCTACCGCTCTAAAATCAAGCATAAAAACAGCACAAGCGAATCCACATTTTATTCCAATGGCCCATTCACGATTGTGCCTGAAACCCAGACCGCGATAGAAACACCGCAATCTGTTAATCTTGAATTTCAAACCGGCCTCAGCCCAAGCAATTTAATGTATGGCGCTGTGCGCTGGGTGAATTGGCAAAACTTTGTGATGCAGCCGCCCCAATTGGGAGCGGTGCTGTATTGGGCTTCACAAGACCCGCAATACCGCGAACTTGCGCAATTGAAACTGATTTCCTATAAAAAAGACCAATGGTCAGGCAAGCTGGGAATTGCCCATCAATGGAACAGCCAATGGCTTACTGCGCTGGAATTCGTCTGGGATAAAGGATCCGGCAATCCGGCATCCACCTTGAATCCAAGTGACGGCTACCGGGGGCTTGGCTTAGGCATTATGTATCGCTTCAATCCGCAGACGTTTTTAGCATCGGGCGCGTATTATCTTCAGTTCAACAAACCCGATATTTCATCCACACCGTTAGCGCCCCAAATTTCAGGCTTATCAACGGTTGCAGATAATGACGCCATGGTTTATGGACTGAAAGTCGGCCATCATTTCTGAATTTCCATTTAACTTGAATATTATTCAAATAATCAGATATAAAAAACGGGCCGAAGCCCTAATTCTGATCAGTTAAGGAGTTTCAATAGAAACTCCTTAATTTTTTGGCTATTCACGGCGGAGTCTTATCGTTTTTAAATTCAATATTTGGAGCTCATTTTGTTCCTTGCGGAACAGTGTTCCTCATTCGCCAAATGAGAAGCGGAGCTTCGCAAGGAAAGCATCTTGCGGCGCAGT
>NZ_JAVXCI010000045.1:0-23057 GCF_036659555.1 Acinetobacter sp.
TGCTTGATGAAATCGGCACTGTAGAAAACGTTGCTGACTTCATGGAAAAAGTGAAGACTAAAGAAGTTAAGCTGATGGGCTTCGGTCACCGCGTTTACAAAAACTTCGACCCTCGCGCTAAAGTCATGAAAGAGACTTGCGACGAAGTGCTTAGCGCGCTTGGCATCAACGATCCTCAGCTTGCGCTTGCAATGGAACTTGAACGCATTGCGCTGTCTGACGAATACTTCATCAAACGCAACCTGTACCCGAACGTAGACTTCTACTCAGGCATCATTCTTAAAGCGATTGGTATCCCGACAGAAATGTTTACTGTAATCTTTGCGCTTGCACGCACAGTTGGCTGGATCAGCCACTGGCTGGAAATGCACAGCGGCCCTTACAAAATCGGCCGTCCTCGCCAGCTTTACACAGGCGAAACGCAGCGCGATATCCAAGGCCGTTAATTCGCAAGAATCAGCCGATGGAAAGAAACCGCCCTTTGTGGCGGTTTTTTTATGGCTGAAACTCAGCTACGCCCCGCTCCAAACAGGCTGACGGCTTAAGCCGGCTTTAAGCGGAATATGCTGCCCGCCTATTTCAGCAGGAAGATGATGCTTCACATGCCAGGGGAAACCCCTTAATGAAATGCGGCGCCCCTGTCTCAGGAGTCAGTAGGCGTGCTTTGTAATAGGCTAATAATCCCGAGGCATCATAATCATTCAAATGAAAGTTTGGATGCAAACAAGTAAAAATATGCCTCCAGCTGCTGCCGTAAATGCCGTCCTGCAAGCCAAAAAGTAGCTGAACGCCGGGAATTCCGCACTTCGCGCCAAATTGATAGCCATTCGGGTCATGCTAGTTTTAAGGCAAACTGCGCTGCAGCTTTCAGCATAAAGCGCTTTTAAAAAATCCGCAGCTGCAGAAATTTGCTATCCTAAAGCTACCGGCAACTTCTGCCCTCAGCCCTGACCGCTTATGCTGTATTTCATTCCGCTGCTGATTAAACTGCTGAAGCTGGAGCGCTTTGAATGCCGCGGCTTAACCGCAGGCGAAATTGCGCTGTGCAGAACGGTTTTCGGCGGCCTAATTGACTACAGCCAAGTCAAAATCATGAACCATCCTTACCTGCCATGGCAGGCCCGGCATGTCATTATGGCGCCCTGCGGCGCAATTCACGCCAGACCGCCAAACTACAGCCGCGACTATTCTGCGGAAAGCTCCGCCTTCCAAGGCCTGTTCATTCATGAGATGGCGCACATCTACCAATACCAGCAGAAGGTTCATGTGCTGCTGCGGGGCGCCATTCTGCAGAGCGCCTTTTTCCTCAGCTTCGTCAAATACAATCCCTACGCATACCAGCTGAAAGCCGGCAAGGCCTTTTTTGACTACAATATTGAACAGCAGGGCGATATTGCGCGGGATATCTTTTTCAAGCGCATTCAGAATATCATCCTTGAGCCTCAGGCCGCGCAGCGGCGGACTGGCTGAATAACCAAGATTAAATTGATGCTTTGCTCTATTTTCAATCAAAATCAGACGCAAGATTCCGCGCTGCGCAGGCCAAATGAAGCATCCCGCCCCATTTCAATGCTAAAACCTATGAATTGGCTCTAGTATCTAAACTAAATTCAGCTAAAATAGCACTGAATTTAAAAGCTTTGGGCCGCGGAAGGTTTTTTACATCACAGCTTAATAATGTTTTTATTTGCGCCCTCAAGGCGGTCTTTTGAGTATCTAAAATGCACCCAGCTGAATAATTACAATAATGAAATCAGTATTTTAAGTGCATTCACCCTATAGGAATAGGATTTAGTTGGAAATGAATAGTTTTAAAATTGCACTTGCCCAGTTTTCTCCGCATATTGGCAATTTAGAAGCAAATGCCGAGAAAATACTGGAACAGGCCAATGAAGCGAAAAAACAAAACGCCGATATTATTGTTTTCCCCGAACTGTCTACGGTGGGCTATCCGGCCGAAGATCTGCTGCTGCGCCCGAGCCTGGGCAAGCGCACCAAGCTGGCTTTTGACAAGCTGGCTGAAATTAAAGACATTGTTCTGGTTTTCGGCTTTGTGAACCAGACCGAAGACGGCCAGCGCTACAACTCGGCGGCCGTCATGAAGGACGGGCAGGTTTTAGGCATATACAATAAGCAGAATCTGCCGAATTACAGCGTTTTTGATGAAAAGCGCTATTTCAGCGAAGGCCATCAGCATCTGGTGTTTGAATACCTTGGCCATAAATTCGGCGTGCTGATTTGCGAAGATATCTGGGCGCTGCCGACGGTGCAGCAGCTGGCGCAGCTGAATGTGGAAACCGCATTGGTCTTGAATGCTTCGCCTTATGAAGTCGGCAAGCCGCAGCACCGCGTTGAAACCATGTCCGCATTAGCCAAGCAGATGAACCTGAACCTTGTCTACTGCAATCAGGCCGGCGGCCAGGATGACCTGGTTTTTGACGGCACCAGCTTTGTCATCAGCAAAGAAGGCCAGGTGGCAATGCAGGCGCCAAGCTTCCAGCAAGGCCTGTATATTGCAGAATTTGATGCGCAGCAGAAAGCTTTCAAAACCGGCACGGTCGCACCTGCGCTGGACACCATGGCTGAAATCTATCAAAGCCTGGTAATGGCGACCCGCGACTATGTGCAGCGTTCAGGCTTCCCCGGCGTGATTCTCGGCTTATCCGGCGGCATTGACTCGGCGCTGACGCTGGCGATCGCTGCTGACGCCATTGGCCCTGAGAATGTTCAGGCGGTGATGATGCCGTACACTTACACCTCGCAAATCAGCGTGGAAGACGCTGCGGCGCAGGCCAAGCATATGGGCGTGACGTTCGGCATTGCCGAAATCAACCCGGTTGTCGCCAGCTTCATGCACACGCTGTTCCCGTTCTTTGGCAATTCGCCGGCGGATGCGACTGAAGAAAACCTGCAGGCGCGCTCACGCGGCACGCTGCTGATGGCGCTGTCCAACAAGTTCGGCAACCTGGTGCTGTCAACCGGCAACAAGTCTGAACTGGCGGTCGGCTACTGCACGCTGTACGGCGATATGGCCGGCGGCTTTGCGGTGCTGAAAGACGTGTATAAAACCATCGTGTTTGAATTGGCGAAATACCGCAACAGCATTGCAGATGCGCCAGTGATTCCAGAGCGCGTGATCATCCGCCCGCCTTCCGCAGAACTGCGCCCGGATCAGAAAGATCAGGATTCACTGCCTGCTTATGATGTGCTGGATGCCATTCTGTACGCCTATATTGAAGAAGACGCCAGTCAGGACGATATCATCGCCAAAGGCTTTGATGCGGAAGTTGTGGCTAAAATCATCCGTCTGGTGGACATCAATGAATACAAGCGCCGCCAGGGCGCAATTGGCCCGCGCATCAGCTCGCGCGCATTCAGCCGCGAACGCCGCTACCCGATTGTCAACGGCTGGAAACCGGGCATTTAATGCCGGGCTGAACTTCATGCAGCATCAAGCTCAAACTCCGGTTTGAGCTTTTTTATGCCTAAAAGGAATGCAAAGACCCGGCCTGAACGCAGCCTGCGTTGATTTTAATTTACGGAAAGGAAGGAAAAAATCTTAGCGCTGGAATAAACAGCAGCTGGGATGAAAAGCCGGCCTCTTTTCTGCAGGCAAAAAAGAGGCCAAGCTGAGAGCTTGGCCTTTTAAAATGGTGGCTATGACGGGACTCGAACCTGTGACCCCAGCATTATGAGTGCTGTGCTCTAACCAACTGAGCTACATAGCCGTAAACTGTGTGCGCATTATCTAAATTCCGCACGGCAGCGTCAAGCTTTTTCAGCTGCAAATGCTCACACTTTATCCAACAGCGCATCAAGCACTTAAAAAACAGGCAAAACTGCAGCTTATTCTGGCAATTTTCACATTTTTATTTAAAAATTGCACAGTTACTCAAGAGATGCCGAATATGAAGCCAGCTATTTTCTGCGGCCTGATGCTGAGCCTCAGCCTTGCAGGCTGCCAGCTGATTTCCCCTGTTTTTGTCAATTATCATGGCGTGCGCATGGACGTTGCCAAGTGGATTAACTCGCAAGCCCTGCTCAGCATGCAGCAAAAGCGCAGCCTTGCGCAGCTGAGCAGAGCGCAGCAGAAAATTCACAGCTTTTCCGCAAAGGATGAAGCTGCGCGCTTCGCAATTGCAGAAGAAAACCAAACCGCCATGCACTGCGCCAGCCTGCGCCTAAGCCAGAAAAAAATTGAGCAGCTTCAACACCAAATCTTTGGAGCAGACAGGGAGCGCATACTGCAAAATTATCAGCAGCAGGCCCCCTTGCTGAAATTGGATGAAAAATCAATTCAGTGTGAATAAAAGCGCAGATCCGCAGCCGCGGCATGCCATGCGCCAGCCCGGCTGCGCATTCAGTACAGCCATTGATCTGAATTCCGCATCAAACTTTAGTGTTAGATAAATATCAACAAGACGTTTCAGCCTGCGCCCGGCATAGAGTAAGTCTTTCATATATTTTGATATTGTTAAGATTTTTCAAAAATATCCGTATAAATCCGCTAGGTTTTCTTTATGCTTATTTCGCGCTATGATCAAGCCAAGGCAGTTATTTTTCATACAGTGCAACTTAAGCAGCTGCTTATAAAATATTTAGACAATAAGGAGAATTCACATGGCGTTTCAAAATATTTTAGTTCCCGTTGACGGCTCAGAAACTTCTTACGCTGCGGTGGCTAAAGCTGCAGAATTTGCAAAGGCATTTAACAGTAAAATTACCGTTGTTCAGGTTTTAGTGCTCGACCCTTATATTGCAGCTGAATATATTTCCGCATCGCAGACCAATGACCTGATTGAGCGCGCCCGCACTTCTATTGTAAACAACCTGAGCGAAGTAAAAGAAAAATTCCATGCAGATGGCGTTGAAGTTGAAACAAAATTGCTGGAAGGCCAAGTTGTTCATGCTGAAATTGCCCAAGCCGCGCAAGACGCCAAGGCGGATTTGATTGTGATCGGCTCTCACGGGCGCACAGGCATTAAGAAATTTTTCCTCGGCAGCGTTGCGCAAAGTGTCCTGGGCGCGTCTGACATTCCTGTGCTTGTGGTTCGCAAGTAAGTCTGAATTTGAATTCCCCCTGCATGCGCATGAGAAGCTCATGCCTATGCATCCCACTGATGCTTTTTCAGGTCAACTTTAGCGCAGGTGAGCGCAATCCCCTCCTGCAGCAGTTTCTGCTGCTGAATATTTTCACCGCGCTCATTCAGCCGGCCTAAGCTGATTTTCCCTTGGCTGTTAATCACCCGGTGCCACGGCAAATCCGCCTGCGCATCCATATGCTTCAGCGCATAACCGACTAAGCGCGCATGCTTAGGCAAGCCCGCCAATTTTGCCACCTGCCCGTAAGTTGCGACTTTTCCGTATGGAATCAGCGCGACAACAGCCAGAATCTGCTGCATCAGCTCTCGGCTCTGCATCATCTCAACCTCCTTTAAAATCCGGCAGACCCGCCTAAAAATTGCCGGGATCCTCCAGGCGCTTCACCTCCTGAACCCGTTCAGGGTTATGCACAGCAGCCACGCCATCATCAGCCTTTTCATCAATCAGGCTTTCGGGCTTGTATACCGTAATGGTTTCATTGCCGTATGCATCTTCACCGACCGTATACTGAAAACCCCTGCGGTTCATCTTATGGCACATGCGCTGATACCAGCCCTTAAAACCCTGCGTTTCCTCATTCGGATTATGGTAGAAGGCATTCATGACCGCCGGCAGGCCCAAGCCGCAAACCACGCCGGACAGCAGCACCGCAATAAAAGTATAGCCGATGAGAATACTGCTGTATTCACTCAGCTGCGGCACGTTGGCCACCGCCAGAATCAAAGCCAGCGAGATGCCGCCGCGCACCCCGCCCCAGGATAAAATCGCCAAGCTGCCGTTATAGCTTTTCTGGCGGAAACTCGGGAAAAAAGCAAAGGACAGGTAATTGGCAGCGAAACGCGATGCATGCAGAATAAGGAATGCGACGATCCCGCCCAAGATCAGGCTGATGCTTAAATCCAGAATAAACAGCTCAAGGCCGATCAAGGTGAACAGGAAGGAGTTGATGATGCCTTCGACCGTATGCCAGAAATGGTTGACTTCGCGGATTTCGCGCGCTTCCAGAATTTCTTTCCAGCGGTTGCCGACAATCAGTCCGCCGATCACGCAGGCAATCGGCGCAGAGGCATGCGCCAGCAGCGCCACCAGATAGGAGCCGCAGGCCAGCAAAGCCGTGGTTAAAATCAGCGATTCCATTTCATGCTTGCCGCGCAGCAGGCGCAGAATGCCTTGCCCAAAGCCCCAGCCGATCACGACCGCAACAGCAATTTCATACAGCAACGTTTCCAGCACGCCAATGACGGTAAAATGCTCGCCTTTCAGCACATTCAGCAGGGTCATAAACAGCGCAATACACATGGCGTCATTAAACAGCGATTCGCCTTCCAGCTTCACCATCAGATGATGCGGGGCGCGCACGGAGCTGAGCACGCCTTTCACCCCAATCGGGTCAGTTGCCCCCAAAGCCGCGCCAAGCAGGAGCAAAACCAGCAGGTCAACATGCTGGCCCATCAGGAACTGATAGCCGTACAGCGCAAGTCCGAAAAAAGCCGCGCACAGCACCAGGGCAATGCTGGCCAAAATGCTGATGGGTTTCCAGTAGCTGCGCAGATCAGATACTTTAAACTTCAGCGCAGATGACGTCAGAATGAAGCAGATCACGCCATTGATGAGGAAGTCATAAAAGTCGATATGCCTGACCGCTTCTTCAATGTTGTGGATATTGATAGTGACAAACTGATTGCCGTTCAGCAGGCTTGCGCCCCACTGCAGAATAAATACGAAAATTGCGGAAACAATCGGAACGCCAATGGCTTGAGGGAAGCCCAAAATCCGCTTATTGAAAATAGTGGTTGCAATAGACAGTGCAAAAATGACGGTAAAAACCTGTAAGAAAAAAAAGTTTCCCATGCTGTTTCCAATTCTTTGATCTGCGGCGCTATATAGGGAATCTATACATTCAACGGATAAATGCTTCATCAAGAAGCATTTATATCTAAAATATTTTAGCGAATTTCCCAGCCTGCGCCTGTATCAATTCAGTTTATTTCACAATTGCATTAGGGATGCGGTAACATACAGGCTCTTGCATGTTTTCCATGCATCCGCTTGGCCTACTCAGCACGCTCTTCCCCTATGCATCACACTATCAAGCTTATTTTCCGCGCCTGTTTCGCCGCTGTGATTTTTACCGTCACCGCTGCCCTATTGCTGACCTGCTTTTCCAAGGCTTATGAAATTGCGCAGGCGCAGCAGAATTTTGCGCAGGCCAAGAAAACTCACCTGCAGTCCACTGCGCAGGAGCAGCTGGTGCTGCTGTCCAATAATCAGAAGCCGGATCAGGCCGTGTATGTCGCGATTGCGCAAAACGGCTATATTGCCAAAACCGGCTGCCGGCACTATCCGGAAATTTGCCTGGATGAATACAATCAGCAGCAAACCCGGCAGGTGCAAAGCCTTGATTTAATCAAGGCTGGGAATTTTCAATATATTCAAAATGTGAGCTATACAGACAGCCGGACGCAGCGCAGCCAGCGCCTAAGCTATACGCCTGAGCAGATTCAGCAATTTTACCTGCAGGATGTTGCCGACCTGAAATATGTGGTTTTTGGCGTGGGCCTGTTCGCCTTGGCCGCGCTGTTTGTCAGCTTCCGCATCCTGCTCAATTTCAAAAAATTCCTGAATAAATAAGGGTTCCAATTAAACAGCAGAAACAGCGGTTTTGGCATTGATCAGTTCTAGCTGTGCCTATTTTCCGCTTTTATTTCAGCATGCTGTTCAGTACCTGCTGCTGTATTCATAGGCGTTCTGACTATTTTAGCTTCCGCCAGCGATGCATTCAGCAGAAGGCCTGCCGTAAGGAAATTTAGAGGATTAGAATAGACCTCTTGCGGAAGTATCATTTTTGACTATTTTAGGCTTGAATATTTCTTTAAGAATCAAGGCTTATCATTAATTAAATTTCGACTAAAGCAAGAGATCTAATATACCAGCCTACAAAAAAAATTCATGAAATCAATCATAAAAGAGAAGCTTGCAATAATATAAATAATTGAAATTTATTATTTTTTCATTTAAAAAACCTACCAGTCAAGAAAAAACTTTATATTTCCTCAAGCCAAACTTTCCTATCAACCACCTTCTGATCTTTTATATGAAAAAATAAATTATATGCACCAGCTCCCCCACTATTAAACTGATTCATTATATAAATATCACCATCCTTGTAATAAATTTTAAAATCAGCCAGTTCATTCCTGCCATTTAGCCCATCTTTTGTAAAAAGAAATTTTTCCAGATCATTTGATGAAATAGCAATAACTTTTCCACCATATTCAACTTTAATCTTAGATAATTGCAAAAAATCACTTGTAGGCATTTGATTATCAGTACCCCACAGATATTTATTTCCAATGTAGTATTTACTGTCTTTTTTTTCATACATTATTTTATTTTTATCCAAGGTTTTTGATGAAACACTTACAACAATATTTGAATTTCCATAAACAGCTAAATTTGGCATAAATTTTACCAAATTCACAGAATTAAATTTCTGAAAAAAATTAATCCTGTTCTTATAAATATAACCTGCTTTTCCATTACTGATGTTAACAAAGCAAAAATTTGAAGTTTCTTCTTCTAAAATACATGAAACAATTTCTCCATTTTCAACTTTTCCAATAACTTGTGAACTTAAAGTTGCCTCTTCCCGCAAATTCGAAAATCCATCTTTATCGGAAATAAATCCAAAATCTGCATACACAAACGTATTATAAAATGCAAAAAAACCAATAAAAACTTTAAAAACTGAATGCTTATTAAAAAATATTCTCATTGAGGATATGTTCCTTTTTTATCACGAATGTGCTGAATTTTTATCTTAGGATACCTATTCTTAAACTCTGCTATTTTTTCTTTAAAAAACCTAAAAAAACAACCCCATCTGACACAGAGTTATATTTATTTATGATAAACAAGTATATATAGTTATTCTCAATTATATTAAGATTTATCACAATCCAATCAGAAGGCATTCGATAAATGACCTGCTAAGCTCCTAGAACCTTAGACAGAAATTCTTTTAATTTAAATGATCTGTTTTAAGAAATCCCACCCAAAAGCATCTTTAAATTCTATACCCTATAAAATTTAAACTAATCTAGCTTACAGCTATTTAGAATGTTTATTTTTGGTTTCCCCTCAAAGCTTAGCAATATAAAACTTCGATCATTAAAATTTTCTGAATTTTCTGTAGAATCATGATAATCCCAAAACGAAATACCATCTTTACCAATTCTTACGTCATAACTGAAATTACTGCTATCCTCTTTATCATGGAAGTATAAAATATACTCATGACTGTTAACTTTTATGACTTTAGTTAATTTATAAAATGGGTGATCAGATGAGTCAAAAGTAAATTTTACTTTCTTATTTATTTTATCAAAATTTACAGCATTTATATTAATCCCACCTTTCAGCATATTAATATAAACAACACAATCATATTGCCATCTTAGTTTTTTATCCTGATAAATATAGTAATTACTATTTAAATTAAATTTACTAAAAAACTCATCCATTAAATTAGCAAAAGATAAACTTGGTAAAAACAACAAAAAAATTAAACAATAGAATTTCATTGGCATTCTCCAGAATCTTTAATCTTCCCAATAAAAGACTTTTTTACAGCAAAGAAAGATAAATCATCAATCTTTTTCTTACCGGAATAAGCCTCCCACTGATAAACTCCATCATCATTAGTTTTACTGATTAAATATTTATATTTAACTTTAAATTGATTTTCAACCTCCAATATACTACCATTATTTTTTTGTATTTTCTTTAAAATCATATAATTTGTTTTTTCTGGCAGAGATAAATATATATTTTCCTTAGTTAAATTTATATTTTCTAATTCTTCAGTAGTTTCAGCCTTACAAAATCGTACAAAACCATCACCTTTTCTATCAACCATTATGTAATTACCTAATGGAATCGCCATAGTGGATACTGGAAAAAGGATTAATACAAAACTAATAGTTTTTTTCATGATTATAATTACCTTTTTAATTTCTTCTAACTTGCGTCATTGTATAAGTACTGCCGTTATATGCCGTTCTCCCCCGTAAAAATCCATCAGTTACATATAACTTGTTATCTTCACTAGCACCTTTATCCTGATGCCTAGTGCCAACATCATAAAAATTATAATAAATTTTCCCATTCTCGCACCCTCTGCCAACCACTACAATAAAATGGTCTGTCGTACCCTCATTAAAACCATACCCCAGCTTATGATCAACACCAATCATTACCGGATGGCCTGAAGCCAGCTCTTTGTCTAAATAATTCAATCCTGACTGGAAGCTATCTGTAGCATTAACTGCAGTATGCTTTGAATTTTCTATCGCAACTTGGAATAATCCAGTTGATGATCCCGCTGATGGACTGAGCTTGCTATTTTTTAATATCAATACACATGTTCTAGCACAGGCAACATTTGGCCTAGGTTGAGAAAACTGAGAAATCCACTTAACAGAGTCCTTTAAATTCATATGCTTTTTATGACAATTAGCACAGATATCTTTTATTGGAACTGCTGGTTTAATTGAACAAGAGAAGTTTGTTTCTTTATTTTTTTCCTTTATACCTTCAGCAAAGTGTTTCTCAATTTCTTTTGTTACCTCCCATATATATGTTTTTCCCTCATCAAAACCTCTTATAGGAATTTTATTTTTACTTTTATCCAGCTTAAATGAACCATCACTATTTTTTTTATAATCATATATATATTCAAATTCTCCATTTTCTTTCATGAAAGATGGATTAGCATGATAAGCGCTCGTTCCTTTTCCACCTTGATATAAAATATTGCTAGGTTTATTTTTCCCTAATAGCAGAGCGTTCGGATAGTTTATGTATAAATACATATCTGTGAGTGATTTCATCAGCTTATGATGGTCTGCCCACATAAAATGCGCTTTGACTAAATCCAGCTGTTGAACTCCTGACATTTTCCTCAATTTTTCTTTAGTTAATGTTGAATCTGTATTCTTTTTTAAATCTGCAATCACATCTTTACCAAACTGAATCAATCCCACATAACCTGCATCATTCTCAATTGCCGGATTAAAGCTTCTGCTCGACTCTAGATGCATGCACGCCATTAAGTTATTCGCCATATTTTTAATATCATTTGGCCACATGTCTTTACATATTTGAATAACTTTTTTTCTAAATTCACAATTTACGTATTTTCCACTTTTCCCCCAAGCTATACTGTAATCCTTACAAACACACCCGCTTAAGCCTGCAACTGCTACTGGCTGTTTTTTGTCATTATGCTCCTGCTGAACATCAATTTTCTGCTGTGCTGCTGTTTGACTTGTAATTTGTTGAGGCGGGTTCTGGGCTGGAAGTTGAGCTGTTTGAGGCGCTGAAGCATTTTGCTTAGGAGATTGCGCTTGATGGGACTTAGTTTCTATTTTCTGCGCTTTTTCAGTCTTTGATTCTGCAATATCTGCCTTTATATCTGCTGGGCTCAAAGATTTGCTCTTCCTATCATCAATAACTTTACCTGTTTTCTTCCTAGGAGGAATTTTTATTGTCGAATCTGAAGTTAATTTTATAACGGCATCAGCATTACACTCACCTAATGCAATTTGTTCATCCCTATAAATTGAATTGGGGGATTTAATAGACAGATTTAATGCCAATAAAGCCGAAACTGTTGTATTGTGCTCCTTAGCAATTTTAGAAAGCGTATCCCCGCTTTTAACCTGATAGGTTCCTCTCCAATATTTACCTTGTTCCTTGTGAGGCAAAAGCGTTACATCAAACTTCATCTTTGGGCTAATTAACTTTACTCTTATATTTTTATTAGGCGTGTGTATAACACCTATTTTCTTCATCGTTTGATCATGGTCTTTTCTTACAAATACTGTCAGCGAATTCCCCCCTACATATTTTAATGAAATCTCGCCTTGTAAATTTGTACGTCCTTTTTTTACTAACTCTTTTCCATTTTTTATTTCAAAATATAAATATGGAATAGGCTTGTGAGTAAGATCATGTAAAGTAAATGTAATATTATATAGTTTACCTTTTAATGCAGTATTCATTCTTATATTGCCTTATTTTTCTGTAATAATATTATTCAGCTCAGTATCAGAAGCTTCTTCAAACTCAACAATCCAGTCTGTATTTGTATCAACAAATACTTCCGCCTTTTCAGAAGCATCAGAACCTATTCTCCCAGTCCTGCCATTCTCATCCAGGCTGCCGGCAGCAATTCTTCCATCGCAGAATTTTGCTGTGTAAGATAAATTTGGCAATTCAAAATCCCAAAATAGATCATAAACATCCAGCCTATTACTAAATAAAACATTATTTGGCAGCTGAGGAATCTCATAAGAAACCTTCGCTCCGCCCACAAAACTATGCTGCCCAGCCTTGCTCTCAAACTTCCCGCCAGTGGCTGTAAAAATTCCATCACCATTAATTCTCAGCTGTGAACCGCCCGCAGTCAGCACAATCTCCTTAGGGCTGGTGATTTCAACCTTATCTTCCGTCGAAATCAGCTTAATGACTTTGCGCGCAATAGCCTCAATGGCATCATCCTGCGCCTGCAGTTCCAGCTTGCCTCTGGCAGCATAAGCACTGAAGCCCTTTTGCGCGGCAAATAGGCTGATTTTATCCTGCGCATGGCTGACTATGCTTTTCTGCGCGCTGAAGTTAATTGACCCCTGAGCGCTTGCAGCAATATCTTGAGAAGCCTGCAGCACAATATCTTCAGGCGTGGCCAGCGCAATGCCATTCGGCGAAGCCAAAAGCATCAGCGCCTGCCTGAAAAGCCTGCCCTGTTCCTGCTGTTTAGGATTTCCGGAACTTTCCAAATTCTGCGCATAGCCCTCCATAAAGCCTTTCACATGCTCCAGAGCTTTCACCGGGGTAAAAATTTCCGGCTGGCCAAAACCGCAGCCATTGATATTGATTAAATCTTCCGGATTGACTTTAATCTCTTCGACAATTTTTCCTATTTCTTTCAGCACTTTCAGCGGATCATCTTTCAACAGGCTGTCTAGCCCGGAAATACGCCCCTGCAGCTGTTCAGAACCGTGATCCTGCAGGTTTTGAATCACCTCTTTCAAACTGTCAAAAGCCTCCTCGGCATCTTCAAAATATTCATGAAACTGCTTGGCAGCGCCTTTGACATCCTGAGTGATTACGCCTAAGTCTTTGACAAAGCTTTTGCAGTTTTTCAGTGCGCCTAAAGGGTCTTTACTCAGCTCATCTTTAAACAGATTGACTGTTGCAATCAGCGCTTCAGAAGTGTTCTTCATTTCCAGCGACTGAATCAGTTTCGGCAGGCGCCCAATTACATTGAGGGCATCCGTCCGCTGCTTTACCGCAATGCTGCTGAGCATGCTCATGCTGTCCTGACCCTGCAGCAGCAGCGATTGCGCTTCGGCAGCCGCCAAATGATCCGCTACCGCCTGATCCTGCGCATAGGTGCTGATCAGCATGCCTTTGCCGGCGCGCATTGCACCCCAGGCATCTGTCCTTAATTCAAAGCCCTCTCCGCGCCCGGCGCTGGCTTCCTCTTGCTTCGGATGGCTGAGGTTGCCCAAGTTCAATTGGCTGGCGCCATGGCTGCTTTGCAGCTGCGCGCTGATTTGCCCCGCAGTATCATCAAAGCGCAATTGATTGAAGCCTGAGCCATCCACTTCCTGAGTGCGGATGCCGCTAAGCTTTTTAGTTTCCGGCAGCTGGCCTTTAAGGTCAAATCTGGCCTGATGGCGTTCGGCTTCATGAATGCGCCCAACAACAAAAGGCCGGTCAACATCGCCCTCAAAGAAGTCAATCACTACAATTTCACCGATGCGCGGATGGAAGCGCGCGCCATAGCCCTCGCCGGCCCACGGAGTCAGCACATCCACCCAGGCGGAATCGGTGTCATTGTCATTGGCGCCCGCGCCGCCGTCATGGCCGTGATCATCCGCGCGGGTAAACATAAAGCGGACTTTGATGCGCCCCCAGGCATCCACATGGATGGTTTCGCCTTCAGGCCCGGCTACTTTGGCGCGCTGCGGATAAGCCAGCGGACGGTGCTGCATCGGATTATATTCAGGCACTACAGCAATGCTGCGGCGCACCAGATGCAATTCACTGGCTTGGCGTTCATCGCCTGCTGGCTGCCAGCAGCTGGCGCTGAGCAGCTTATCCAGCTGTACTGAGATGTCCTTCGGCAGATTATTCTGGCTGTAAAAGGCTTTGCCCAGAATCAGAAATTCGCGCTCAGAGCCCTCATGCCGGTCAATTTCAGGATGATCTTCCAATTCAAACCAATAACCCGTCTGCGCATCGCGCACGCTGCTGCTGGCCCTGAAGCATTTGGACTGCAGTTCCTGATACTGGTTCAGCTGCCGGTTCAGCTGTTCCAGCTGCCCTGCATGCGGCGCTGCAGCCTGATCTCCCCCATTCAGGTCGGCAGTCCAGGCAGGACTGACTGTCCACGCCTGCTCCAGGCTTAAGCTTGCATTTTCCTGCTGGCCGCTGTGCTGATGCGCGCTCAGCGCCGGACTGGACTGGTCTTGCGCCAAATTCTGCGCCTGCCAGCGCTGGGTCTGTATGGCAGTAGACTGCAGGGCGCGCTCCGCCGAAAAACTGGTGATGGTGTCCAGACGCTCGGCAGCATGGCTGCGGTGAAAGCGGATAGCGCGCCGGCCAAGAGCATCAAAGGCCTGATTATCATCAATCAGGCGCAGCTGCTGCACCTGCATCGGCACTGCGGAGGCTGCAACGGTCAGTTCCGCTTCATCAATCAGCCAATTGATGCCTTCGCTGCGCCAAAGCCGCGTTAAGAAGTCATAATCTGTTTCATTGGCCTGCATCGTAAAGGGGCGCACGGCATAGTCACGGCTCAGCCCTGCCAAATTCAGCGTCAGGCTGGCTGCGAATAAAGCGCTTTTCCGCTGCCATTCGCTGAACAGCACTTCAGCAATATCGCGCACGCTTTTATTCATAAAAACCCGGCTGTTGCGGCGCTTATGCCAAAGCGCTGAGGCGTCTTCAACCACCAGCTTATACACGGTGAGCGCGCCGTCGCTTTGGCCTTGGCTGGCGCCGGTAATCACCCCCGTAAGGCGGCTAAGCTGACCCAAGTCAGTCACCTGGTCAATGGCTGCCCGGCCGCCGATAAACTGCTTTAAGGGGATATGCGCATCGCTGGACAGGCAAATGAGTTCCGCGCGCAGGCCTTGATTGATCTGATGCCGGCCTTCCATGCGCTGCAGAAAGACCAGACTGTTTAAAACTTCATTGGAAAATTGGATATGCAGGGCGCGCTTTTGCGCGCTGAGGCCAAAGCCTTCCATCAGGGAATAGATATTTTTCAGCATGATTATTTTTATGCATTTATTGTATTTGTGCGCGCATTCTAAAAAATGCTGATTTTTTAGTCCAGCCTATTCCAGCATAATTCCGACAAATAGATCAATGCTGTTCTTCTGCAGCTTTTCCGCTGCAGGCTGGCTGAAGTTTTCCGTACGCCGAAAGCCTCATTTTGCGCAAAAAAACAGGAGCAATGCTTTGCTCCTGTTCCCTGCTTCAGCAAAATTTGCTGTTAAACAGGCTGATTAAAAGTATCGCAGCTGTCCATTTGCCCGGATTTCAGGCCTTTTTGAAACCACGCCATGCGCTGCGCGCTGCTGCCGTGGGTAAAGCTGTCCGGCACCACCTGACCTGTAGCGCTTTTCTGCAGATAGTCATCACCGATTTTATGCGCCGCATCCATCGCCTCTTCAATATCGCCCGGCTCAAGGAACTGCGTGCGCTGCTGATTATGATGCGCCCAAATGCCTGCGAGGCAGTCCGCCTGCAGCTCCTGGCGCACGGACAGCTGATTGCCCTGAACTTCGGACGCCTGCGCGCGCGCCTGCTTCACCTGCGCTGAAATGCCCAGCAAAGTTTGAATATGATGCCCGACCTCATGCGCTATCACATAGGCCTGCGCAAAATCGCCGGCCTGATCCCGCCTGGACAGTTCAGTCTGATTCTGCTCGCCAGAAATGCCCATCTGCGTACGCATATCTTTAAAGAATCCAGTATCAATATAGACTTTCCGGTCAGCTGGACAGTAGAACGGCCCCATGGCGGACTGCGCTGCGCCACAGCCTGAACTGACTGCGCCGCTGAACATCACCAGCTTAGGCGGCGCATATTGCGCGCCCAGCTGGCTTTGAAAAACCTGCGCCCATGTATCCTCGGTATCCGCCAGCACCGTGCCGACAAAGGCAATAGCTTCCTGCTGCTCCGGCGTGGGATTGTCCAAGCCTCTGGTTTCGGCAGCTGCGCCCTGCTCGGTCAGCTGCTTGGTGGCCTGATACGCCTGCTGCGGATCGGCGCCAAAAAACTTCCACGCCACAAAGGCCGCGATCAGGCCTAAAATGCTGATGCCTCCAGCTTTGGCTCCGCCCCCGCCGCGGCGGTCTTCGACATTTTCACTGACACGGCGGCCTTTCCAACGCATAACGATTATCCTTTACCTGAGAGGGCCAGCCGGCTGAACACGCCGCATGCGCAGCTACGCCGGCTTAGGCCAGAGTTTTTTCACCAAGCCGACCGCCAAAAGCACCAGCAGCCCGGCAGCAAGGCCAATCAGCAGATTCAGCGAGTTCTGGGCAACTGCACCGACAATGCTGCCGGCGTTCGGAATATCCTGCACATATTTCACCGTACCTTCGGAAAAATGGTGCATCCACGGCACGGCATGATTGATGATGCCGCCGCCGACCAGAAACATGGCAACCGTTCCGACCACAGACAGGGTTTTCATCAACACTGGAGCAAAGGCCAGCAGGCCGCGCCCCATGCGCTGTTTCGCGCTTGAAGCCTGCTCAGTCAAATGCAGTCCAATATCATCAATTTTAACAATCAGCGCGACAAAGCCGTAAACGCCCACCGTCATTGCAATGGCAATCAAGCTAAGCACGCTGACTTTGGTCAGAAAGCCGGCGGCAGCCACTGTACCCAGCGAAATCACCACAATTTCCGCTGAAAGGATAAAATCGGTGCGGATGGCGCCTTTCACCTTATCCTTTTCATAAAGCGCAAGATCAATTTCAGTATGCTCCAATTCCTGCCGGGCTTCATCCGCCGTTTGGGCTTTTTTATGCGGCAGGCTGTGCAGCAGTTTTTCCACGCCCTCATAGCACAGAAATAAGCCGCCCAGCATCAGCAAGGGATTGATCGCCCACGGCGCAATCACGCTGATCAGCAGCGCAAGCGGCACCAGAATCAGCTTATTCACAAATGAGCCTTTTGCCACGCGCCACACTACCGGCAGTTCGCGGTCTGAGCGCACGCCGCTGACCTGCTGCGCATTTAAGGCCAAATCATCCCCTAAAACGCCTGCGGTTTTTTTGGCAGCCATTTTGCTCATGACCGCAACATCATCAAGCACCGTGGCAATATCATCTAAAAGCAATAGCAGGCTGCTGGCCATTGTTGTTTTTCCTATTCATTTTCTGCAATTTTAAAGGGTTTTGCAGGTTTTTCCGCATTTGCCTTATTAAATCACAGATATTTTTTAGCTGTGTTTTTATTGTTACTGACATAAAAAAAAATAATGCCGTACAATATTGCCATTCTTTGAAAACGCACTGCAGCGCTGGCTGCGACTATGGAATAAATAATGAGCAATCAAGATAACCGTCCAGTGATTTTGACTGGCGACCGTCCAACTGGACAGCTTCACCTCGGCCACTTTGTCGGCTCTTTACGCTCGCGCGTAGGGCTGCAGGATTCTCACCATCAGCATCTGCTGCTGGCCGATGCGCAGGCGTTTACGGACAATGCGGACAACTTTGAAAAAGTCCGCCGCAATATTATCGAAGTTGCGACAGATTATTTGGCTGTGGGCATAGACCCTGCAAAAACAACAATTTGCGTCCAATCCAGCTTGCCGGCATTGAACGAATTGACCATGCTGTATTTGAACTTCGTGACTGTGGCGCGCCTGGAGCGCAACCCGACCATCAAGTCTGAAATTCAGATGCGCGGCTTTGAGCGCGACATTCCTGCCGGCTTCCTGTGCTACCCGGTGGCGCAGGCTGCCGACATTACGGCCTTCAAGGCCACCGTAGTTCCGGTCGGCGAAGACCAGATTCCAATGATTGAACAGACCAACGAAATTGTGCGCCGCCTGAACCGCCAGATTGGCCATGAGCTGCTGCCGGAATGCAAAGCGCTGCTGTCCAATATGAGCCGCCTGCCGGGCTTTGACGGCAAGGCGAAAATGTCCAAGTCGCTGGGCAATACCATTGTGCTGGACGCTTCGGACAAGGACATCAAAAAAGCGGTCAACGCGATGTACACTGACCCGAACCACCTGCGCATTGAAGATCCGGGCCAAGTGGAAGGCAATATCGTATTCACTTATCTGGACGCTTTTGACGCCAATAAGGAAGAAGTTGAAGAGCTGAAAGCGCACTACCGCCGCGGCGGCCTGGGCGACGGCACAGTGAAGAAGCGCCTTGAAGGCGTGCTGAAAGAGCTGATCGGCCCTATCCGCGAGCGCCGCATGGAGCTGGCCAAAGACCCTGACTACATCATGGACATCTTAAAGGCCGGCACAGACAAATGCCGCGATATTACCCAGCAGACTTTGGATGAAGTGAAGTCTGGCTTAGGCGTCTTTCATTTCTAAGCGCTGAAGTTCTCAGTAATGCTTTAAAGGCGCAGCCTTTTCAGCGGATAAAGCCGGCCGGTTCAGAAACTGGCCGGCTTTTTCTTTTTGAAAGCGCAGCAGTTCTCTGCCCCGCAAGAAACAAGCCAGCTCAGACATCCGATATAGTGAATTACCTAAATAGCTACCACATACAAAACCTAATGAAATCATATTTTATGGGAAATTATATGCGGTACAGATTTCAAAATTTAGCAATATAGCTAAGTTTGCTTACATGACTCTGCGAAAATTCCTTTAGCTTCCAGCTTCCTAGGCTCTTGAGTAAAATAAACTTCGGATACGCGTGTGCGGCATGGATGCCGCACGTTGCCCATCCCTTGCGCTGCATTTTAAAGCCGTGCTTAAAACTGGCTCAGGATGCCGTGTATGGGCAACAAAAGACTTTTGTCTCCTTTGGGTCTTTCCAAAGGAGAGCCTCGCCTGCGCAAAGGCATTGAAACTTTTAAATAAAGTAAAAATGAGGCAGTGCAAGCATCATCGTTAATTACCGAAATAGTTAACGCGACTAAAATCTAATGCAATTATATTTTATGAGCAATTATACGTAATATAGACTTTAGAATTTAGCTATAACGCTCGCGCATCCAGCAGCATTAAAAATTCGAAGAAAAAACGCTGCAGAATATCCTATGCAATTCAATCACGCTTAAATACCCGGCAGCGCGGAAAAGGCTGTTACAAAGCGCTGCTTTAACTTTATGATGAACCGGGATGCGCGGCAATTCAGCCCTTATATCCGGAGAATGGCATGAACACTCAACTGCACCGCGGGCGGCTCATCGACCACATTCAGCTTGTGGTGCGCGACCTGAAGGCCAGCCAAGACTTCTATGCAGCGGCGCTGGCTGTGCTGGAGATCCCCATCACCGGCACGGCTGAAGGCTATTTCTGGGCGGATGAACTCGTCGTATCTTCAGCGGAAAGCCCCGCTGCGCAGGGCATGCTGACCGGACGGCACCACTTGGCATTTCAAGCCAAAGACCGCGAAACCGTGGATGCTTTCTATCGCGCAGCAATGGCACATGGCGGCCGCTGCAGTGGCAAACCGGGTGAGCGCCCCTATCATCCCGGCTATTATGCAGCATTTGTGCTTGACCCCGACGGCAACAATATAGAAGCGGTATATCATGGCGAGGCCCAACGCAGCGCGCCGTCAGTCGTGATTGATTTCTAGACGGCGAAGGAAGCTGATCAAAATCCTGCAGCAGCATTGGCCAGCTTTAAATGCCACCACATGAGGGCAGCAGCATCGGCTGAGCAGCACTTTCCGCTGCTGTTCCCAACAGCCCATCTCCCGCCTGACGAGAGTATTTTTGTGACGCAAATCCGATTATAGATGAAATAAAAGCAAACCAATCACACAAATATCCAGCTTTTAACGTTGCTTAACATGCCGTAACGCGAATGCTGATGAAGTGACTGGCCGTTCATCCTAAGATTACCCTATGCTTTTAGGGAAACCTGAAGCCATATATTTCTCCTTTACCGAAGCTGCGAAAGCGGATTCGTTGTTCTACGCAATGAAAACCCCAATCATTGCGTATTTTTTTGCCTGCAATTCAGCAAAGCCCTGCTCAAAGCCAGCCATGCATTTGATTCTCAGCAGCTATATCCGGTATGAAGGCTGGCCTCAGCGCGAAAAAAACCCGCATAGCGCGGGTTTTTCAGCTTATGCGTTTTTATGGCGCATATGCGGGAATAAAATCACATCACGGATGCTTGGCGCATTGGCGAACAGCATCACCAGACGGTCAATGCCGATGCCTTCGCCGGCTGTCGGCGGCAAGCCATATTCCAGCGCTTCAATAAAGTCTGCATCGAAATGCATCGCTTCATCGTCGCCGGCATCTTTTTCAGCGACCTGCGCCTGAAAACGCTCAGCCTGATCGATTGGGTCGTTCAGCTCAGAGAAGCCATTCGCCAATTCACGGCCGCCGATGAAGAATTCAAAACGGTCAGTGATATGAGGGTTGTCATCATTGCGGCGCGCCAAAGGCGAAGTTTCCGCAGGATATTCCGTAATGAATGTCGGCTGGCGCAGCTTGGTTTCAACCGTTTCTTCAAACACGATGGTCTGCAGGCGGCCCAAGCCGAAGCCCGGCTTGACCTGCTCTTTCAGCTCTTCCTGAATGAATTTCGCCAGGAAGTCACGGTCAGCGACATTTTCCGCGGTGAACTGCGGATTGTGCTCAAGAATAGCGTCAGCCATTGAAATTTTCTTAAACGGGCCTTTGAAACTGTACACTTCATCGCCGTAAGGCACATCGGTAGAACCCAGAATATCAAGCGCCAGCTTTTCCAGCATATTTTCAGTCAAAGCCATCAGGTCTTTGTAGTCTGCATAAGCCTGGTAGAATTCAATCATGGTGAATTCCGGGTTATGCCGTGTTGAAACGCCTTCGTTGCGGAAGTTGCGGTTAATTTCAAACACCCGCTCAAAACCGCCGACAACCAGGCGCTTTAAATACAGCTCTGGCGCAATGCGCAAAAACAGCGGCATGTCCAATGCATTATGATGGGTTTCAAATGGACGCGCAGACGCGCCGCCTGGAATGACATGCATCATTGGCGTTTCAACTTCCATGAAACGCTCATTGATTAAATAGCTGCGGATGCCGGCAACCACTTTGGCGCGGATTTCAAAAGTTTTGCGGGTTTCTTCATTGACGATCAAGTCTAAATAGCGCTGGCGGTATTTAACTTCGGTGTCGTTCAGGCCGTGGAATTTGTCCGGCAGCGGGCGCAGCGACTTGGTTAAAAGCTCAAAATGCTCGATGTGCACATACAGGTCGCCCTTGCCTGAACGGCCGATATAGCCCTCAACGGCAATAATATCGCCCAGATCCAGGCTTTTAATGCTTTCCAGCACTTTAGGCTCAAGCTCTTTGCGCGCAACATAAAGCTGGATGCGGCCTGTCATGTCCTGAATCACAATGAATGAACCGCGGTTCAGCATCACGCGGCCGGCAACACTGACCTGCACGCGCTCGCCTGCTTCAATTTCTTCTTTAGATTTATCAGCGAATTCAACTTGCAAATCCTGCGCATAATGCTCGCGCTTGAATGTATTCGGCCAAGGGCTGACGCCGCTTTGCTTCGCATGTTCTTCAATTTGCTTTAACTTGGCATGACGCTGTGCAATTAAATCGTTTTCGGAAAGAAGCTGTTCAGAAGTCGATTGAGCGTTATGTTGCGTCATCTCTGCCTCGAATATGATTAGTAAAATGGAAGTCGCATAGCATAGCAGAAATACAGCAAAATTCGTAGATTCTCTGATAATTTCAGCAGGCTTTCGCCGCAGCTGGCTGTACAAATCGCCGCCGGCTCAATGCCGCAGGCCGGTTTCTCCGGCTGCTTCCTCCTGCGCTTCAGCCCGGCCCGCGGCCAAGCGCAATGCGCATAAGCCGTCAGCGCACAGCATATCCGCGGATTTCCGCCTTTATTCCGCACTGCAAAATAGCGCCCTGCTGCGCTTCTACGCGCAGGGCGATTTAGCTATTCGCCCTTAGTAGATTAGACCAAAATCTAAATTCCTTATTTGCTCAGGCGCACTACAATATTCAAAACATATTGGTTGAAAAGTGCATTATTTTCAGTCCTCAGCAATTATTGAAAAAGCCAGTGCGAACAAAAACAATGAGCTCCTGCGTATCTAAAATTTTATTCCTGCATGGTTTAGATTCTTCGCGTGAATCAACCAAATTTCATGCAATTGACGCCAAGCGGAAATATTGCATCAATGTCGACTACCGCAACCTGAATTTTCAGACCGTTGCCGACTTTTATGATGAAATTATTGAGAAAATCAAGCCCGATATTATTGTCGGCCACAGCTTGGGCGGCTATTGGGCGCTGAAAATGTCACTGGCGCATCAGATTCCCTGCGTTATCGCCAACCCCAGCCTGCAGCCGAATTTCCGCGAAGATTATCCCGCAATCTGCGATGAAGACCTGGATCATGACATTCCGCAGCTGGCCTATCTGGAACTGGGCGACGAAATTCTGGATATGCGCGCGGCGCAGGAGCAGCTGGAAGACTATATGCAGATTCAGGCGCTGGAAGGCGGCCATCATCGGCTGATCTGCCCGGAAAATATAAATGGCCTGATTCGGCAGATTGAGCAGAACTTCCTGCATAAATAAAAAAGCCCTGCATGCTGCAGTAATATCAGTCAGTTAAGGAGTTTCGCCGTAAACTTCTTAACCTTTTGGGCTATTCACAGCGGAGTCTTACCGTTTTTAAATCGAATTTTTGGAGCTC
>NZ_JAVXCI010000046.1:0-22674 GCF_036659555.1 Acinetobacter sp.
GATTACCGTTGAAGAAGGTTCAGGCTTTGAAGATGCTTTGGACGTTGTTGAAGGCATGCAGTTTGACCGCGGCTATATCAGCCCGTACTTTGCCAACAAGCAAGACACCTTAACGGCTGAACTTGAAAACCCATTCGTTCTGCTTGTTGATAAAAAAATCAGCAACATCCGTGAATTGATTACAGTTCTGGAAGCAGTGGCGAAAACCGGCAAGCCGCTGTTAATTATCGCTGAAGATGTTGAAGGCGAAGCGCTTGCAACGCTTGTTGTCAACAACATGCGCGGCATCATTAAAGTTTGCGCAGTGAAAGCGCCTGGCTTCGGCGACCGCCGCAAAGCTATGCTGCAAGACATCGCAATCCTGACTGGCGCGACTGTTATTTCTGAAGAAGTAGGCATGACTTTGGAACAAGCTTCTCTTCAAGACTTAGGTACTGCGCACAAAATCACGGTATCTAAAGAGAACACTGTGATTGTTGACGGTGCTGGCGATGCAGCTCAAATTGCTGAACGCGTAACGCAAATCCGCGCGCAAATTGAAGAATCAACGTCTGAATACGACAAAGAAAAACTGCAGGAACGCGTAGCGAAACTGGCAGGCGGTGTTGCCGTGATCAAAATCGGCGCAGCGACTGAAGTTGAAATGAAAGAGAAGAAAGACCGCGTTGACGATGCGCTTCACGCGACGCGCGCTGCAGTTGAAGAAGGCGTTGTTGCCGGCGGCGGCGTTGCGCTGGTTCGCGCAGCTAAAGTCCTTGACGGCTTGAATGGCGCAAACGATGACCAAAATGTCGGCGTGAACATTCTCCGCCGCGCAATTGAAGCGCCGCTTCGCCAAATCGTAGCGAATGCGGGTGATGAGCCATCTGTAGTAATCAACGCTGTTAAAAATGGCGAAGGCAACTTCGGCTATAACGCAGCGACTTCAGTATATGGCGACATGCTGGAAATGGGTATTCTTGACCCTGCAAAAGTAACCCGTTCTGCGCTTGAGCACGCTGCTTCTGTCGCCGGCTTAATGCTGACCACTGAATGCATGATTACTGATATTCCAGAAGACAAGCCGGCTATGCCTGATATGGGCGGTATGGGCGGTATGGGCGGCATGATGTAATCTGCGCCAATATCAAGCAGCCGGCTGAATTTTAAACACTCTGTTTAGAATTTGGCTGGCTGCCCGCAATTGACTTAATTGTCTAAAGAAAGGCCGCTTTATTGCGGCCTTTTTTATTTTGGAAATTCCTGCCGGCGCTTTAAGCGCATTGGCTTCTCCCGCTGCGTAGCCTGCAGCTGCAAAATAAATCAGCAGAAAATATGCAGGCTTGAATAAAGCAAAAAGCCAAGGAATGGCCGTTTCGCTGATCCGCTGCCGCGGCTGTTTCTGCGCTGTTTCCTTCATGCGCCTGCGCAGGGTTTTCAGCTGAAAGCTAAATCTATATTTTTGAAAAAACTGGCATATATTTATTTTTAATTTATAAAAACTTTTGTTTTTATGATTTTTTTTAGGCTAATATATGTTCGACAACAAAGCTGAAAATGAACTAAAAAGTAAAAAAGAGGAGCCGCAATGAGAAGATTGCCTGTGTATTTATTATTGGATACATCCGGCTCAATGCTGGGGGAGCCGATAGAGGCGGTAAAAAATGGCGTGGAAATGCTGGTCTCTTCACTGCGCCAGGATCCCTATGCTTTGGAAACCGCTTTTTTATCCATTATCAGTTTTGATACAGCGGCGAAGCAGTTAATGCCGCTCACTGAAATTGCCATGTTCAATCCGCCGGCGCTGCAGGCTGCTGGCGCAACCCAGCTTGGGGAAGCCTTAGCTTTGCTGGCTGAAAAAATTGGACAGGAAGTGCAGAAAACCACGCCTGAAACCCGCGGCGACTGGAAGCCTCTGGTCTTTATTATGACCGATGGCGTGCCGACGGATGACTGGAAAAAAGGCTTTGACAAACTCAAGCAGGCTAAAACCGGCATTGTGGTTGCGTGCGCTGCCGGGCAGCATGCGGATACTGCGGTGCTAAAGCAAATTTCGGAAGCGGTTGTAGAGCTGGCGACAGCGGACAGCAGCGCCATTAAAGCATTTTTTAAATGGGTTTCCGCCAGCATTTCTGCCGGCAGCCAAAAAGTGGATGCAGGGCAGAAAGAAGTGAGCGGCCTGAATGACCTGCCGCCGCCGCCTCCGGAAGTCAACGTTGTACTTTAAGCAGCATACTAATAATTAACACGGGCATAAAAAGGAACAATAAAATGGCAATCACCTTAGCAAAAGGGCAAGGCCTGACGCTGGAAAAATCACAGAATAATTTGTCACTGGTCACAATTGGCCTGGGATGGGACATTGCTGAGCAAAAGAAAGGCCTGCTGGGCGGCTTATTCGGCGGGCAGCCTGCAGAATATGATCTGGATGTTGTGGCTTTTTTATGCGATGCCAGCGGCAAAGTGCGCGATGTCGGCAGAGACGCCAGCGGCAAGCCCACCCTGAAAAACAGCGATGTGATTTATTTCAATAACTTAAAGCACCGTACCGGGGACATTTGGCTGACCGGCGACAACCGCACTGGCGCGGGCGATGGCGATGATGAGCAGATTGTTGTGAAGCTGAACAATCTTTCCAGTGATTTCCATAAAATAGCTTTTATTGTACAGATTTATGAAGGCGCAAAAAACAATCAGCATTTTGGGCAGGTGCAGAATGCATTCATCCGCGCTGTAGACGCTTCCGGCAAGGAAATGGTGCGTTTTAATCTGTCTGGAAAGGGGCAGTATGAGCAGCAGCGCTCGCTGCTTTTTGCTGAGCTGGTGCGTGAAAACAGCGAATGGAAATTCAATGCGGTGGGTTCATCATCCGCTTCAGATAACTTTGTAGAATGGTTAAAAAAATACCTGTAAAGAAGAGATGAAAATGCGCCGTTTACCTGTTTATATTCTGCTGGATACTTCCGGCTCTATGCGAGGCGAACCGATCCATTCCGTAAATGTGGGCCTGCAGTCCATGCTCAGCGCGCTCAGGCAAGACCCTTATGCCTTGGAAAGCGTGTATTTAAGCGTGATTACTTTTGACATGGAAGCTAAGGTTTACCTGCCTTTAACGCCATTGGACCAGGTGCAGCTGGCTGATATTGATGTTCCGAATGTCGGCGCGACTTTTATGGGCGCGGCCTTGGAGCTGCTGGCTGCAGAAGTGCAGCAAAACGTCCAGAAAAGTTCAGCTGAACAGAAAGGCGACTGGCGCCCATTGCTGTTTTTAATGACCGACGGCTCGCCATCAGACGTTTATGCCTTTCAGCAGATTGCGCCGCAAATCAGGCAAATGAATTTCGCTTCGATTGTGGCCTGCGCTGCCGGGCCTAAGGCGAAAACGGAAGCCCTGCTGCAGCTGACCCAGCAGGTTGTGGTGCTGGACACGATGGATTCGGCGGCTTTTTCCAGCTTCTTTAAATGGGTTTCTGCAAGCGTAGTGGCCGGAAGCAGCAGCGCTGGCGTATCTGATTCAATTTCTTTGCCGCCGCCTTCAGAAATCCAGCTGGTGCTGTAAGCGCCATGCGGAACGCTGTTCCAGCTTTGAGCGCCATTTATTTTAATGCTTAACTGCGACAACAATACAAATTAGGTGAGATTATGCGCCGACTGCCTGTTTTTTTCGTCATTGACTGCTCGGAGTCAATGGTGGGTCAGCCGCTTCAAGCTGTACAAGAAGGTGTTGATTTCATTATGAATAGCCTGAGAACAGACCCCTATGCCTTGGAAACAGTGTATGTTTCGGTCATTGCCTATGCCGGGATTGTCAGAACACTTGTACCCTTGACGGAGTTGTTTGCCTATCAGGCCTGCGAGCTGCCCTTAGGCGGCGGCACGCATCTGGGGAAAGCGCTTGACCATTTGGCGAAGGAAATAGACCGCTCTGTCATTAAAACCACTGCAGATGTGAAAGGCGACTGGAAGCCGGTGGTGTATTTATTTACCGACGGGCGCCCTACCGATGATTATGAAGGCGCAATCAGCCGCTGGAAAGCCAAGTATGAAAATAGAGTGACGCTGGTTGCCATCGGCTTAGGCCAGGATGTGGATTTTTCAATCCTGAAAAGGCTGACAGAGCACTGCATTTCAGTCGATCAGATTGATCAGGACTATGTGAAAAATTTATGCAAATGGATCAGCGCTTCCGTGGTTTCGCAGAGCATCAGTGTCGGGCAGCATCAGGACAGGCAGGACTTATTGCCGCTGGATGAGCGCTACATGCACCTTGCGAAACAGCGCCTGACTTTCCGCAAGTCTAAGGCGGATGACCGGACTGTCACCATCGTCGGGCGCTGCCAAAAGCTGCATCATCCCTATATTCTGAAGTATTCGCGCCACCTGCAGTACGGCGAACTGTCAGATTTAAACATCAATATTTATAACTTTAAATTAGAGGCCTGCACTGGAATTTCCGAGGATTATTTCAGCTGGACAGACCAGGCAGCGGAAAAAGCCAAAATCAATACTTCGGTGCTGGACGGCAGCGCCAGCTGCCCGCACTGCTATGCGGAAACGGCTTTCGCCATGTGCGCCTGCGGCAGCCTGATGTGCTATGACGGCTACAGCGAATATGCGGTTTGCCCATGGTGCCAGCGTCAAATCAGCTTTTCGGTTTCAGGCGGCGACTTTGACCTGACGCGCGGACAGGGCTAAAAACATCATCAGCGGACTGAGCATAAGGGCGGAAAATGGCTGAATTGAAGTGCAGGATTAAGCAGATGCTTGAAAAAAATGAGCTGGGCTTGGAGGGGCAGTTTGTCGCCTATATTTCACAGGACGGAAATTTAAGCCAGCTGTCCCTGCTGCTGCGCGCCTTGCGCCTGCAGCTGGCGGGCTTAAGGGCAGAGATTTCAGAACCGGCGCCTGAAAATGATTCAGTTCATCAGCAGGCGGCTGCCGAAACCGGGCCGGGCGATGCTATGCAGGCAGCGCAGCCGGATGCGCCGGCGCTTCAAGCCGATTCAGCTGATGCTGAATCAGCGGATTCAGGGCTTGCACCGGCAGAACCTAATGTAAATTCAGCGCTTTCGCCAATTCATTCGGGCGAATCCAGCGCAGCAGATGAAGCGGAAAAAAACCGCAGGGCAGAGATCACCGACGTGTTTAATCAATCCAGTTTTAATGATCTGAAATTTCAGGCCGATAACGCGCGCGCCGGGCAAGCATACCAATCCCGGCTTTCGATTATCTCCCATCACGCTGCGGATGATGTGCAGTTCAAGGCGGAGAGCTTTAAGTTTCCCTATGCGCATTTTTATTTTGACGCCGCCACGCAGCAGATACACGGCATGCCTGAAAAAGCCGAAGAACTGGAATTTTCATTTCAGTACTGCATGCATCAGGAGACGCGCACTGCCAGCTGTAAAATCAATGTGATTCCAGACCCGCGCAGCTTATGGAAAGTCATCGAGCCTGAGGGCGGGCAATTATTTCCCAAAGCGCATGCTGACTTTAAATGCATTGATCTGGGGGATGATAAAATTGCGGCTGCCAGCCGAAGGGGGCGTTCGCATGAGCATGGCGGCGCATTCCGTGATGATGATTTCAGGATTTTCAATATCCCCGGCAGCCAGTGGTCAGTGATTGCCGTCGCAGACGGGGCCGGCAGCGCCGAATATTCGCGTGAAGGCTCGCGCATTGCGGTGGACATTGTGCAGAATGAGTTCCAGCGCTACTTAAATGAATACACCATTGCGGTCATTAATGAAGATATCAAAAACTGGCAGGTTGGCGTGCAGGATGAGCAGACCAATGCCATCGCTAAAAAGCTGAATCAGCAGTTTTTCAATGTCTACTATGAAATTTACCGCTCCATCATTGCGCAGATAGAACAGCAGGCGCAGCAATTCGGCGTGGCCGGAAAAGCCTTTTCTACAACCTTGCTGGCGGCGGTGGTTTGCCGGCACGGCGGCAAAACCTTTATCAGCGCCTTTTCGGTTGGCGACGGCGCAATTTCGGTCTATGGCCAGGGCCATGTGCGCTTGATGAATGCGGCTGATGGCGGCGAATATGCCGGGCAAACCAAGTTTTTAGACCGCAGCATTCATCAGGAGCTGGGCGCGCGCATTAAAATCGGCTGCTTTGCCGATGTGGAGGCGGTCATGCTGATGACGGACGGCATTTCAGATCCGCTGTTTGAAACCGATGCCGGCCTCAGCAATCCGCAAAAATGGCAGGCGCTGTATCAGCAGATTGAGCCGCTGCTGCAGTCCGAAAACGCCGCTTCAGCGCTGCTGGACTGGATGCATTTTTTCACGCCCGGACACCATGATGACCGCACTCTGGCGGTCTTGTGCAGCAAAAACAGCGCATAAACGCTATCACGCATTGAGCATCAGGTAATTCAGCTATGTCTGCAAAAATTATTAAATGTACAACCACAGATGGGCGCGCAATTGAATTTGTGGATGAAGTGATTGCTTCCGGCGCCATGAAAGATGTTTATTTCTCGCCGGATAAAAGCTATGTCGTCTGCTTTTTCAGCAGGGAAAAGAACAAATTCTATGAATCCAACGCCGCGCTGGAACAGCAGAAAGACCGCCTGAAAGAAATTGTCGGCAATAAATGGAACGGCATTTTTAACGGCGCGGGCGGCGCCTACTGGAAAAATATTTTCTGCTGGCCGGACGGCCTGGTTGAATACAACAATTTACTGGGCATTACCGCCCCAGCCTATAAGCAGCAGTTCTTTTTTGAATATGGCTCGAAGAATAACGATTTTCTGAAGATTCAAGGCAAGGAAAAAGAAGGCAAATGGTTTGCCAGCGCCAATAATCAAAACCGGTTTTTAGATGAGCGCGAAAAAGGCACATGGCTGAATTACCTTAAAATCTGCATTCAGATTTCCCGCGCCGTGCGCCGCATGCATGCAGCCGGGCTGGCGCATTCAGATTTGTCCTACAAAAACGTGCTGATCGACCCGGTCACTGGCAGCGCCTGCGTGATTGATGTGGACGGCCTGGTTGTGCCGGGCAAATATCCGCCGGATGTCGTTGGAACCCCGGACTTTATTGCGCCTGAAGTGGTGATGACCAGCCATCTGTCAAAAGAAGATCCCAGCCGTTCTCTGCCCAGCATCGCAACCGACAAGCATGCGCTGGCGGTGCTGATCTATATGTATCTGCTCTACCGGCATCCGCTGCGCGGCGGGAAAATCCACGACATGGACGACCCGCAGAAAGATGAAAACTTAAGCATGGGCGGGCAATCCTTGTTTGTAGAGCATCCGGCTGACCCGAGCAACCGGGTGCGCGCAGCGCAGCTGAAGGCTTCCCAGCTTCCCTGGGCTGATCCAGGCCAGATTCCCTATACTGTTTCAGGGCCTTATTTAACGGAACTGTTCAATAAAAGTTTTATTGACGGCCTGCATGACCCGGGCAAGCGCCCTTCGGCAAATGACTGGGAAACGGCTTTGGTGAAAACTGTTGACTTGATTCAGCCCTGCCAAAATGCCGCCTGCAGCCATAAATGGTATGTATTTGACAATACGACCAAGCCTCAATGCCCATTTTGCCATACGCCTTTTTCCGGAAAGCTGCCGGTTTTGAATCTGTATTCCGCGCGCCAAGGGGGCAGCTTCAGGCCGGATAACCACCGCCTGATGGTTTGGCCGGGGCAGTCTTTGTATGCCTGGCATGCCAATAACATGATTGCGCCGAATGAGCGGCTCACGCCGGAGCAGACCCGGCGCAAAGGCTATTTTGTGCTGCATCATGAGCGCTGGTGGCTGGTGAATGAAGGCCTGCCGGATTTAACCGACGCCGCCGCAAAAACAGCCATTCCGATTGGAGGAAAAATTGAGCTGAGCGACGGCGCGCAAATTCTGCTGTCCAAGGAAGACGGCGGCCGTCTGGCGGTGGTGCAGATGGTGCAGGCTTAAAAGCTTAGAAAGATGATGAGCTGGCCATCAGCTTATCATGGGCGCAATGCGGCTTGCTTAAGCCGAAAGTTCTGTAGCGGCGCAGGATCATCTCCGCCCAATTGCGGTGCGTAGCGGGTTCAAGCATTGAGCCGTGGCTTTTAAAGACGCTTTTTGCGTCATGCGACAGAATCTGCTGCGCTTCCTGAAATTCTTCGGCATTGACTTGAAAGGCCTGATGAATGTATTCAAGCTGCGAAGGGTGAATCGCGGTTTTGGTATAAATGCCGTTATTCATATCCTGCTGCAGTTCGGCAATCAGCAACTGGGTATTGTCAATATGCTCGCAAACCGGCGAGCTGAGCTGGAAGCCTGAAGGAATGAACAGGCCGCTCAATTGCGAAATCAGCATGCCGACAGGGGTTTGGTAAATTGTCGAATTTTTAGGGCGGCGCAGGTGCAGGCAGGACAGCAAATCGTTGCCGCCGATCCTGAGGCATAATGTTTTATGGAAGTCATATTTCAGCGCCTGATTCAGCTCAATATTATGCCCCATATCAAAGATTTCCCGGGTTTCCAAAGTCGGCATCAGATTCATATGCGGCGGCAGCACGTCCATCCACTGCATCAGGTTGTGCAGGGTGAATTTAGGCAAAATCATGCCGCTGAAGCTGCGGTTTAAATCCCAGTCGGCAATATGCTTGGCCATTTCAACATTGCGCGGGCGGATGAACACGGCAGGGGCCTTGAGGCTGGGCGCTTCAGCGCGCCTTTGCAGCACATGCTTCAGGTTGACCATCGCCGTCTGCACATCTTTTTCCAGCACAGCATCTTCCAAGCATACTGCAACAGATTTTAATGCCGGAAATTTATGCCCTTCAGTGACCTCCCACAGCTGTTCATGGGTCGCGGGAATGTACATGGTTGCGCCCAGTTCAATCGCGTGCTGTAATTGCTTCATTATTGTTTTTTCTCAACTTTTTTTATCAGTGTCACTGCGTGATAGGGGCCCAGCTGTGCGCCTAAAATATCGACCGGAATCGCGCGCTCTTGGGCAAAATGCAGCAGCAGCTGCACATCCGGGTGGGCTGAATCCTGAATTAAGATGCGTTCCGGCACGCGCCTTAAGACTGCGCGGGTCGCTTCGGCAATGCTGGGCTTAATCAGGTTGATATTGCCGACGCCATAATGCTGCGCAATCCACTGCACGGTATTCAGGCAGCGCTGCTGCTGCTGCGCGCGCAGTGCATTGCTCCAGCCGGCTTTTTCCGCATGCGGCTGCTGCTGAATTAAATCCAGAATCTGCAGAATGAACTGCAACGATAAGTCATCGGCTTTGAGGTGGTCATAGATCACGCAATTATGCCAGTGGTCAGGGTTTAAACAGCCGTCCTGCATTTGACTTGGGCTGATCTCCGCGCTTAAAACACTGCGCGAGGTCAGGCCTGAAATCACCGAGCCTAAAATGCCGAATGGAATCAGCCAGTCTTCGCAGCCTGCGCTGAGCCAAGAATAGCCGCCCAAGTCTGAAAGCGTGACCAGGCGGGGAATTTCCCAACCATCGTCAAATAATTCAGGATAGCTGCTGAGGCTTTGCGTCAGCTGCCGGCAAATGGCGCCTTTGCCGGTCCAGCCGTCGACAAAAACAATATTGTCCGCGCCGTGCTGGCGGATAATGGCATTCAGCGCGGCCAAGTCCAGGCCGCGGTCGCGGATAATGCTGATGCCGTAATGAAAGCAGGGCTGGGTTTTTTCAAGCTGATGCTTGAGCAGTACGCCAAGCGGCACGCCTGCGCGCACAAGGCTGACCAGCACCACCGGCTGCGCTGGAAATCTGGCGCTGAGCGAATGGCCCAGCTGCTGGACTTCAGCGGCCAGGCGCTCTGCGCCCAGCTTCAGGGCATGCTGGAAATGCGCCATATGCTCGGCCGTCGGCGGCTTTTCTTCACTGATCATTTCTGAATAGTGCTTTAAGCCGGACTGAATCAGGCGCTCTTTTTCTGCAACTGGGGTGGGCTGAATATCGCAGGCCTTGAGCAAAAAGGTAATATCCTGCGGACGGTAAGAGCCATGAAAGCCTAATTCCGCAAGCGCTGGATTGACGGCTGAAAAATTAGACATGGCCTAAAAATCCTTTCTGATGATGATCCTGCATTAAGCTTTGCGCTAAGAACTTGTCCAGCTGGCTGTTTTTAGGCATGCCAAACCAGTCGCAGCAGGTTAAAAATCCGGCATCTGAAAGGCTGTCGCCCCAGCCTAGCACTGCGCGCTCGCGCTGCGGGTCGTGCTTATTCAGATAAAACTCAACCGCTTTCTGCTTGGAAACATAATGCGGGATCAGCGCTAAATTATTGCCATTTAAGTGCACATAGCAGTGCTGCATGATTTCTGCAGGCAGGTGCGGCACCAATTGGCTTAAGAACAGCGGCTCCGGCGCCTCCTGCTTGGCGTAGGCGTAGACAATCCGGCCATTTTCTTCAACAAGCTGGGTGCGGATAGCGCCAATCTGCTGCGCGGCCTGCTGCAGGGCTTGCGGCAAATCCTGCAGCAGCCCGCCTAAAGCGGCGGCATCCCGCTTCTGCAGCGCCAGCCAGTCCTGATCGGGCTGCAGTCCGGCGTCCAGAACGGTTCCGCCATGCGTGCAGATTGCGCCATGCTGGAAAGACAGGTCGACCCGCTTTAAGCCATTGACTGAACGCGCTGTAACCGGCACGACATCGGCGGACTGAAACAGCCAGTTTGTAAGCACCTGCTGCTTGGGGTGCATATAGGACAGGGGCTGGCCGGTTTTATCGACGGTGGCGATTTTATGCTGCGCAGTTGGCGCCTGCTTGCGGTGAGTTTGAAACAGTGTATCATCCAGATCTACAAAAATCAGCGGCTTAGGGTTCATAGCTAATCACTTCCAGATTCTGTATTTGTTCAAATAAGCTTGGGTCTACGCTGTCTTTGGCGGTTTCCACAATCAGCAGAACCCGGTCAAACTGCTGATGCTTGACGTTATAGGCATAATTATTGATATTCAGCCCGTAGTTGTCGGTAAAAGCGCAGATGCTTTCAATCGCATGGCCTTGCATAATCGGGGAGCGGGTGGTCGAGCTGTAATACACATCGCCGCCTTGCTGTTCAAGCTGTTCCGCAATCAGAAATGGAATCCAGCTGAATTCGCCGGAACCTAGAACCAGAATCTTTTCACCTGGCTGCTTCAGCTGGACATGCGCCCAGGCGCTGCAGTCCAAATAGCCCGGTTCACGCCCCCAGTCATGCGGCGCAATAATTTTTTGCGCTTCCTGCGATGTCGCGCTGACATCGGGCATGCGGATCTCAATTTTATTTTGGCTGGCTTCCCAATGCCAGTTGCCGTGCAGCAGTGAAACCACTTCGACAGGCATGCCCACATCCAAGTCACTGATGCGCTGTTCCGCCCAATTGACTAAAGTGACCAGAATGATGCGCTCCACATGCGCTAAACCGGCATTTTTCAGGCTGTGAATCAAATTTTTAAAGGTCTTGCCGGTTGATATTTCATCATCCACTAAAATTAAGGTTTTAGCGTTTAAGAGCTGCTGATGCTTTTCCGGGTCATGGCTCGATAGAATGAACTGGTCTTGCGCATGGCTGTGCTCTTCTAAAAACAGCCCAAGCGCAGGCAGTGAACTGACAGGGTGGCGCGTGGTTGTGGAAAATATCGCGTTTTGCCCAAAATCTTTTTTAAGCTCGCGGTAGACGCCGGCGCCTAAGCCAACGGCGGTTTCAGCCATGCCGATAACTGCAGCCGGAAAAGGAACGTCTTTGGGCACCAGCGCAGCCAGATCGACATAGCTCCGGTTCATCAGCGACGGCGCCACGGGAATATGCTTGCCTAAGACTTTAGAAACAAATAAAAAAGCGCGCTTGGGATTAATCCGCTCCGCAAAGCCCAAGAGCTGATCCAGAGGCCAGTCCGGATGATGGTCATTTACCGTAACGCAGATTTGACCGCGGCTTAACTCAACTCGCTTCATAAACAATCGCTTTCCATTTTTATGCTTTGTTCTACAGGGATAACTTGCACCGGCGAAGATGCCTTGGCTCTGATCAGCGTTAAAGAAAGCTTGTGTGCAATCAGTTCCGCCATTAAATTGACGCCGGTATGCTGGGTATAGGCAAAACCGCCGGCGGGCCGTGGATTAATCTCCAGAATGCGCCAATTCAGGTTCGAGTCCTGCTTGAACTGAATGTTGATGAGCCCGTCGCATTGAAAATGTTCCACTAAAGCTGAGCAAATTGCATGGCAGGGATGCGCCAAATCGCAAACCTGAAAGAATTTATGCTTTGTGCGCGTGACTTGCGCCAAGATCTTTCCGGCATCGCAGGCAATGTCCACGGAACATTCCTGCCCGTCCAGATAAGGCATAATCAGATAATCGATGGCCGGATTCAGCTGCCCATAGGCTTCAATAAACTGCCGGGTATTGCAAATGCTCGAAATCTGGAATTTTTTAAAATAATCAACATCATCCTGCAGCTGCACAAATCCGGCGCCGTACACGCCGTGCACAGGCTTGGCGCAGATTTGCGGGTACAGCGCCTGATACTGCTGAATCGCGGCTGCCAGCTCGGCGGCATTGCTGACTTTGGCGCAGGGAATATGCGGCAGGCCAATCGCTTCGCATTGCTGCGTGAAGCGGTATTTATCATTGACCGCGGCGTGCTGCGCGGCGCCGATTGCTCCGGTAATCAGCTGGATATTGTTTTTTTGAAATTCTTCCCGGTGCGCTTCTATAAAATGCGCGTGTTTGCCGCAGAACAGCAGATCCACCTGATGCTGCATGCACTGTTCCAGCAGCCAGTCTGCCGATTGGCGGATAGGGGGCTGGCGCTCAAAATGATCCGCATATATCTTTAATTCAGGGCGGCCGAGGCTATGCGATGCAATGACCTTAATGGAGTCTGATAAACTGGACATTTTCAGCAGCTGGATAACATCTTTCTGGCAGGAATAGCATTCAGCTATCCAAATGGTATATTGTTGTTTCACAGAAGGTTTTTGTCTCAATAAAACGTTAAATTTATAAGAAATGAAGAATATGCAAATAGTGTGTGGAATATATAATTTTTTCAGCCGGAGCTGCAATCTGTTTTTGCGCGGTTTTCCAGCACATGATTTAGCCTGCGTTAAAATTAAGCAAAAAAACCCTCAGAAGCTTTGGCGCGCGCATTTTTTTATGTTAAAAAGGTTGAGCATTTGTTCAATATTTAAATTTTAGATTGAATACAGTTTGGTAAAAAAAATTCATTAGAATTATGAATTTTAATAAAAAATTTATTGATTTAGGGGGTTGTATGCAGCTTGTGGCAGGCGGGAATATAGGGCTTGACGCTCAGATTGTTGAGATATTGATTAAGACCGCAGTGCCAGCCCATGTCGATTTAGACATTGCTGCATATCTGCTTCAGCAAAGCACGCAGAAAGTGCGCGGCGATCAGGACATGATCTTTTACGGACAGACATCTGCGCCGAACCAAAGCGTAGTGCTGTCCGAGTCCGCTTCCAAATCGCCTTATTTGACCAAGCTGCGCATTAATACTGCAGCGATTGACCCGCAAATTCAAAAAATCGCCATCTGCGCGACTTTAAGCGAGCCGCATACGGTCAGCATTTTGCCTGCCGTGCAGCTGGAGCTGTGTTCAGCAGGGCAGGTGCTGGCGGCGGCCGCTGTGGATACGCAGCATAAATCTGAAAAAGCGCTTATCTTGGGTGAAGTGTATAAGCATAACGATAAATGGAAATTCCGTTTCGTAAATCAAGGGTTTAATGGCGGCTTAAAGCCGCTGTCCGAAAACTTCGGCGTTGAGGTTGCCAGCGAAAGCAGCGACCCTGCACCTGCACCTGCACCTGCACCTGCACCTGCATCAAGCATTAATTTGTCCAAAATTAAGCTGGATAAAAACAACTCCAGCATTAACTTAAGCAAGAAAGGCGCTGGATTCGGCAAAATTTCGGTCAATTTGAACTGGAACAGAGGCCAGCCTCAGTCCCAGTCTTTTTTCAAAAAACTCAGCCGCTCGAATTCTATCGATCTGGATCTGGGCGCAATGATTCAGTTTAAAAATGGGCGGATTGCCTTGGTGCAGGCGCTCGGAAAGCAGTTCGGCCATTATGATCAGCCGCCATTCATGCACTTGGATGGCGATGACCGGACGGGGTCCGCCTCGAATGGCGAGAACCTGTACATTAACGGCGACCGCTGGGAGCATATCGAGCGTGTTGTCGTCTATGCCTATATTTATGAAGGCGCAGCCCAATGGGCCGCAACAGACGGTGTGGTCACGATACGGATTCCAAATCAGCCGGAGATTGAAGTCCGGCTGACAGACGGCAATCATTTAACCACATGCGCCATAGTCGAATTAAAGAACGCCGCCGACAGCATTCAGGCGAACCGCGAAGTACGCTATTTTAAAGATCAGCAGTATCTGGATGAGCATTACCGCTTCGGTTTCCGCTGGTCGCAAGGCTCCAAAGACTAAAAGCAGCAAAATAATTTATAACCTTAGCTATTTAAAAATGAGGAAAGCATGGCTATTTCATTGAACAAAGGCGGAAACTTATCTTTAAGCAAAACAGACCCGTCATTAACTCAGGTGCTGGTCGGTTTAGGCTGGGATGCCCGCGCTACAGATGGCGTGGATTTTGACTTGGACGCCTCGGCTTTTTTACTGGGCGCAAATGAGAAAGTCCGCGGTGAGCATGATTTTATTTTCTATAATCAAACCCGCTCACAGGACGGTTCTGTTGAGCATACCGGCGACAACCGCACAGGCGACGGCGACGGCGATGATGAAGCGGTAACCATTGATCTTGGCAAAGTTTCTCCGGACGTGCAAAAGATTGCCATTACGGTGACAATTCACGATGCGGATTCCCGCGGGCAGAACTTCGGCCAGGTGCAAAATGCGTTTATCCGCGTTGTGAATAATCAAAGCCAGGTGGAAATTGTGCGCTTTGACCTGAACGAAGATTATTCAACTGAAACGGCAATGATTTTTGGCGAATTATACCGCCATAACGGCGAATGGAAGTTCCGCGCTGTGGGCCAGGGCTACAACGGCGGCTTGCGCGCCATGTGCCAGCAATACGGCATCAATATCTGACGCGCTGAGTAACCGCATATGAAGCATTTCAGGTTTTCAATAATTTTCACCGTCATTTGCCTGGCTTTAGCAGGCTATTGGGGCTTTACGCATGGGCCGGAAGCCGGCCTGATGATGATGCTGAAAGTGCTGGCCATTACCGCTATTTTAGCGGTCATGGAAGTTTCTTTATCATTTGACAATGCCGTGGTGAATGCCTCGGTGCTCAAGCATTGGGATCAGTTCTGGCGCAAGCTGTTTTTAACTGTAGGCATTATTGTGGCTGTATTCGGCATGCGCCTTATTTTCCCGCTGCTGATTGTCGGCGTGACGGCGGATATGAGCATGCTTGAAGTCGCCAAGCTGGCGCTGAATGACCCCAAAACTTACTCAGATAAGCTGATGGCGCATCATGCTGAAATTGCAGCATTCGGCGGCATCTTCCTGCTATTGGTGTTCCTGAACTTTCTATTTGATGATGAAAAGGATGAGCACTGGTTCCACTGGCTGGAATCCAAGCTGGCGGATCTGGGAAATATTCAGGCAATTTCAGTTTTCATCTCATTGGCGGTATTGCTGATTATCGCAGGCTTTGTACCTGAAGCTTCACGCCTGGTTGTTGTCATGGCCGGCATTTGGGGCATTGTGGTCTACGTCGGCGTGCAGGTTATCGGGCATCTGCTTGAAGGCGGCGGCGGTGATGAAGGTGAAGATGATGCGCAGGCTGAGAAAAACGGCGGCGCAGCAGCCGGCACCATTGTAAAAGGCGGGATCGGCGGCTTCCTCTACCTTGAAGTGCTTGACGCATCTTTTAGTTTCGATGGTGTAATTGGGGCTTTCGCAATTACCAGTGATGTGGTAATTATCATGCTGGGCTTAGCCATAGGCGCAATGTTCGTGCGTTCCATGACCATTTTTCTGGTTGAAAAAGGCACGCTGGATGCCTATGTGTATCTGGAGCACGGCGCCCATTATGCAATTGGCGCATTGGCGCTGATCATGCTTGCCAGCGGCACCGGCGTGCATGTTCCAGAAGTTGTAACAGGTTTGATTGGCGTCGCATTTATTGTCTGGGCAGTAATTTCGTCAATTTCATATAGTAAAAAGCAGCAACTCGAAACAATTGAAGAGGGAAATTAAAATGGCAATTAGCTTGTCTAAAGGCGGTAACATTAACTTATCTAAGACCGCTCCAACCATGAACAAAGTGGACTTAGGCTTAGGCTGGAATCCGCGTGTAACTGACGGCAAAGCATTTGACTTGGACGCAGTGGCATTTTTAACCGGCGAAGACGGCAAAGTGCGCTTAGACGGCGACTTCATTTTCTTCAACCAGAAAACATCGCCATGCGGTTCAGTCAACCATAAAGGCGACAACCGCACAGGCGACGGCGAAGGCGACGATGAGGCGATTTCAGTTGACTTGTCTAAAGTCCCTGCGGATGTTGCAAAAATTGTTTTTGCAGTAACCATTCATGAAGGGCAGCAGAATGGCCAGAATTTTGGTCAAGTGGATAAAGCCTATATCCGCGTTATTAACCAAGATGCAAATGCTGAAGAACTTGCCCGTTTTGACTTGTCTGAAGACGGCAGCACAGAAGTCGCGATGATTTTTGGCGAATTATACCGCCACAGCGGCGAGTGGAAATTCAAAGCGGTAGGCCAGGGCTTCAATGGCGGCCTGGGCGCTTTGGCTGGAAGCTATGGCGTAGCGGTATAACACTGCATTTAAGTGCTAAAAGAGCAATCTTTTAGTACTTAAAAGTGATTTTAATCCTGAATTTAAGATTATTTTTAAGTACTAAAATTGAGCAGAATAACAATGAATTTAATTTCAGGTCAGAAAATAGCATTAGATAAGCTCATTCAGAATGAACAGGCTTTTACCGTAAAAATAGCGGCCAAAGCGGATTTTCCGGTTGATATTTCCTGTTTCGGCATTGGCTTGAATAGCCGGCTTTTGCATGATGATTATATGATTTTCTATAATCAGCCGAAATCTCCGCAGCATGAGGTTGAATACTGGGCTGAATCAGAAGCGCACTTTTTTCATTTTGACTTAAGCAAGGCCAATCCCGCAGAAATTCAGCGCTTTGTCATCTGCGCCACGGCGGATGCGGCCATGCATGGCCTGAAAGATGCCTATGTGGAAATTTTAAGCCAGCAAGGGCAGGCGCTTGCGCAGTATAAATTGGATTCCAGCCAATTTAATCTGGAAAAAGCCATTATGCTGACTGAAATTTACTGCAAGGGCGGCCTTTGGTGCATGGCAGCCATTGGCCAAGGCTTTAATGGCGGGTTAAAAGCATTAGTCGAGCATTTTGGCGGTGAAGTTGCAGAGGAGGAAGGCGCTGCGCCGCATCTTCCTGAAGCGCAGCAGCCTGCGCCGGCAGCATCCGTAATTGATCTGAAAAAGCGCGTCGTGCTGGATAAAATAGAAAAAACTGCGCCGCATTTGATTGATTTAACCAAAAAATCCTTGATCAGCTTGGAAAAGAACAGCCTGATTGGCGCGAAAGCCCGGGTGGCTTTGATTCTGGATTATTCCGGCTCCATGTCAAATCAGTATAAAAACGGCGATGTGCAAAAAGTTCTGGACCGCATCATGCCTTTGGCTGTTAATTTTGATGATGACGGCAGCTTCGAATGCTGGGCTTTTGCTGAGAAAGCATTGCGCCTGAGTGACGTCAGCTTAAGCAATTTAAATAATTATATTGAAACTGAGCATGGCGGGCATAAAAAGTGGAATGCCGGCGCCCGCTATAATAATGAGCCTGCTGCGCTTGAAAGCGCGGTTGAATATTTTACCAAAACCAGCCCATCCCGGCTGCCGGTCTATATCGTATTTATTTCTGACGGCGGCGTTTCAGAAACCCGGAAAATTAAGCAGATTTTAAAGCATGCTTCGAATTATCCGATTTTCTGGCAATTCGTCGGCATTGGCGGCCGCAATTACGGCGTCTTGGAGCAGCTGGATACAATGGCTGGGCGCGTGGTGGACAACTGCAGTTTTTTTGCAATGGATCATATTCACAGCATGCCTGAAAGCCAGCTGTATGACCTGCTGCTGCAGGAATTTCCAAGCTGGCTGAAAGCAGCCCAAGATCAAAATATCATTGCGCAATAAGGATACAACATGGCGAATTTTCAATTGGCGGGCAGCCCGGAACCGTTCCTGCTGGCGGATTTGCAAAAAGGAGAAAAAATCTTCTGTGAATCCGATGCCATGGTCATGATGGAAGCGAATCTTGAACTGGGCGGCTCACTGAGGGGCGGCTTATTTCAGTCTTTCATGCGCCGCTTCACCACGGGTGAATCCCTGTTCCAGCAGGAAATAAAAGCTTCATTTGGAAACGGGCAGTGCCTGCTTTCGCCGAATCTGGACGGCGATATGCAGATACTGGACATAGGCCAGAACCAGTATGTGCTGTCAGACGGCGCATTTGTGGCGGCTACAGAGCATGTTAACGTAAGCGCAAAAGTGCAAACCAATATTGGCGGGAGCCTGTTTGGCGGCACCGGCGGCTTTGTCGTGATGGAAACCGCTGGACAAGGCCAGCTCTGCATTTCAGGCTGCGGCACTTTGCTGGAAGTCGATGTCAGCGCGCAAAATGGCGAAACCACGATAGACAATGGCCATGTGGTCGCGTGGGATTCCAGCCTAAGCTACAGCATCGGCTTGCCAAGTTCACAAAACCGGGGCCTGATGGGCAACCTGTTTAACAGCGTGACCAGCGGTGAAGGAATGGTGCTGAAATTCAGGGGCAATGGCAAGGTGGTTATCTGCTCCAGAAACCGCAAAAACTATGTCACATGGCTTGCGTCAGTTTTAAATTTAAATAGCAATAGCAGGTAAAAGGGTAAAGATATGGGTATTAGCTTAGTAAAAGGGCAAAAAATTTCTCTTGCCAAGGCGGACGGCGCGTCATTGACGCGGATATATTTGGGCGCCGGCTGGGATGTCGCTAAAGGCGGCGGCTTTATGGGCGGCTTATTTGGCGGCGGCGGTTCTTCAATTGACTTGGATGCATCAGCGATTTTATTTGATGAAGCCAAGCAGCCGCTGGACAATGTCTGGTTTGCGCAATTGCGCAGCCGTGACGGCAGCATCAGCCATTCTGGGGACAACCGCACAGGTGACGGTGACGGCGATGATGAAAAAATCTTTGTTGATCTTGCGCGCGTGCCACCGCAGGTGAAATCTATTGTATTTACAATCAGCAGCTTCCGCGGGCAGACATTTGAAAAAGTTGAAAATGCTTTTTGCCGCGTAGTAGATGAAACAACCAATACTGAAATTGCGAAATACAATTTGTCGGCAAAAGGCAAGTATACCGCGCTGATTATTGCAAAAGTTTACCGCCATGACGGCGCCTGGAAAATGTCAGCGCTTGGCGAATCATGCAACGGCAAAACGATTCACGATATTATTCCGTCAGTTCTGCCTTTATTATAAGCAGCCTGATGCGGGAAAAACCCCAAGCCGGCCTTGGGGTTTTTCAATTTTTAATGGTTCAAATTGCAGCGCGCAAAGCAAAGCATGGCACTTAATCCGCGGATCTTTTAAGAAGTTTGCTTACAAAAAAAATACAGCCATGCTGGGCAATGTCATAAGCCGTCCTATAAGATAAATCAAACTATTATTTCAAGCTTCATGCAAGGCCTTGCGCTGCGGTGAGGCATGATGCAATTCATCTGCTGCAGCCGGCTGATGAAGAAGCCCTGCTGTTCAGCGGATTTTTTGCCGCGGTTAATCAATAATTCATCTATTTTTGACTTTACAGCGCTTAGGTTTATCCTTAAGCAAGAATAATAAATAAAGAGGCGGAGCCAAATGGATCAGGAAATGGAAAATAAAATTATTGGCACGGTTTATGATGCGGCCTTGGATGCTTCGCTGTGGCCGGAGGTAATCCGCCAGATTGTTGAATTTACGCAAAGCAAAACTGCGGTGCTGACGGCTTTGGATCGGCTGAATCCTAATTATGATTTTGAGCATGCCTTTAATATTCCGCAGGCCGGCTTAGACGCTTATCATGATGAGCAGGTCAGGCTGATTGATATGGCGCTGCATATTCCGCTGTGGCAGCAGCAGGGCATAGGCGGGGTGATTAATCAGGATTTGAACCGCTATGCGCAGCTGTCTAATTCAGATGAATTTATTTTTTATGAAAAATGCCTGAAAGTCACCGGCATCAGCTATATTGCCGGCGTGCTGCTGGATCATGGCGAATACCGCTGGTCTGTTTTAGGCATACACCGGGCGTCGGAACAGCCTGCTTTTGCACAGGAAGAGCTGGATTTTCTTAAAAGAATAGGCGTGCACATTCGGCGCGCCCTGCAAATACACAAGCAGCTCAGTTTTGCCCGGATTGAAAATAAAAACCTGTACCGTGTGCTGGACGCCATTAAAGTCGGCATTATCCTGATTGATGAAAAACGCACGTTGTACTATGCCAATCAGCGCGCGCAGCAATTGCTGGAGCACAGTAAAATTTTTGAATTTGACGCGCAGAACCGGATTTTTATGGCGCGGATGTATCAGCAGAAATTTGAGCGGCTGATTCAAACCACGCTGCTGGAAAGCCGCGCCAATACAGATGATATTGGCGGTGTGCTGGCAGTCAACCATCATAATGGCCAGCAGTTCATGCTGACCGCTACGCCATTCAGCAGCATTGAGCGCTTTGAAAATTTAAAGGATAAGAATTATGCGGTGCTTTTTATTTCAGAAGTCGGGCAGCAGTATGCGCTGGCAACGCCGTATTTAAAGGAAATTTATACTTTATCGCCCAGAGAGTGCGAAATTTGCGAACTGTTTGTGAATGGGTCAAATTTAGAAAAAATAGCCGTGCACTGCAATCTGACCTTAAGTTCGGTGCGCACTTATGTCAAAAATATCTATGGAAAGCTGCAGTGCAATTCGCAGGCAGAACTGCTGCATAAGCTGATGGGCATGACTATTAATTTTGAGCATGTTTCCTAAAAAAAAGACCTTGGAGATCCAAGGTCTTGAAGTGCGGGTATGAAGGAACTGCGTTAAAATCAGCTGCCGGCTTTAGAAGCGCTCCAGCTCCGCGCTCTGGTCATCGGCATTGGTAATGCTGAGCAGGTCGCCGTCTAGAACATAAGTGAATGAGTACAGGTCATATTCCTGAGCGGCGATGTCGCCCCATGTATCGACCAGGCCAGCGCATCCATTGGTATCGTACTGCACTGCTGTCGCTGCCAATGCGCCGTTTGCTGCCGAATAGGTTCCAGATTCAATACCTTCCCCGCATGAGTTATAGGCATTGGTTGAAACCTGAAGATAGGAGCCGTCGGCGAAGAAGGAAGTGATTTGACCGTCAATTTTCCATGAGCCGGTCAGGCTGCCTGCGGTATTTTCAATTTTAGTAAACTCATAGGACTGGTCACCTTCTTTCAGCAGCAGCTTGCCTTTGGCGCTGCCGTACAGCAGTTTAAGCTGCGCTTCAGGATGGGACAGGCCCCATTCGCCATTGCTGTCAAGGTCGAAGCCATCCAAACTGTCCAGATCGCCATTCGCAGCGTTCCATACCATTTGACCCACTTCTATGCCGGATTCGCCAGAGTCATCTGCAGGGCCGACTTCGCCCAGCGTGAAATGGAAGGTTTTTTCATCATCCACACCGCTGGTTGTGCCGTCAATGTAGAGCACCGTTTTCATGCCTGTGGCTTGATCTTCTAAGAGCCATGCCCCGGTATGGTCTTTAACAAAGGAGTCAAAGAAGTTGTTTTTTGCATCCTGCTCTGAAACCAGCTCTGTGCCGGCCGCTTCAATGGCCAGCGCCAAGGTGGCGTCTTCTTCAAAGGATTCAGTAGGCAAGGTGAAATCGAGGGTTTTATCCGCCAGCGCATCTGCTGCTGCTGGAGAAATTTCAATGCCGTTGGTATGGTCCTGGTCAGCATCCAGCGACTGCAGGAAAATCATCACATTGACGCGGGCATTTTCGGCATTTTCATTTGTATCTTGATAAAGGTCAAGCGGGGTAATTTGGGCCTTCGCATTGACGGTTTCTCCAATTTGGACGCCGCCTACATAGAACGAGATGGTATCGCCGTCTTCATACTGGAATAGGCCTTTTTCAGTTTCAGATGCGCTGGTTGTGCCTTCGTGTGTAGTTTCGCCTTTGGCATTGCGCGAAATATATTTAACGCCGCTGACTGGTCCATCAGAGAGTACGCCGGTTTTAGTTGTAGGCTGCGGGCTGCCTGAAGATGAGCCGTCGTCAGAGCTGCCTCCGCATGCTGTTAACAGTGCAGCTAAAGACAAAACAAGTATTGTTCTTTTCATGGTCTTTCCCTCAGTATATTTTTATGTGAGATTGTGAGACCGATGTTAGGGGGAGGAGGATGTTTCTGAATATCCTCAAATGGGGAGGGGGAGAAATAATTATTTTTTTTTAGTCAATGATTAAAGTTGAATAAATTGAAATTTCATTTATATATTCACTAAAAAAAGCCCTGCAAAGCAGTAATGCCAGTCAGTTAGAAACTGACTGGCTTTTTCTTTTTTAGACTTGCAATATTGTTTGATACGCGGAAGCGTCATCCGCAACCTGTATGGCCTTTGAAAAGGACTGTTTTTGCAATAAAACTATTTAAGTGCAGAAAGTGAACAGGTTTCGCGGTGAGGCGCACTGCGCCGCAAGATGCTT
>NZ_JAVXCI010000047.1:0-22389 GCF_036659555.1 Acinetobacter sp.
AGTATGCCCAAACCCGCCATAATGCAGGCTTCTGGTTTGTAGAACGCCTTGCAGAACAGTATGGCATTTCCCTCAAAGCTGATCCGAAATTCAATGGAATCAGCGGCCGCGGCAAGATAGAAGGCCAAGACATCCGCCTACTGCTGCCTTCAACATTTATGAACCTTTCCGGCAAAAGTGTTGTCCCCTTCGCAAAATTCTACAATATTGCCCCCGAAGCTATGCTCATTGCGCATGACGAACTGGATATGAATCCGGGCGTGATCCGCCTGAAAACCGGCGGCGGCCACGGCGGCCATAACGGTTTAAAAGATATTGTTCCCCATACCGGCCCGAACTTTCACCGCTTGCGGATTGGCATTGGCCATCCCGGCGCAAAAGACCGCGTATCCGGCCATGTCTTAAGCAAAGCGCCAAGCAGCGAACAAAACCTGATGGATGACGCGATTGCGCACGCTTTGTCACGCATTAAGCTGCTGGCAAACGGCGACATACAGCAAGCCATGAATCAAATCAATGCTTACAAGCCAAACTGATAATTCTACAGATTATTGAACAATGCTTCTTGCCATGATGCCGTTTTCAGAGCAAAATGCGCATGCAGCCCGATGCCTACCCGTTTCGGCTGATTGTTCCAACCATAAGATAACAATCTTCGGTCCACCAAGGAGACGCCAGCCATGCTATCTCGTTTATTAAAATGCAAAATCCACCGTGCTGTTGTAACACATGCAGAACTTCATTATGAAGGTTCATGTGCCATTGATGGCGTGCTTATGGATTTGGCTGGCATTCGTGAATACGAGGAAATTCATGTTTGGAACGTGACCAACGGTAAGCGTTTCGCCACCTACGCAATCCGCGGCGAAGACCACTCCGGCATCATTTCAGTCAATGGCGGCGCTGCGCATCAGGCAGATGTAGGCGATTTAGTCATTATTGCAACTTTTGGCAATTTCACTGAAGCTGAAGCCAATGCGCACAAGCCCCGCCTTGTATACGCCAACCCGAATAATACCGTCAACCACACGGCGAACTGCATTCCAGTTCAAGTGGCATAAACAGCAAAAATTCAAAAGCCCGCGATATTGCGGGCTTTTTTGACAGCGCTCAATCCAGCCCTTCAGCGGCCCTTCCACCATTCACCACGCTGTTCGCAGTTTAATGCTTTTAAATTTTCATCCGCCAGTCCAGCCAAAAGCGGCTGGCCATTTTCCTGCACCTTTAATTCAGCAAAACGCGCATTGCGGTAACACGGCTCAAGCCCTTCCGCAAACAAGAAACTGGCCGCTGCCGGGTACAGGCTTTCAAAACTGTTGTTTGGATTTTTTAAGATCAATTTTGCAGAAGAGGCTGGATAAGCGCCCAGCATTTTTTCATCAAAACTGGTTTTTATCACGCGGCGCTGTTCATCAAGCTGCACATAGGCAAGAAGCTGCGGCCTATTCTTAAAATATTCAGCCGTCATGCCTGCAGAACTGCGGGCTGGAGACAGCTCATCCGATGGCGCCGAGCCGCCAAAATACAGCTGATAATTCAGCGCCATATAGTCACCCTGCAGCAGCGAGCGCGGATCGGCCGGCATCAGCCTGACAAAAACGCTGTCACTGTGCGCCAGGCGCCATTCGTGGCGCGCAATCATCGCCAAGAACAATGCAACACTGAACAGCGCAAGGCAGAGAGGAATCATCTTTTTCATGCGGCGCTCCCCGGTACAGCGGTTTTATTTTGCTGAGCGAGCAGATGCGCAAGCAGCATAACCGCAAGCCCTGACAGAAAAATGCTCAGGCTTTTCATCAGGAAGCTGACGCCCAGGCTGTAATACAGCAGCCACAGCCAAAAGACCAGCAGCAGAATCGACAGCGCCTGAACCAAGCGCTGCTGATAAGCGACCGACCAGGCCAGAAGCGCCAGCAGGATGAATATTTCAAAATAGCCGAACAGCATCAAAGCCGCGGCGAGCGCAGGAATGGCCCACAGCTGAGGCTGCAGCAAGGCTCTGCGGTGGATCAGGCAGAAACTCAGCAGCCATATGCCGGGCAGCAGATAATTCGCCCACAGGCTGGGCGGCGCCTCAGCCTGAAAGCTTGGATTGAGCGCCAGCTGCAGCACGGCAGCCGCAGCCAGAATCAGCAGAATCCATAAGCTGAAACTTGCGCGGTAAGCCGATTTCAGCCACAGCGGCGCGCTGCACAGCAGCAGGGTCAGAAGCGCGTAATTCAGTGAAATGATATAAAAATGCAGATATGCCTGATTGCCGTAGCCGGCTGCATCCAGCAGGGCCGCAAGGCCTAAGCCGTACAGCACCGCCAGCTGCATCAGCACAATCAGCCAGTGCATGCGGCTGAATATGCAAAGCGCCGCAAAGAAAAACTGAATCAGGCAGATCAAGGCAATGCTGCCGGTCAGCAGTTCAGTGTGCGCCAATACTGCAGCCTGGCCGCAAATCCAAAGGCAGTACGCCAGCTGGCGCAAAAACAGGCTGGATGTGCGGCGGATCACCAGCCGGGCCGCGGCAATAAAGGCCAGCCCGGCCGCAATGGAAAAAACTTTCCAGTAAGTCAGCAGCAAAGAAGACAGGATAATTCCGGCAAACCATGCGCCCAAAGCCAAAGGAATGGCGGCGAATTTGGTTTTCGGCAGCATTTTCATCAGCACCGCGCTGATTCCGGCAAACCATGCAAAAATCAGCGCAGCCAGCACCAGCAAGCCTGCGGCGGAATCGGGCAATGCATCTTCCGTGATCTGAAAAATCAGGATGCTGACACTGGCCGCCAGCCCCGCCACCTGCAGGCTAGTTTCCAAAGCCATGCGCTGCATGTAGAAATAAAGGCTGAAAGCCAGCGGCAGCGACAGCGCAAGGTAAGGCCATGCATAGTGTTCACAATACTTGAACATGCTCAGCAGAGATATGCCGGCAGCAAAAGCGGTAAACACATAACGTAAACTGAAATAGCGCTGAATGCAGGCAATAAAGCACAGTCCTGTCCAGATGCTGAGGCAAAGCAGATAGGCGCTCAGTTCCTGATTCATCCAGAAGCTTTGCTTGAAAAACATTAAGAGCGCGAACTGGCTTACCACACAGAACAGCGCAAAAACGCCGATATTCGGGCGGTACAGCCAAGGCAGCAGCAGCAGCGCCCAAACCAGAAACAGCAGGTAGCTGTCTGCGCCGGTTTGATAGACTTGCCCGATCACCGCCATGCTTAAGCCGAGCATTAATCCTGAAATGCCATCCAATGCTTGGCGGACAGCATCATTCGATGCCAGCCACACACTGGCCGATGCGGAAATAAGCAGGAAAATTTGCGGAATCAGCAGCTGAATGATTTTCGGCAGCATCAGCCAATTGGCCGCAATCAGGTACAGTACACTGACTGCAATGAGCGCCAACCCAATCACATGCAAATGCTGAATGACTGGGGAATGGGTGAACAAAACAGGTGAAAATTGGTTTTTCGGCTTTATTTCAAGTGGATTCATTTTTATGTTTTTAGCAGCATCTCATTCTCAAGGAAACATAGCACGCTTTTCCGCATTTCAAAAAAATGCTTACAAATCAGAATAATTATTTTTCTTATATTAAATTCTGCGTTTACTCACCGGTCAAAATACCCCTTTTGCGCGCCAAACCGGTCTATAATGGCTGCACATCGCTTCAGGGCGGGGCGCAATTCCCCACCGGTGGTAAGTTCAGCATGAATTCATTCCTGACTGAATCAGCCCACGAGCCTTGCGCTGCCAGCAGCGCTTCGCAGATTTGGTGCAAATCCAAAGCCGACGGTATAGTCCGGATGAAAGAAGACGACGTAATCAAGCTCAATTGCGGCCTACGCTGCAATTGATTTGCTGCGCCTATTTTTCAATGTCCTGAAATGTTCAACCGTACTTTCAATTTACGCGAGCGTTTCAATGTCTAGTTTAATTCAACCCGAAATTTTCTTTTCTGCACTTCCTCCTTTTGAGCAGCGCATTCAGCAGGCGCTGGAAGATCTGCGCCAAGGCAAGCCTGTTCTGGTCATGGATGATTTTGACCGTGAAAATGAAGCCGACCTGATTGTAGCAGCTGAAACCCTGACTGTAGAAACCATGGCCCGCATGATCCGCGACGGTTCAGGCATTGTCTGCCTGTGCCTGACCGATGAGCTGGCAAACCATCTGCAATTGCCGCCCATGGTGGATGACAACTCCAGCCAGTTCAAAACTGCCTTTACCGTGACCATTGAAGCTGCTGAAGGCGTTACTACCGGGGTTTCCGCAAAAGACCGCACCATCACCATTCACGCCGCCATCAAAGACGGCGCAATGCCCAGCGATTTAAACCGCCCCGGCCACGTCTTTCCTTTGCGCGCGCGCAGCGGCGGCGTGCTGACCCGGCGCGGCCACACCGAAGGCAGCACCGACTTGGCCCGGCTGGCCGGACTGAAGCCTGCCGGCGTGCTGTGCGAACTCACCAATCCGGACGGCACCATGGCATCCGGCATTCAAGTGCTGGCCTATGCCCAGACCCATCACTTAACCTTAATCACTATTGAAGAAATTGTGCAGTACCGCTTAGCGCACAAGCTTTAAAATCGGCACACAGCCTTTAAGATCCGCAATCCCAGCAGCGCAGCCTAGCTGGGATTTTTTATCAGCCTGCAGAATAGCAATAGCAGCAGCCTGCCCCCGTCTGTCAGGCCCTTAGCCTTTTTCAGCTTGGCGCCGGGTCAGGCCAAGCGCTAAACGCTGCATCAAAACAGCAATATGATTGACCGCATAAGACGCAGCAACCAGACTCACTGCGCCCGCCAAAACCGGAAACAGCAGAAAGCTCCAGCCATACTGCGCGGTTTGCGCCGTCAGCAGAATCAGCAGCGGATTTGCGCCGGCCGGCGGATGCACGCAGCCTAAAAGCTGCATGCAGGCGATGGCCAGCCCGACCGCCAGCGAAATGCTGAGCATATTGACAGGCAGCCAATGCGCAAAGCACAGGCCCACAAATGCCGAAATCAGATGCCCTAAAATAATATTCCGCGGCTGCGCCAGCGGCGACTGCGGGGCTGCATACAGCAGCACGCAGCTCGCGCCAAACGGCGCCATAATCCACATATGCCCGGAATATTCCGTGAGCGCCAGCAGCATGTACACACTGAGGCCACCCCCGGTCAAGCCGCGCAGCATATCGGCAGCATCCGGCCGCTGCGCCGGTTTTCCCCAGCCCTGAAATAAAAACATCCCGCATTCCCCTTACAATTGATTTTAGACAGTCAGCGCGCTAAAATTAAAATAGTACAGATCTGTACTTATTGCAAATATGCGGAAGGAAACGGCGAAATGTCTAAATCGGCGCAGAAAATTCTCAGCACAGCTGAACAGCTGTTCAATCAGCACAGCTTTACCGGCGTTGGGGTGGATTTAATCCGCGATGAATCCGGCTGCTCGAAAACCACGCTGTATACGCATTTTAAAAATAAGCCGCAGCTGGTGCAGGAAGTGCTGAAAAGCCGGGATCTGCGCTTCAGGCAGAGCCTGCTGGACTATGCGGCGGATGCGCAGGGCTTGGACGCGCTGGAGCGGATTTATGACTGGCACATGCAGTGGTTTCAGGCGGACCATTTCAAAGGCTGCTTATTTGTCCGCGCCGTCAGTGAGTCTTCCGCGCAGGAAGCGGAAATCCATCAAATCGCCAAAGCGCATAAAGAATGGCTGCGCGGGCTGATTGCGCAATACGCAGCTGAACTGAACGGCGCTCAGGAGCTCAGCGCGGTATTCTACACTCAGCTTGAAGGCCTGATCAGCCGCTTTTCAGTGGAAGGCTATGATGCGGAAACAGCAGCCCATGCAAAGAAACTGCTGTTTAAAATTGCCGCCTGCTTTCAAAACAGCGCTGAATAAATGCCGTACAGCGCCACAGCAATCAGCATCAGGCCGCAGCCCGCCAAAAGCTTTGCATACAGCCTGGATTGCGCCAGCCGGTTGAAACCCAGATACACCAAAGACAGCGTGCTGAAATCCAGAATAATCCAGGTCACGGTCAGTACGGCCAAGCTTAAATTCAGCTCTGAGGTGATGCCAGTAAACTGCGGGAAAAATGACGCAAAAAAGATAATATCCTTAGGGTTGGAAATGCCCACCAGAAAGCCCTGCTTAAAGCCGCCCCGCATAGCCTGCAACTGCATGCTGCCAGTGGCATCAGACTGTGGCGCCTGCAGCGCTTCCCTTAAAATCTGCAAGCCAATATAGGCAATATACAGGCAGCCTAAAATTTTAATCGCGTTAAACCATTGCGCGTCAACCGTTAAAAAGCCTTTCAGAATCAGCACCGATAGTGCAATTAAGATCAAAGAGGCTAAATTCGTGCCAAAAATGGTCTGCAGGGCCTTCTTATAGCCGCCCTGCAGGCCAGCGCTGGCCACCAGCAGCATCACCGGCCCCGGCGTCGCGATCATCACAATCACGGCTGCGCAATACAAAATAAACTCAACAACATTCATGGCTGCGCCCGCTTCATCTATTTATTTTCCCGGCTGGCATAAAAAACATTCACTCATCATCTTCCGCCATATGGATTAAATTATAGCTGATGCCGTCTGCCCGCAAAAAAGCCAAATCATAGCTGGCCTCCGCCAGCGCCAGCACGCGCCGCTCAAACTCCTGCCACAGCGGCTTAACCTGGCTGCTTTGAATTCCCAGGCCGCTTTCACCTGCAAGATTTTTATTTTTCTCGCAGATTTTCAGGGCATGGTACAGCTTGCGGCCTGAGCTTGCATCCGGGCGCAGGCGCGCGCGCTTAGACAGCACAAAGCCTTCAACATGGCGCAAGTCGGCAAAAGGAAGCATAGGAATCAGAATCTGATCCAGCTGCGCATCCAGCCTTTTCCACACCGCGCTGTGCTGCTCCGGCGTATAGCTGTTCCACTTGATTACTTCATGGTTAAAGCGCCGGCAGCCGCGGCAAACTGAGTCGCCAAACACGGTTGAACAGCGCCCCGCGCATGGGGTCAATGAGGCAATCCGGCGGTCCGTACTCAAAGCATGCTCCTAAAAAATCATCAAATCGGCTTCACCGGCATGCAACCGGCAGGCCAAGAATATACACCCTCTCCCGCTGGATGAGAAGCCATGCATGCCAGCCATATTGCTCGCATATTCGCGCAATTCGCGCTAAAATATGCGCCTTTAAAAAATTCACTGTCTTAATTGGAGTATCCATGAACGCTACTGTAGAACAGCTTGCACCTGTAGAACAGCATGCGGCCGCAGGCTGGGTTGTTGCAGCGCTTTATCAATTCAAAGAAGTTCAGGACTCTGCAGGCTTGCAGCAGCGCCTTTTGGATTTGGTAAAAACCATCAACCTGTGCGGTACTCTGATTGTGGCAGACGAAGGCATTAACGGCACCGTTTCCGGCGACCGCCAATCTGTAGATGCCATTCATCAATTCCTTTTAAATGAAGGCTTTGCGTCAATGGAATACAAAGAGTCTCACAGCTCTGAAAAGCCATTCCGCAAAATGAAAATCAAGCATAAAAAAGAAATTGTCACTTTAGGCGTAGAAGTGAAGCCGCGCGACTTAGTCGGCCACTACTTAGACCCGAAAGAATGGAATGAGCTGATTGCCCGCGATGACGTCATTCTGGTGGATACGCGCAATGACTACGAATACAAAGCCGGCACATTCAAAGGCGCAATTGACCCGAAAACTGAAACTTTCCGTGAATTTCCGGAATACGTGAAGCAGAATCTTGCAGAGCATAAAGGCAAGAAAATTGCCATGTTCTGCACCGGCGGCATCCGCTGTGAAAAATCAACTTCACTGCTGCTGCAGGAAGGCTTTCAGGAGGTGTACCACCTGAAAGGCGGCATCTTAAAATACCTTGAAGAAACCCCGGCTGAAGAAAGCATGTGGGAAGGCGAATGCTTTGTATTTGACGGCCGCACCGCAGTAACTCACGGCATGGAAGAAGGCGCGAATATTAAATGCCACGCCTGCGGCTGGCCTTTGCTTCCAGCAGAAGCTGCGCTGAGCAGCTATGAGCATGGCGTATCATGCAAATACTGCATCGACAAAACCTCTGAACAGCAGAAAGCCGGTTTCCGCATGCGCCAGTCGCAAATTGCAGCGGCGAAGCGCAAGCGCCTGTAATTTTCACAAGCTGAACATCAAAGGCCGTAAAATTTATTTTGCGGCCTTTTTTTATGCTGCAGCTCTGTTTTTTTAATTCAGCCCCGCTCATGGAAGCCATGCGCTGAAGCGCCGCGCAAATTTAAATAAAGCTACAGAATTCTGCGCTGAAACCCTTTATTATTGAAGAATTTAAACAGGTTAAAGCGCTATGGGCATACAGGACTGGATCATTTCGGTTATGGAGCAGCTGGGCTATCTCGGCATTGCCCTGCTGATGTTTTTGGATAATGTCTTCCCGCCGATTCCGTCCGAAATCATTATGCCTTCCGCCGGATACGCCGCTTCACGGGGCCAGCTGGCGCTGACTGGCGTGATTATCTCAGGCTGCATCGGCTCGCTGGCGGCCGCAGCTGTGCTGTACTGGGTTGGCTATAAATTCAATCATGAAGCGATTTTCCGCTTTACCGAGCGCTACGGCAAATACCTGTTTATCAAGTCTGAAGATGTCAAAACCGCGCTGCAATGGTTTCAACAATACGGCCACCGCATTGTATTTTTTGGCCGCATGATTCCTGCCGTGCGCTCGCTGATCAGCATTCCCGCCGGCATGAGCCGCATGCCCTTCTGGAAGTTCATGCTTTACAGCAGCCTTGGCACCGTCATCTGGACGACCTTTCTGGCCTGCGTGGGTTTTTATTTTGGCGAAAATCAGGCGCTGATGCATGAGATTTTCAGCCGCGCCGGCTACAGCATTTTAGCCATTGCCGGCGCTGTGCTGGCATGGCTGTGGTATAGGCGCCGGCAGCGCAAGAATTCGGCCTAAGCGCCTGCGCTGCTGCTATTCCGCCAAAGCTGCGCCCATAAAAAAAGCGCCTGTTCAGGCGCTTTTCTAATCATGCATAAATCAATTTGGCGTGTGATACATCAAATATAATTCATTTAAATTTTCAGGAATTTCTTCTGCAAGCTCGTCCATCAGCTGGCCGTTGCGGCGGAAAGTTTCCATTTGCGGGTCTTCTTCATCAATCCCGCTGAACACCATAATCGGCAAAGTCAGATCAATCAGCTGCTCTTCGAATTCTTCCGTAAACCAAGCGTCTTCGTTCAGGAACATGGCGTCAACAAAGCCCACGCTCCAGTCGCCCAAGCTTGACTCTACATCCGCTTCTTCAATTTCAAAAGGAAACTCAATTCCTTCTTCATTCGCCAGGCTCTGGCGGATTGCTTCCAGCCATGCTTTTACCTGTTCAATGATTTCGCCTGGCACTTTCTTCTGATTGTTGTCAAACAGCTCATCCAGCCATTTTGCAAACGCCGGGCCAACCGCAATTGCGCACAAGAAACCGTGAGTCGCAGCAAAATCTAGACCGTACTCATTTTGATCGCCGTCTAGGTATTCACTTAACAGGTCTAAATCCAAAGCACTCATTTCACATCCAAACTTAGAAACTTAAAGCGCTAGCATAGCATTTTCGGCGCCCATGCAGAATCAGATTTTACTCATCATCGCCGTCAAGGTCATCATCGTCAAAATCGTAATCAAATTCCTTCAATTCGCGCTCCAGCCGGCGCTGCGCGAGCAGGTCATCGATAAGGCGGCGCTTTTCCAATGATTCCTTTGCGCTTATCTTGCTGCCGGCTTCATCGAAATTAACGTCATCATCACCGTAGTTATCATCTAGTTCAAAATCTGTAGAAGACACTGAAACTACCTCATAATAATGAAAAATGTGAAAGGTACTAGCCGCTATTTATATGGGTTCCAGAATCTTGTCAAGATTTTTTTATTTTTTTGCATCTTCAGGCTAAAATCGCGCGCGCTTTCAGCTGAAATTGTGCAATTATAGGCAGACGGCTTTTGACTGCGCCAATGCAGGCAATCCGCCGTGAAATAAGAAATATTCAGCAGGCCTTAGCCGCCTGACTTGAAAAAAGCGTTTTAAGCCCAATATACCTAATCAATTGTTAACTCAACATCATTATTTATAAAATCATGTTGGACTGATCAATTCAAAAACTATTTATAGCGAATTGTGCTATCATGCACGGTTTTTCACTGCCACAGATTCAACGAAGAGTAAGCAAAGATGAGCGATATGACTTCCCCTACTTCCCAAGTAGCGGCTCTGATTAGCCGAGGCAAAGAGCAAGGTTACCTGACTTTTGCTGAGGTTAACGATCATCTCCCGGACTCGATCACGGAAAGCGAACAGATTGAAGACATCATTCAGATGCTGAATGACGTTGGTATCCCTGTACATGACCGCGCGCCTGAAACTGACGATGCGATGTTTGAGGGTGGCAATGAAGCTGCTGATGAGGTTGCCGAAGAAGAAGCCGCAGCCGTACTTGCATCTGTTGAAAACGAACCTGGTCGTACCACTGACCCTGTGCGCATGTACATGCGCGAAATGGGGACAGTAGAACTGTTAACGCGTGAAGGCGAAATCAGCATTGCAAAACGCATTGAAGAAGGCATTCGTGACGTTCTTCATTCTATTGCTTACTGGCCGAACGCTGTTGAAGTCGTATTACAAGAATACAAAGATTATGAAGCCGGCGAACGCCGCCTGGCGGACATTCTTTCAGGCTATTTAGACCCTGAAACCGATGAAGAAATTCCGGAAGTTCTGGAAGAAGAATCTGAGCTTGAGGAAGCTGAAAGCACTTCAAGCAAGGCGCCAGCCAAAGACGTAAAGCTGGACGATGATGACGAAGAAGAAGAAGCTGAAAGCGATGACGATTCTGAAGGCGAGTCAGGCCCAGACCCTGAAATCGCCAAAGCGCGCTTCACTGAACTGGATAACGCCTGGAAAAACACCAAGACTGTTATTGAAAAGCACGGCCGCAGCAGCAAGGAAGGCGAAGCCGCCCTTGAAGCGCTGGCTTCTGTATTCATGATGTTCAAGTTCACGCCGCGCCTGTTTGATATTATTTCTGAACTGATCCGCGGCACGCATGAGCAGATCCGCACCTCAGAACGCGAAGTGATGCGCTACGCCATCCGCCGCGGCCGCATGGACCGCACGCAGTTCCGCACCTCTTTCCCGGGCCAGGAATCCAACCCAGCTTGGCTGGATGAGCAGATTGCCAAAGCGCCTGCAGATCAGAAAGGCTACTTGGAAAAAGTCCGCCCGGACATTCTGGCTTTCCAGCAGAAAATTGCGGACATTGAAAAAGATTTGCGCCTGAACGTAAAGGAAATTAAGGACATTTCCAAGCGCATGGCTGTAGGCGAAGCCAAAGCCCGCCGCGCGAAAAAGGAAATGGTTGAAGCCAACTTGCGCCTGGTGATTTCGATTGCGAAAAAATACACCAACCGCGGCCTGCAGTTCCTGGACTTGATTCAGGAAGGCAACATCGGCTTGATGAAGGCCGTAGACAAGTTTGAATACCGCCGCGGCTACAAGTTCTCAACCTATGCGACTTGGTGGATCCGCCAGGCCATTACCCGCTCGATTGCCGATCAGGCGCGCACCATCCGCATTCCAGTGCACATGATTGAAACCATCAACAAGATCAACCGTGTATCGCGCCAGCTGCTGCAGGAAATGGGCCGTGAGCCGACGCCCGAAGAACTGGGCGAACGTCTGGAAATGGACGAAGTCAAAGTGCGCAAGGTGCTGAAAATCGCCAAAGAGCCGATTTCCATGGAAACGCCGATTGGCGATGATGAAGATTCGCATTTGGGTGACTTCATTGAAGACAGCAACATCACCTCTCCGGTTGATGCTGCCACTTCAGAAGGCCTGAAGGAAGCGACGCGCGAAGTGCTGGAAAACCTGACTGAACGCGAAGCGAAAGTCTTGAAAATGCGTTTCGGCATCGACATGCCGACCGACCATACGCTGGAAGAAGTCGGCAAGCAGTTTGACGTGACCCGCGAGCGTATCCGCCAGATTGAAGCCAAGGCGCTGCGCAAGCTGCGCCACCCTTCCCGTTCTGAACACCTGCGTTCATTCCTGGAAAACGACTAAGCAGCATAGATACAGTGGAGACTTGAAATTTCATCGCTTGTCTTCATTATGTATTTAAGAGAATCACAAAGCCTGCACGTTTGCAGGCTTTGTCTATAAAATTTGAGGTGAACTATGATAGACCGCACTCCATCTCGCGAACTCCGTGAAGACCTTTGGGTATTTCCCATGGATTATCCAATCAAGCTGATTGGCAATGCAGGCGCAGAATTGCACGGTGCTGTTGTAGAAATTCTAGTGAAGCATTTTCCTGAGTTTGATGCAGCCAGCTTAGCTGTGCAGCCGTCCCGCACTGGAAAATACCACTCCATTACTGCGCAGCTGCGTTTTGAAGAGCTTGAGCAGGTGCATCTGCTGTATGCAGACCTTGCCGCTTGCGAGCACATCCGCACTGCGCTTTAAGATATCAGCCAATGAACCGATTAAAGCACGCTTCCGGGCGTGTTTTTTTATGCGCGCCCGCCGGCGAAATTCATGCGGGCTGCACCCCATCCTGCAGGCAATTCTTTATAATGAAGCGCATGAGTTTTAATTTTTAGAAAGGATGCAGCCTGCGTGAATGATGCAGTTCAAAAACCGTCTTTAATAATCCGCCAATACAGCCAGCTGACGCCTTATGCAGAGCGCTTTGCTGAAATGAAAGCGCTGACCGAGCAGCGCGGTGAAAATACTCCGGACGAGCTGTGGATTCTGCAGCACCATGATGTGCTGACCCAAGGCCAGGCCGGCAAGCCGGAGCATATTCTGCAGCACAGCAGCATCCCCGTGGTGCAGACCGACCGCGGCGGCCAAGTGACATGGCATGGCCCCGGCCAGCTGGTGGCCTATTTCATGTTTGACCTGAACCGTCTGGGCTGGAATGTGCGCACGCTGGTGTCTTATGCGGAAAACTTAATGATTCAGCTGCTTAAAAAATACGGCATTGAGGCCCATGCCAAACCGGATGCGCCGGGGGTGTATGTCAATGAGCGTAAAATCGGCTCATTGGGCTTTAAAATCCGCAAGGGGCGCTCCTATCACGGCTTGGCGCTGAATATTGACTGCGACCTGTCCGGCTTCCACACCATCAACCCCTGCGGCTATGCGGGGCTGGAAATGGTGCGCATTCAGGATCTGGCGGAAAACTATCCTAAATTTGAGAACTTATGCGTCGATATCATTGAAACATTGCAGCACAGCGGTTACTTTAAAGAGATTAAAGTCGAACAGCGATAAAGCTTTTGCTTTCGGCGCAGAAATAAATTAGAGTATTTACTCTAAATAAATAATACTCAAAAAAAGGGATAACCGCGTGATTGCAACAAAATCCGTAAAGCCCGCCCTGCAGCTAGCCTATGTCAAACTCATGATGGATGTGATTGGCAGAGGCTTGGTCATGGCGAGCCAAGTCGATGAAGAAGTGAAGCAGGAAGTCGCCAAGTTTCCGCAAAACTTCACCCTGTCAATGAAAGTATTTCCGCATGGCCCAGCCTTTATTGCGCACGTGACTGAAAGCAGGCAGCTGGAGCTGGTGCCGGATTTAGCAACTAAGCCTGACCTGACTATCACCTTCAAGCATTTAAGCCACGCCTTTTTAGTCTTTTCTTTTCAGGAAAGCACCGCGCAGGCGTTTGCCAATGACCGCATGATTGCCGACGGCGATATTGCCTATGCCATCCGCCTGGTCCGCTGCCTGAATAAAATGGAAGCGCTGATTCTGCCGAAAGCTATAGCGGAACTTGCCGTCAAGGAATATCCAGCCGATTTAAGCCTAAAAGAAAAACTCACCGGAGCTGCCCACATTTACCTGAAAGTGGCTCAATCCTATTTCAAACGGAGCGCATAACACATGGCTAAGCCTTATTACGAATTTTTCTGCCCGGTTAAAGTGATTGCGGGCCATGCCGCTTTAGAACATATTCCGTTTGAGCTTTCGACTCTTGGCGCCACCCGCCCGCTGATCATTACAGACAAAGGCGTGCGCAGCAATAACCTGCTGGCGCCGATTGAAGCGGCTTTTGAGTCGACCGATGCGGTGATCGGCTGTATTTTTGACGATGTGCCGCCGGATTCAAGCCTTGAAACTGTGCGCAAGGCAGCCCAGCTGTACCGCGACAACAACTGCGACGCGATTATTGCCATCGGCGGCGGCTCGGTGATTGACACGTCCAAGGCCACCAACATCTTAGTTTCTGAAGGCGGCGATGACCTGCTGAAATATTCAGGCGCGCATAACCTGCCTAAACCGCTGAAGCCGTTTTTTGTGATTCCGACAACCTCAGGCACCGGCTCAGAAGTCACTATGGTGGCTGTGGTTTCAGACAATCAGAAAAATGTGAAAATGCCGTTTGCATCGTATTACCTGATGCCGCACGCCGCCATTCTTGATCCGCGCATGACCCAGACCCTGCCGCCGCACCTCACCGCAATGACCGCGATGGACGCGATGACGCATGCAGTTGAAGCCTATACCTGCCTGGCGGCCAATCCGATTTCAGACGCCTATGCCACGGCAGCCGTCAAGAAAATCAGCGCCAGCCTGTTCAATGTGCTGGATAACCCCAATGATGCGGACGGCCGCCTGGAGCTGGCGCAGGCTTCAACTATGGCCGGCATTGCCTTTTCCAATTCAATGGTTGGCCTAGTGCACTCCCTGGGCCATTCCCTGGGCGCGGTTGCCCACCTGCCGCATGGCCTGTGCATGAACCTGTTCCTGCCCTATGTGCTGGAATACAATAAAGAAGTGAACGGCGATAAGCTGGCTGACCTGCTGCTGCCGCTGGCTGGCCCGGATATCTATTCGCAGACCCCGGCCCATGCCCGCGCAGACAAAGCCATTTCTACCCTGCTGACCATGCGCGACCGCATCTACGCCCTGACCAAGCTGCCGCGCACGCTGCGCGAAACCGGCAAGGTTTCCGAAGCGCAGCTGGATGAAGTGGCGGAAAAGGCGCTGAATGACGGCTCGATCATTTACAACCCGAAAGAAGCCACCCTGCAGGATTTGAAAACTATCTTAGAAAAAGCTTGGTAATTGCTGAAAAATAAGCGAATATAGCCGAAAATTCAAGCCTGATGCTTTTTTAAGCATCGGGCTTTTATCTTGCGGTCAGAAAAGCCGCCGGCTTTTATGCAATTGGCATAATTTCTGCTGAAAAAACTCAAAAGGTTACTGACAAAAGGCATCATTCCGGAGTAGATTGGCGCACTTTTGCATTAAACACAGGGGGGATCGTTCGTCTCAAACGATCCTGATGAACATGACTGATCCTTGATCAACGATTAAGAGGATAACGCCGTTGACAAATATCTCTGGGACTCAATCGGCAGCTAAACTGCAAAAAACGCTGGGCCTCTGGCACATTATTATTATTGGTTTAGCCTATATTCAGCCAATGACACTGTTTGACACTTTCGGCCTGGTATCGGAAGAAAGTCATTATCATGTGCCGACCTCTTACATTATTGCCTTAATTGCAATTCTGTTTACCTCCATCAGCTATGGGCATATGATCCGCCGCTACCCGTCTTCCGGGTCTGCCTACACTTACGCGCAGAAATCAATCCACCCGAATGTCGGCTTTATGGTGGGCTGGTCGTCGTGGCTGGATTACCTGCTGTCGCCAATGGTCAACATCATTCTGGCGGTCATTTACCTTGAAGCGCTGTTCCCCGATATCAGCCACTGGTTTTGGGTCATTGGCCTGACGGCATTCATGACTGCTGTGAACTTGCGCGGCGCGAAATTTGTCGCAAACTTCAACGGCTTGATTGTCTTTGTGCAGCTGGCGGTCATCGGCTACTTCACCTGGATGGTTTACAGCCTGCTGGCTGGCGGTGTCAATGCTGACGGCACATTAGTCAATGCCAAATACCAGCTGTGGAGCCTAGAGCCATTCTGGAATGAAATGACCCAAGTTGGCGCATTGATTACCGGCGCGACCTTGCTGTGCTTCTCCTTTACCGGCTTTGACTCGCTCAGCTCGCTTGCGGAAGAAACCAAAGATACTGAAAAAACCCTGCCGAAAGCAATTTTCTTAACCGCACTGATTGCCGGCGTGATTTTCATTATCAGTACCTACTTCATGCAGGTCTATTTCCCGAATGACCCGAAAACCTATTTTGACGATGTAGCGGCCACTCAGCCGGATATTCTGATGGCAGTTGGCGGCGCGGCATTCAAAACCGTGGTGCTGTATTTCGCCATTGTGACCGTTATGGCTTCCGGCATTTCCGCGCATGCAGGCGTATCGCGCTTAATGTATGTGATGGGCCGTGACGGCGTGATCAATAAAAAGATCTTCGGCCATATCAGCCACAAGAGCTTTACACCGTCCTACAATATTATGATTGTCGGCGCGGTTGCATTGACTGCAGGCTTTATGGATCTGGACATTGTCATTTCCATGATCAGCTTCGGCGCATTGACCGCCTTCACTTTCGTCAACCTGTCAGTCATTTCGCGCTATGCGCTGCGTGACGGCCGCACCAAGAACATGAAGGATATTTTCAGCTTTGTGGTGATTCCTATGCTCGGCTTCCTCAGCATCTTCGCCATGTGGCTGGAAATTGAAGAAACCGCATTGAAATACGGCTTATGGTGGGCGATGTTCGGCATCCTGTACCTGGGCTATAAAACCAAAGGCTTCAAGCATCCGGCGCCGCAGCATAACGAGTTTGATGATACCCATCATTAACCCGCAGCAGCGGATAAAAGTAAAAAGGCGCAATATGCGCCTTTTTCTTTCCCGCCCGCCGCATCATCCGGCAGGCATTTTTTTAGGCGGAAAATCTTTCAGCAATGGCCTGAATGCGTTTGGCATACGCTTTGGCGGTATCCAAATCGCCCGCTGGAATTTCATCCGCGCCGGCATCGGACGGCGACTGCACCAGCAAGCCGACCGAACCGCCCAAGTTATTCACATCAGTGCGCTGCGCCGCTTTGGTATTGGCCGGCAGCAGGCCCAGGCTGACCCAAATGCCGCCGTGCTGGGAAGCAAGCGTCTGCAGGGCAATCAGCGTTACCTGCTTGTCGCCGTTCAGGCTGGCGCTGTTGGTAAAGCCGCCGAAAATCTTATCCTGCCATGCACGGGTAAACCATTTTTTTGAAGATGCATCGGCAAACTTTTTAAATTGCCAAGGCGCAGCGCCCATATAGGTTGGCGCGCCAAAGACTATGGCGTCCGCAGCGTCCAGCGTATCCCAGTCCTGATCCTGAATGTTGCCGTCCTGATCAATTTGAATTAAATCCGCATTGATTGCTTCCGCAAAAGTTTCAGCAATGACTTTGGTATGGCCATAGCCGGAAAAATACACCACAGCAGTTTTAGTCATGATTGTTCAGCCCTAAAATGATCATTGAAGGCTATATAATATATTTTAGATACTAAGTGTCAATTAGTTACCAAAGGGTAACTGCTTAGAGCAGCTCTTTCTGCTATGCTTCAAAATATCCACACTGGAGGCCGCCATGATGCAGGCTACTGCCGCTTATAATGTTTACCATCCCCGCTGCCCATCGCGGCTTTTCTTTGAAAATATGGCCGACAAATGGGTGCTGTATATTTTAGATACCTTAAAATCGCAGCCGCAGCATTTTAATTCACTGAAAAAGCTCATTATCAATATTTCACCGAAAGTGCTGTCGCAGAAATTGAAAATGCTGGAGCGTGACGGCTTTATCAGCCGCACAGCGCTGGACACCCGCCCGATCAAAGTGGAATATGCATTAACCGCGCTGGGTGAAGAACTGGCCGAAACCGCCTTTCAGTTCAAGCTCTGGGCTGAAGGCAATATGAGCCGGGTTCTGGATGCGCAGCATCAGTATGATGCGCTGCAAAACGCATAAAATCTCCGGCAAGCATTGCTTAAATAATTCAAATGCAAAAAGGCGCCAGCTGCGCAATTACCCCATAATTGAGTAAATAAGCTTTGGATACGCGAGTGCGGCAGGGATGCCGCACGTTGCCCATCCTTGCGCTGCATTTTAAAGCAGTGCTTAAAACTGGCTCAGGACGCCGTGTATGGGCAACAAAAGACTTTTGCCCACTTTGGGTCTTTCCAAAGTAGAGTCTTGCCTGCGCAAAGGCGTTTAAACTTTTAAAGCAAAAATGAGGCAGTGCAAGCGCTTAAACTTAAGAGCGCATAAATCATCTGCTTTTTGCACAAAAAATCTACTTAGTTGTTTCCAATAGAGATTATAGTTCCATTTAAAAGAACTCTGCTATTGCAACACAGAGAAAAAATGTTGGATATTACTGGCCAGCTGCACCTTTTAATGAACGCCGGCGGCCGCGCTTAGCGTATGCGGCAGTTAAAGCCCATCCGGGTATCCACAATATTATCCTTATAGCCCAAACTTTGAATGAATAAGCTCCGGTCTTCCAGCTGCTGCTGATCGGCTGCCGGCAGACGGCTTTTATTCTGCTGCGCCAGACTGTAGGTTTCATCAATCAAGCCCTGATACAGCCCGCAGACTTCCTGGCGTTTCGGCTTTTTCAGCTGCCGGCCAAACCAGCCCCGTTCAAAATCTTCAGGCTTCAGGGTTTTGCCCCACTCTTCAATGCGCTGATTCTGGCGCTGCTGCAGTTCCGCCATCCCCTGCTGAATTTCAGCTTTGCTCAGCGGCTGTACAGTTTCCGCAACAGCAGCCGGCATCGCAGCGCCCTCATCGGCCCAGCACGGCGCAGAGATCAATGCTGCCAAAAGCGGGAGCCATAACGGGTAAGTCTTTAAACGGTTCAAACGTCAGCTGCCTCTTTTTTCTAGCTTTGCTGATTCGGTTATACACAGTTTTTCCTGCATTCAGAAGCACTTAGGCCATGATTTTACAAAAAATTGCCATGAGCCAGCGCTTCGGGCAGAAAAAAACCGCCCTGTTGAGTAATGCTGATCAGTTAAGCGTAATTTCATTATTACTGATTGATAAATCTCCCCTAACCCCTCTTTGAAAAAGAGGGGGATGAACAGCATTGCTGTGCAAGGAATTCAAGACTGTATTGAATTTCAAAATACTCCCTCCTTTGAAAAAGGAGGGTTGGGGAGGATTAAAAATGCTTAACTGACTGGCAAGCCCTGTTGAGCGGTTGCAGCCTATGCCAGCGCTTTAAAACCCTGCTGGCGCCATGCTTCATATAGAATTACTGCAGTCGCATTCGACAGATTCAGGCTGCGCGAATTCGGCGCCATCGGCAAGCGGACCCAATGTTCCGCAGGAAACAGCATGCGCACATTTTCCGGCAGGCCGCGGGTTTCCGGCCCCATCAGCAAAGCCACAGGGCGGTTCAAGTCCGAAGTATGCGGTGTCGCTTCGCCTTTGGTGGTTAAAGGATATACCGCATTCATATCAACGCCTTTTGACGCTAAATCTGCAAGGCATTCTTCAAATGTTTCCCAGATCTGCATGCGCGCCCACTCATGGTAATCCAGACCGGCGCGGCGCAGCTTTTTATCGTCCAGCTCAAAGCCCAGGGGCTTGACCAGATGCAGCTGTGCGCCTGTATTTGCGCATAAACGAATGATATTCCCTGTATTTGCAGGAATTTCCGGCTCGTATAAAACAACATGGATCACAGCTTTTCTCTACTCTTTCAACGTGGCCGACAGGTTCAGTCTTGCCACTGCAATTGTTCACGCAGGCTGACCACATCGCCAATAATGGTCAATGTCGGCGCCTGTATTTGATGCGCTGACACTTTGGAGGCAATATCCGCCAATGTGCCGACGACAACTTTCTGTTCCGGCGTTGTGCCTTTGGAGATCAGCGCAACCGGCATATCCGGGCGCTGGCCATGCGCAATCAGCTGCGCGCAGATTTTTTCCAGCCCAACCAGCCCCATGTATAAAACAAGGGTTTGATTTTGATAGACCAGTTCACTCCACGGCAGCTCAGGCGAGCCTTCCTTTAAATGCCCAGTCAGAAAGCGCACGCTTTGCGCATAATCGCGGTGGGTTAAAGGGATGCCCGCATAGGCTGAACAGCCTGACGCGGCCGTAATGCCCGGCACCACCTGAAAAGCGACGCCGGCAGCAAACAGTTCCTGAATTTCTTCGCCGCCGCGCCCAAAGATAAACGGATCACCGCCTTTCAAGCGGCAGACCCGCTTGCCTTCCTGCGCGCATTTCACCAGCAGCGCATTGATGCCTTCCTGCGGCACAGCATGATTGGAGCGCGCCTTGCCGACATAGATTTTTTCCGCATCGCGACGGCAAAGCTCTAAAATCGGCTGCGACACCAGGCGGTCGTAAATCACCACATCGGCCTGCTGCATCAGGCGCAGGGCTTTCAGCGTCAGCAGCTCCGGGTCGCCCGGCCCGGCGCCGACCAGATAGACTTCGCCTTTCGGCGGCTGCCATTCAAGCAGCGCATGCTCCATCAGGCGGTCCGCCTCTGCGGCATTGCCATGAAAAACCTGCTCTTTCAGCGGGCTGGCGTATAAATCTTCCCAAAAGATGCGGCGCTCATCCGGATTGGCGATTTTCGCTTTCACCGCTGCGCGCCATTTTCCTGAAAAATCGGCCAGCTTGCCCATGCCGTGCGGAATGCTGGCTTCAAGCTGGGTGCGGATTTGACGCGACAGAACCGGCGAAGCGCCGTTGGTGGCAATCGACACCACCAGCGGAGAGCGGTCAATAATGGCCGGCACCATAAAGCGGCAATGCGGCGGATCATCCACACTGTTGACCAGGACATTTTCAGCTTCACAGGCGGCGAAAACCGCCTGATTGACCGCTTTGTCATCTGTCGCCGCAATCACCAGCCGGTAAGGGCGGAGCTGAATTTCCGCACTGAACGGCGCCTGCAGGTACCGCCCTTGGCTTTGCTGCACAATCTCCAGCAGGCTGCCGTCAATTTCAGGCGCAATCACATCAATGACTGCACCGGCTTTGGCCAGCAATGCGGCTTTGCGGCAGGCAATATGGCCGCCGCCGACAATCAGACAAGGCTGCTGCTGCAGCTTTAAAGAGATTGGAAAGATATCCACGGACTACCTCAATATTTTAGATCTGACTGTCTTAAGCAATTTTCATGCACAAAATTGCGCTGTACATCGGTTTTAATCAGTCGATGTATTCTGCGCCGCCCATGTATGGACGCAATGCCTGAGGAACCTCAATTGAGCCGTCAGCGCGCTGATAGTTTTCCATCACCGCAAGCAGGGTGCGCCCAACCGCCAGGCCCGAACCGTTTAAAGTATGCACCAGTTCAGTTTTCTTCTGATCCGCGCGGTAGCGCGCCTTCATGCGGCGGGCCTGGAAGTCGCCCATGTTGGAGCATGAAGAAATTTCGCGGTAAGTGTTCTGGCTCGGCACCCACACTTCCAGATCGTAAGTCTTGCATGCGCCAAAGCCCATGTCGCCGCCGCACAGCACAATTTTACGGTACGGCAGGCCTAAAGCTTTTAAAATGCCTTCCGCATGGCCCGTCAATTCTTCAAGCGCATCCATTGACGTTTCAGGCTTGACAATCTGCACCATCTCGACTTTGTCAAACTGGTGCTGGCGGATCAAGCCGCGGGTGTCGCGGCCATACGAACCGGCTTCGCTGCGGAAGCATGGCGTATGCGCTGCATATTTCAGCGGCAGGCGTTCAGGGTCAATGATTTCGTCACGCACGAAGTTGGTCACAGGCACTTCAGCCGTCGGAATCAGGTAGTATTCTTTTTCGCCCTGCAGCTTGAATAAATCTTCTTCAAATTTAGGCAGCTGGCCTGTGCCGCGCAAAGAGTCCGCATTAACCAGATAAGGCACATAGGCTTCGGTATAGCCGTTCTGCACAGTATGCGTATCCAGCATGAACTGGGTGATTGCGCGCTGCAGGCGGGCCAGCGGGCCTTTCAGCACGCTGAAGCGCGTACCGGTAAGTTTGGTGGCGGTTTCAAATTCCAAGCCGCCGATCATTTCACCAAGGTCAGTATGATCCTTCACCTCAAAATCGAACTGGCGCGGCGTGCCCCATTTCAGAATTTCAACGTTACCGCTTTCATCCTTGCCTTCAGGCACAGATTCATGCGGCAGGTTCGGAATGATTAAAGATTTGGCTTCAAGTTCCGCCTGAAGCTCCGCCAGCGCAGTTTCCGCAGCTTTAATTTCGTCGCCGATGGCCGCCATGCGCGCCATGATTTCAGAAGCGTCGCCGCCCGATTTTTTAATTTGACCGACTTGCTTTGCGCCGGCATTGCGCTCCGCCTGCAAGGATTCCGTCTTAGACTGGATGTCTTTGCGGCGGACTTCCAATGCAGCCCACTCTTCAGCGTTCAGCTGCACACCGCGTTTTGCCAAGGCTAAATTTACAGCCTCAATATTATTTCTGAGTAATTTCGGGT
>NZ_JAVXCI010000048.1:0-21996 GCF_036659555.1 Acinetobacter sp.
ACCGCAGGTAAGCTCGGTAATGTGACATCATCATCTCCGATATCAGCATCAATCAAAAAATTATTCTGCCCATTAGATTGCTGTTGCATGCCGAATCCTTTGAAAAGCATTGCGTTAAAAAATGCGATTCTAGCACAAGTTCTTTATTTTTGGCTTTGCCGCATTGCGCCAACCGGCAGCATGCTAAAAAAACAGCAGCCTGCGCTTGCGTTCATGCGGCAGTTTCTGAAGAATAGTGCTGAATAATACGCTTTTCATTTGGAATGCCTGTGCCCAAAATTAAAATTCAGCCGCCTTCATTCCCAAAAAACATCAAACGGCGCATTTTGCCCGCAGGCCTAATTACACTCGGCATCATCAGTTCATTTTCCCATGCGGAAGCGCGCAACACTTTTGAAACCACGCTTGCAAATGGCTTGAAGGTGATCATCCGCGAAGACCGCCGCTCGCCCATGGTGATGACGCAGATCTGGTATAAAGTCGGCAGCAGCGATGAGTCCGGCAATATTTTAGGCATTTCCCATGCGCTGGAGCATATGATGTTCAAAGGCACCAGCAAAGTGCCTAAAGATGAATTCACCCGCCTCAGCCGCATTTACGGCGGCAGCGTCAACGCCTCTACGTTCACCAACTACACAAGCTATTATCAGCTGTATCCTAAAGCCTATTTTCCGCTGGCGCTGGAACTGGAAGCCGACCGCATGAGCAATCTGCTGCTGCGCCAGCAGGACTTTGCGCCGGAAATTAAAGTGGTGATGGAAGAGCGCCGGCTGCGCACCGATGATAGCCCGCGCACGCTGGCTTTTGAGCGTTTCAAATGGATTGCTTACCCGACCAGCCATTACCGCCAGCCGGTGATTGGCCACATGAAAAATCTGCAGAACATTCAGCTGCACGACCTGCAAAAATGGTACAAGGACTGGTATGCGCCGAATAACGCGGTTTTGGTGATTGCCGGAGACGCAGACACAGAAGCCGCCCTGCTCCAGGTGCAGAAATACTTTGGCGATGTACCAGCCAGAAAGACGCCGCCGCGCAATGATGTTCTGGAATTTGATCGCATCGGCTACCGCCATATGGAAATCAGCTCATCTGTGCAGGTGCCGAACCTGTATATGGCATGGAATGTCCCCTCCCTCGCCACAGCGAAAAATCCGCAAGACGCGTATGCGCTGAACATGATCCGCAGCCTGCTGGACAGCGGCATCGCTTCGCGCCTGCAAGACCGCCTAGTGCGCCAGAAAAAAATCATTACCGCCCTAAGCGTTTCTTATGACCCGTACAGCCGCGGCGACAGCCTATTCAGCATTTCCGCCTTGCCGGCTGAAGGCATTTCCCTGCAGGAAGCGCAGCAGGCCATTCAGGCGGAAATTGACCTGCTGAAAACAGAACAGATTGACCCGCAGGAAGCTGCGCGCATTACCGCCAAATTTATTTCCAGCCTGATTTACAGTCAGGACGATATTGCCGGGCAGGCCAGAATGATTGGCAATCTTGAAGTCAACGGCTTGAGCCACCGCCTGATGGACGAACTGCCCAAACGCTATGAAAGTGTCAGCCCGCAGGATATTCAGCGCGCTGCCAATGCCTATTTTGTGAAAGACAATTTAAGCACACTGTATCTTTCACCTGAATCTCCAGCAAAATAATGGACGGCCTCATGCAGAAAATTCCAGCTGTACTTTTTTTAGCGGCGCTGGCATGCGCTCCAGCCGGTTTTGCAGAGCAAGCTGACAGCCATTTAAGCGCCGAACCGGATATCAATGACACCCCCGACCAACTCCAGTCCATTCCACTGCTGCAGAGCCTGAGAAATATCAGCCGGCAGCAGGAATACCGCTCGCCTGAAGTGCATGACTTGAAAAACCGCTATGGCGTGCGCACGCTGTTTGTTGAAGCGCAGGACTTGCCGATGGTGGACATTCAGCTGACGTTCAATGCAGGCTCTGCGCGCGATCAGGAAATCGGCACAGGCTTATACGGCCTTGCCAATACAGCGGCCAAACTGATGGATGAAGGCACAGAAAAATACAATGCCAGCCAGATTGCCGCTGCGTTTGAACAGGCGGGCGCGCAGTTCAGCCTGCAGGCGCACAGGGATATGTTTATTGTCCGGCTGCGGGTGCTGTCCGATCCGCAAAAGCTTAAACCTGCTTTAGCCATGATGATGGAGGTGCTGAATCATGCTGCTTTCCCAAACAGCAGCATTGATATGGCGCTCAGCAATACCCAGATGGGACAAAAACAGCTGAAAGAAAACCCCGGCAGCTTAATGAGCATCCGCTTTTACCGCGCAGTCTACGGCAGCCACCCTTATGCACAGCCAGTCACCGGAACCAACGGCAGCCTGAAGAAAATTACCCCAGACCATCTTAAGCAGTTCCGCGACAAGTTTATTGTGGCGCAGAACATGAATATCGCCATTACCGGAAAGCTCTCCGCCAAAGAAGCCCGCGCACTGTCAGAGCGCATTGCCGGCCATCTAAAGCAAGGTGAAAAAGCCCAGCCTTTGGCCAGCCCGCAAGCCAAAACAGCGCTGGATATTATTGCCATGCCTTACCATTCCGCGCAGGCGCATGTGATGTTCGGGCAGCTGGGCACAGCCCGCAATGACCCTGACCGTCTGGCGCTTGAAGTGGCCAACCGCATGTTCGGCGGCAGCGGCTTTAACTCGGTGCTGATGCAGGAATTGCGCGTCAAGCGCGGCTACACTTATGGCGCGTACAGCGCTTTCTCTTTCAGTCAGGCGCCAGGCATTTTCAATTTCAGCTATTCTACCCGCCAGGATCAGCTGATGGACAGCATTAAAGTGGCGCATAAAGCTCTGGCGGACTTTGTGCAGAAGCCGATTGACCGCAAGCAGCTGGAAGAAACCAAAGCCGGCATGCTGCGCGCCTATCCGAACACCTACAGCAGCAATGCGGCGATCAACGCGCAATTGGGCCTGCTGGGCTTTTACAATCATCCTGCAGACTATTTGGCGCAGCACCCACAGCGGCTGGAAAAAATCACAGCTGAAAATGTGCAAAATGCCGTGCGCAGGCACCTGCATCCAGAGCAGATGACGCTGGTTGTGGTCAGCAAGACATTAGACAAGGCCGGCTTAGAAGCCATTTTACAGGATAATTTGCGGCCTGAACCTGGAAGTCCAGCAGATTCAATGCCAAGCGCAGCGCCTGAAGCGCCTAAGGCTGCTCCTCAGTCCACGCCGGAAGCTGATGCGCCCGCGCAGCCTCAAAATGATAGGCCTGCATCAATTTAAGGTATTGGCCCGTACTGACTTCAGGCTGGCGGCTCAGCAGAATTGCAATATCCTGCGACTCTGGACAGTTCTGCTGTTCGGAAATTTCCAGCACAGCATAAAACTGCTGAACGGAAATTGGGCGGTTTAGGGCAATAAATGCAAAGCTAATAATGAGCAGGATGATCAGGCTTGCCAAAGTATTGTAAAGCTGCTCCAGCTTTATTTTCGATTTGATTTGAAGAATTCTTTCTAAGCCAATAGACATACACTACCCCGAACTCAAAGTAGTGTATGGCTGCGATCCGATAAGTTCAAGTCAGGCCGCTTAATTCTCATGCACTCCGCCGTCTAAGCCGCAGCACTGCTTTAAAAAATGCTTCTGAATCAGCGCATGACGTTTTGAATCACGGCAAAATATAAAATCATGGCGATAATCGCCAAGACCAGAAACACAGCGAACACACTGACGCCACCTTCCGCATCCCCAGGATGCAGGTCGTCTTCGTCGGCAGTGCGGAGCAATTCGCCATTGTACATTTCATAAAATTTTTCACGCTGCGCCTCATTCAGCTCACGGGTAAAGTCATAGACCCGCTTGCGCTGCGCCAGACCGAAATCGCCCAAATGAATTTCCCGATGGAAGATCGCTTCATCCAGCCTTTGGCGGTGCAAATGCGCCAGCGCTACAATTTGCTCTGCCGCAGGCGGCATATCAAAGTTCAAACCATCCAGAGTTCTTGTCATAATATTTCTCCTTCCTGTTAACATCTTCTTATCTAAATATATTAATAAAAATTTTATCTGCTCATTGTTTAATCATGTAAACTGCGGCTTATGGATTGTTTTTTTAATATTATGTTGACATTTCAACTTATTTGTAATATTACTTTAACAATACCTAACTACTATTAGTTATTGACAGGTCGAAATAGGCACCTGTCCAATGTGATCATAATTAGAATAAGGAGTTTAATTTAATATGATGCAGCAAATCTCTCAGCATGACTTAGAACATGTATATGCAAACGCAGTAAATACCATTCAATCTCAAATGAACTTTGTAGACGCGGTAAAAGAGCTGGAAGAAGCGGCGCGCGCAGGCCACGGCAAAGCAGCGATGTTTCTTGCAGAATTGTATTATCAAGGCTTCCGCGTAGAGCGGGACTCATATAAAGCGCAGTACTGGCAAAAAATGGCCACGATGCAAGCATAAGCAAACGTCACCTAGGTGGCGTTTTTTAATGCCTGCAGATTCAGCATAAATATTTACTTACGATTTTCTGCAAAGCTTACACAGTAATTTAACCTGGGTTTTTTAAAATAGAAAAAACGATAGCAGCGAATAGACACAATGTCACAACTTAATCATTTTCAGCCTATCTCCAAAGATCTGTTCTTTAAGATTAATATTTTGAAAACAATGATGTATTGCGGTGTTCTATGGGGCCTGTACCATGATGGCTGGGCCATGACCAAAGATGGAGATGATTTTGTCTTTCCATTTTGGCTCAATGGCCTGCAGGCGCATAAATACGCCAAAAAGCACTGGCCCAGCTACAAGCCGAAAAGAATCACTCCTAAAGATTTTGAAACCGCACTGCTGCCGACCTTAACGCGCTTAAAGGTGACGCCGGCGCTCTGCAATTCCAGCAACCAGAAACTGAAACTGACCACCCTGCAAATGCGCCATTTCTTTTTCTCCGCACCGAATATGCGCTATGCATAAAGATCACGGGATTTATAAATAGATAAAATAGTGAACGCTGCAGTATTTGCTTTTTTTACAATTCACGCTAATTTAAAACAAATAATAACTTTAAGGGACAGATGAAAATGACCACCGTTGCTCAAGTATTACAGGACAAACCGCAGCAAGCCGTATATACCATTGCGCCGGATGCAACGGTATTGGAAGCCATTTCCCTGATGGCGGAGAAAGGCATAGGCGCCCTGATTGTGACGCAGGAAGATGCAGTTGTCGGGATTCTGTCCGAGCGCGACTACACGCGCAAAGTTGCGCTGATGGAGCGCTCCTCTTTCAGCACAACAGTCAATGAAATTATGACCGCAAAAGTGCTGACCATTACCCGCTCTGCCACTGTTGAAGACTGTCTGAAACTGATGACAGACAAGCATTTGCGCCATTTGCCTATCGTTGAAAAGAACAAGCTGATTGGCCTGATTTCGATTGGCGACTTAGTCAAAGCCGCTATGGAAGACCAGAAGAAGCTGATTGATCAGCTGCAGCAGTATATTTCCGGATAATTTTTCAGCCCTTTACACCGCTAAAGGGCTTTAATTTGCATATAAAACTTAAAATGTAATGACACTGCAAGCGCATTCACACTCCATCTTTGTTCTTCATGCAGCATTGCCAAAGACCCATCACACAGCCTAAGCCCTTAAAAATGATTGGCGCACCGCAACACTTTATGTAGCAATACGCCCGAAGAAAAATTAAAACCCGCGATGCTTTAACAGCAGATCAGTCAGCCCAGAAAAAATCCCAGCTGAACACTGGGATTTTTTAGACTTTTAAAGCGCCTGCAGGCTTAATTCAGGCCCAATTTAGCTGCCACATAATCCGCATCTTTATCGCCGCGGCCTGAAACATTCACCACGACTTTAATATCTTTTGAAAGCTTTGGCGCTTCGCGCAGCGCCCACGCCACCGCATGCGAGCTTTCCAGCGCCGGCACAATTCCTTCTACGCGCGACAAGGTCATAAAGGCATCCAGACATTCCTGATCGGTTGCCGTAGTATATTCCACGCGGCCTAAATCTTTCAGCAAGCTATGCTGCGGGCCTACACCTGGATAGTCCAGACCGGAAGCAATTGAATGCACAGGCAAAGGCTCGCCCTGCTCATCTTCCAGCACATAGCATGCCATGCCGTGAATTTGGCTTGGCTTGCCCAGCGTTAAAGTTGCGGAATGCATAGCGGTATCCAAGCCATGCCCTGCAGGCTCAACACCAATCAGCTTTACATCCGCATCATTTAAAAATGCCGTAAACGCGCCCAGCGCATTTGAACCGCCGCCGACGCAAGCCACGACATAATCCGGATTGGCGCCAAAACGCGCATTGGCCTGAACTTTAATTTCATCGCCAATAATCGCCTGAAAATCCCGCACCATCATTGGAAACGGATGCGGGCCGACGACTGAACCGATGGCGTAGATAAAGTTTTTCGGGTCTTTCAAGTATTCTTCAAAAGCGCTGTCGACCGCATCTTTCAAGGTTGCCGTGCCGCGGGTGACTGCAATCAGCTTTGCGCCCAAAATTTTCATTTTGACAACGTTTGGATGCTCTTTTTTAATATCCACCTGGCCCATATGAATTTCACACGGAATGCCCACCAAGGCGCAGGCTGTCGCCAATGCCACGCCATGCTGGCCCGCGCCGGTTTCCGCAATAACCTTGGTTTTGCCCATGTACTTTGCCAGCAGCGCTTCGCCCAGGCAGTGATTGATTTTATGCGCGCCCGTGTGGTTCAAGTCTTCACGCTTTAAATAGATTTGCGCGCCGCCCAGCTGCTCAGACAAGCGCTTTGCATAAAATAGCGGGCTTGGACGGCCGACATAGTTCGCAAACAGATCTTTCAGCTCATTTTGAAATTCCGCCGTGTGGCGGATCTGCTCATAAGCCGTGTTAATGTCATCCATCGCCTGCTTTAAATCCGGCGGAATAAATTGGCCGCCATAGGCGCCAAAAAAGCCTTCTTCATTGGGCAATGCAATGCCATTAATCTGATGATCCATTTTTATCCCCTTGCTGAAATTAACGCCGCCTAATATAGCGCATATCGTTTTTAACGCGCTAAATATTTAGTCATATCCTCAATGCCCTTTAAGGTCATTGGGAACATATGATTTTCAAAAATCTGCTTAATCAAGCCAATGCTGTGCGTGTAGTGCCAATAGCTTTCCTCTTCAGGATTCAGCCACGCGGTTTTATCAAAATGCTGGCGCAGGCGCTGCAGCCAAACCTGCCCCGATTCATCATTCATATATTCGACCGAACCGCCCACAGAACTGACTTCATACGGCGCCATGCTGGCATCTCCGACTACGATCACGCGGTAGTCCCGCCCATAGGTATTGAACAGCTCCCATGTATTCATGCGGGTATTGGAGCGGCGGATATTGTCTTTCCAAACATAATCATACAGGCAGTTATGGAAATAAAAATATTCCAGGGTTTTAAACTCGGTCTTGGCCGCGCTGAACAGCTTTTCACACTGGGCGATATGCGAATCCATTGAACCGCCGACATCAAACAGCATCAGCACTTTAATGCGGTTGCGCCGTTCCGGCACCAGCTGCACATCTAGAATGCCCTGCTTGGCAGTTTCACGGATGGTGCCGTCGATATCCAGCTCCTCGGCAGCGCCTTGGCGCGCAAATTTGCGCAAGCGGCGCAGCGCCATTTGCATCTGGCGGCTGCCCAGAATCTGATCATCATCCAGATTGCGGTATTGGCGCTGTTCCCAGACTTTAACGGCAGATTTTTTCCGTCCCGGCCCACCAATGCGCACGCCTTCCGGATGGTCGCCATAGGCGCCAAACGGCGATGTTCCGCCGGTGCCGATCATGCGGTTGCCGCCCTGATGCTTTTTATGCTGTTCGCGCAGGCGCTCTTCCAGCATTTTCATCAGCTCTTCCAGCGAACCGGCTTTTTTCAGCTCTTCGCGCTGCTCCGGCGTCAGGTGCTTTTCCAGCAGCTCTAAATCAAACCAGTCTTTCGGCAGCTTATGCACCTGATTCAGCAAGTCATCCAAATCAAAGGTGGCAATACCGTCAAAATAGTCTTTCATGGCGCGGTCAAATTTGTCAAAAAAGCGCTCATCCTTGACCATGACGGTTCTCGCCAGCTGATAGAACTCCTCCTGATCTGCAAAGACAATGCCGGCCGCGACCGCCTGATTCAGGTCAATCAGTTCACGCGTAGAGACGGGTACGCCGTATTTTCTTAGGGTATAAAACAGCCGCACAAACATAGGCGAATAAAATCCAATAAAAATTAAATATTCGGGAGGTCAAATCAGTTTGACTGCATGTGATCTTGTTATTTCATCTGCAACTGACTAATGCCTTTTCGCGATTCCCATTATGGAAAAATGAACCTTGCAAGTAAAGCCAAAAGCATTCACTCAAAGTTCATCTCCCGCTTGATTAGGGGTAAAAATACTTAATTCAAACTCCATCCGGCATACAGGGATAATCTGTATCTTTAAGCGTTTGTTTGAGTAATTCATATTGCTCTTTAAGCGCTTTAGCTTCCTGCTGCAATTTCTCTATTGGCACAGGTCTGCTAAACCCTTGAGCCTTCCTGTAGCGCAAATAATCCTCAAAGTTTGCAATAACGAAATTGTAGTACTTAAGTTCATGCTGCTTTGAAAGGCATTCCTTTTGCTGGATGGCTTGCTGAGCGGCAGGATGATCCATGTGTTTCGTCAATTTTTCTTCAAGTTGATATCTTGCCACTTGCGCCCAATAGCCATCCTGAAGGATTTGAGTATGCATTTGCTCAAAGGCCTGTTCATCCATTGCATAGCTTGATGTGCAGATACACAGCAAGAAAGAAAAGAAACTTAACTGCATGCTCTTGGCGCTATGTTTTAATCGAAACAGCTTAAACACTATTATGTCTGCCCTTGTTTTGCACCCGACAAAATAAAAGCCGGGCAAACCGGCTTTTACATACTTTACAAATTTATCCTGATCAGCGGCGCGACATAAAGGCCAGGCGCTCCAGCAGCTGCACATCCTGCTCATTCTTAATCAGCGCGCCGTACAGCGGCGGAATAGACTTGGATTTATCGGTATTTCGCAAAATATCTGCCGGCATATCATCCGCCATCAGCAGGCTCAGCCAGTCAATCAGCTCTGAAGTTGACGGCGGTTTTTTCAAGCCCGGAATCTGGCGCAGCTTAAAGAACACCTGCAGCGCTTCCGTGACCAGCGATGCGGAAATTTTATCGAAATGCACATCGATAATTTCGCGCATGGTCGCTTCATTCGGGAATTCAATATAATGGAAGAAACAGCGGCGCAGGAATGCATCCGGCAGCTCTTTTTCATTATTTGAGGTAATGATCACAATCGGGCGCTGCACCGCAGTAACGGTTTCACCAGTTTCATATACATAGAACGACATTTTGTCGAGTTCATGCAGCAAGTCGTTTGGAAATTCAATATCCGCCTTATCAATTTCATCAATCAATAAAACGCAGCGCTCTTCACTGCTGAATGCTTCCCACAATTTACCCGGCTTGATGTAGTTTTTAATATCATAGACCCGGTCATCGCCCAGCTGGCTGTCGCGCAGGCGCGATACAGCGTCGTACTCATACAGGCCCTGCTGCGCCTTGGTGGTAGACTTGATGTGCCAGGTAATCAGCTTCAGGCCCAAGCTTTGCGCGACCTGCTCAGCCAGCAGCGTTTTACCTGTGCCCGGTTCGCCTTTCACCAGCAGCGGCTTCTGCAGGCTGCGGGCCGCCTTTACCGCAAGCTTTAAACTATCAGTCGCAATGTACTGATCTGTACCAGAAAATTGTTGAGCATCGACAGACATACGGAACCTTATTTTTCTACTTTAAAGGGGTGAACTTTTTTTACTGACTGAAATGTGCATTCTGCCGGCATTGTATTTTGACCAAAAATAGCCAATGACCAAGCCAATGCCAATCACAAATAAAATCAAAGACAGATTTAACCAGACCAAAGGCTGATCTTTGGTCAGCATGCCAAACAGCATGCCGAAAATTGCCGGCGCGATAGAGGCATTAGAGCCTTCAGAAACCGTCGGGGTCAGCAAAACCGCAAAAACCACGACCCATGAAATGCCGCCGGCGGGCTTAGGCAGGCGCTTTGCAACCGCATACCAGCACGCCAGAATAATCAGGCTTCCCAAAAGATAAACCGTAATTGCAATGCTATCTTCAGGAATTGAGTCCAATACAGCCCATAAACTATTCATTCCGCAACTCCTGAATGGATCTTATGCACCGCGCAGGCCTTCCGGCGCCGCAGCATTAGGATTGATCAGGCCTTCTGGAGGCATTTGCAGGAAAAATCCTTTGGTCTGAATTGAATCAATGACATGCATTACATTTGCGCGGGCCAGCTTGCGCGCTTCTGTTAATTCCAGATGCATTACAAATGCTGCGCGGCCGAACGCTGCGCGAACAGGCTCTGACAGAACTTCTAAAGGATTGAATTCTTCAGCTTCATTTTCATTGGCGGCAGGACGGGCAACATAAAGATACATTTCATCTTTTTTGCTCGATTTGTAGATAGAACAATGCATTTTGAATCGGTACTCATAAAACTCAAGGCAAAGCATACATCAAAAAAAAGACAGATACATTAGCCATAATTAACGCATCGGTCGTGAATTTATATAAATGCTAAATCTTTAAGCAATTTTGAGCGGATTTCATTCCATCACTTTCATTTGCTTAGACAGGTAAGATTCATCTGAATGCAGCACATCAATCAGCGGCTTGGTCAGCATGTCATAGCGCCAGCCCAGCAGATAACCCGGCAAGTCCTGCTCATCATTATGGAACACCACATGCTGATACAGCGCATTCAGCCACTTCTTGCGCATCAGCACTTCTTTCGGCACGGCGGTTTCTTCTGAGATATTCTGAATGACCGCTTCGACCCGGTCGGCGATTTCGCTGGATGAATGGCGGATTGGGCGCGCCATGCGCAGCGGCCAGTCTGCCTGCTGTTCAGGCAGGTACTTCAGCAGATCCAGAATGGTTTTGCCGTGCTCGCGCACAATATTTGGGCGGATGCCTTTGACTGCGCTGAGCTGAAAATGATTGCGCGGATTTTTTTCCACCAGATCCTGCATGGTAGCATTTTTCAGGATAAAGCTGCGCGGCTGATTCAAAGCCTTAACCATTTGCTCGCGCCATACCGCCAGCTGCTGCAGCTGCATCAGCTGCCGGCGTGAATTGCGGTAATTGCCGACGTCCAGATACAGCATGGAAACCGGGGTTTCCTCGCCAATTTCCTGCGTTAAATTGCGGCAATCTTCCAGCACGCAGTCCAGCAGGTGCTTAGCGCTCAATTCCGCTTTGACTTTATCGGACAGCCGCATTAAATAATGCACATCGTTGGCCGCATACATCAGCTGTTCAGGCGTTAACGGGCGCGCCAGCCAGTCTGAACGGGTCTGGTCTTTTTCAATATCAACATCCAGCATGCTTTTTAAGGCATTCTGGTAGCTGACCTGCAGGCCATGCCCTAAGAATGACATGCCGACCTGAGTGTCAAATACGTTTTCCAGCGTTTTATGCTGCGCATAATGATAGATTAAATCGATATCTTCACTGCAGGCATGAAAAACATTCTGCTGCGCCTTAAACAGCCTGTTCCAGAAATCCGTCAGATCCAGCGCCGCGCCGTCCAGCAAATACACCTGTCCATTCACATTAATCTGGAATACGCCTAATTTTGGCCACAGGGTATCGACCTTGATGAATTCGGTATCCAGTCCGTAAACGGAACTTTGATCCATAAGGCTGAGTACGTTTTGCAAGTCTTGCTGATGATGAATAAATTGGTACATAACTGCGGAGTCTATAGCTAGATGCTCTTTCGGCTATATTAACCGATATATAATAATTATCGATAAAAAATTAAGTATATTCACTATATATTTTCGATTATAGTGGTCTTTCAAGCCAAAAAAAACTTTTACTAATATATAAAAACTATTAGTAAAAGATTCTTCATAATTAAATGGCTACTTCATGCGCATGCGGTTATGCACCGCCTGGCTTAAGGTGTGGCTGTCAACATATTCAAGTTCGCCGCCTTGCGGCACGCCTTGCGCAATCCGTGTCATCTGCACCGGCAGATGCTTGGCCGCTTCAACAATATAATGCGCAGTCGCCTGCCCCTCTACGGTTGCATTGGTGGCTAAAATCACTTCTTTCACGGCGCCGTCAGATAGGCGCTGCAGCAGGTACGGAATGCCGATTTCATCCGGGCCAATCCCGTCCAAAGGCGACAGATGCCCGCCCAGAACATGGTATTTGCCGCGGAAGCTGCCGCTTTGCTCAATCGCCATGACATCTGCCGGAGATTCGACCAGGCAGAGCATCTGCTCATCGCGCTCATGCGACAGGCAAATATTGCAGACTTCATCTTCGGTTAAAGAGTGGCAAATAGAGCATTCATGAATATAGCTGACGGCTTCATTCAGCGCATGCGCCAAACCGGCCGCACCCTGTTTATTCTTCATGATTAAGTGCAGCGCCATGCGCTGGGCCGATTTCGGCCCGACGCTTGGCAAAATGCGCAATGCCTGAACAAGCTGATCAAAACGATCACTAAACATGCGCTGCTGTTCCTTAGAATAAGCCTGAAAGGCCCGGCGGCAAGCCCATGCCGGAGTTGGCAGCTTTCATGCGCTCTTCAGAAACGGCTTCCGCCTGGCGCGCTGCCTCATTCATGGCAGCCGCAATCAGGTCTTCAATCATTTCCGCATCATCCTGCAGCAGCTCAGGGTTAATTTCAATGCGCTTGACAACATTGCGGCAAGTCATAGTGACTTTCACCAAGCCGCCGCCAGCTTCAGCATGGACTTCTGTCTGCGCCAGCTCTTCTTTGGCTTTTTTAACGTTGCCTTCCATATCTTTTTGCATGCGCTGCGCTTGCTGCATCAACATATTGATGTTCATAAAAATCTCCGAACAAAGAATTTCTTAAATTAAATTAGATGAGGTCTAAACCGCGGGAAAGATCGCGGATAATATCATCAATATCTTCCAAACCGACCGACACGCGAATTAAGCCTTCGCAAATGCCCGCCACCTGTTTTGCTTCCGCTGAAAGCTTGCCGTGCGTTGTGGTCGCAGGATGGGTAATGGTAGATTTTGCATCACCCAAGTTGCCGGTAATTGAAATGAACTGCGTATGATCGACCACTTTCCAGGCGCCTTCACGGCCGCCGTTCACTACAAATGATACGATGCCGCCAAAACCGCTTTGCTGTTTGGCCGCCAGTTCATGGCCGGCATGCTCCGGCAAGCCAGCGTAATAAACTTTTTCCACTTTGTCATGCGCATTTAGAAATTCCGCAAGCTTTTGCGCGCCTTCGGAATGCGCCCGCATGCGCAAGCGCAGCGTTTCCAGGCCTTTCAGGAACACCCATGCATTGAATGGGCTCATGGATGGGCCGGTGGTGCGCACATAGCCGAAGACTTCTTCCAGCAGCTTGTGGCTGCCGACCACGGCGCCGCCTAAGGCGCGCCCTTGGCCGTCCAGATATTTAGTTGCTGAGTAAACCACCAAGTCTGCGCCGAATTTGATCGGCTGCTGCAGCGCCGGCGTGCAGAAACTGTTGTCAATCGCCAGCAGCGCATCATTGGCATGGGCAATATCCACCAAGGCCTGAACATCCGCAATTTCCGCCAACGGGTTAGACGGCGATTCCACAAAAAGCAATTTGGTTTCAGGCTTAACGGCATTTTGCCATGCAGTCAAGTCCGTCAAATCGACAAAATCGACCGCCACGCCGAATTTAGCCACATATTTTTCAAATAAAGACACTGTAGAGCCGAAGACTGCGCGTGAACACACCACATGATCGCCGGTTTTCAGGAATGACATTGCAACCGCCATAATGGCCGCCATGCCGGAGCTGGTTGCAACTGCTCGCTCTGCGCCTTCCAGAGCCGCCAGGCGCTTTTCAAACATCGCCACGGTCGGATTGGTAAAGCGCGAATAGATATTGCCAGCTTCCTGACCGGAAAATTTCGCCGCGGCTTCCGCTGCATTTGCATAGACAAATGAAGAGGTGAGATAGATCGGCTCAGCATGCTCACCTTCAAAGCTGCGTGTATGGCCAGTGCGGATCGCTAAGGTATCCGGCTGGTATTCGATATCGTCTTGGCGGCTCATCAGCATTACCCAGTCCTAAGACTGCCTTTTGTTAAAAATTGCAAACATTTTGAGCGCCTATGCTATTTCAGGTCAAGGCATAATAAGCGAATATTGCTTAGACTTCGATCAATCCTGCAAGGACATAGGCTAATAAAAACATGCATCCTCTGAAAAATAGACTTTTGAAACAGCAAAAAAAACTGAAGCACCTCTCTGCGCGCGTGTTTAACACCAAGTCCATGATCCTCTCGCAATCCAATCCCTATGAAGTGATTGAAGAATACAAGCACTGCAAAATCCGCTTCTATGCCTCGCCCGATAGAAAATATCAAGAGCCTTTAGTTTTTGTGGCGCCGCTGGCCATCAATATGGCGATTTATGACCTGTACCCTTACCGCTCTCTGGTCAAGCACTTCCAGCACAGCGGCTTTGATGTGTACCTGCTGGAATGGACCAGGCTGAACTACCGCGACCGCTTCCTGAACTTCATGTCATTTATTGATGATGCGCTGCCGCACTGCATTGATGCGGTCTGCCGGCATGCGCAAAGCCAGTACGTTTCACTGCACGGCTGGAGCATGGCCGGCGTCTTTGTCAGCCTTTACACCGCCATGCATCAGCCGGAGCACGTTAAAAACCTGATGGTCTTAGGCTGCCCGATTGACAGCTATGCTTCCGGGCGCATCGGCAAGCTCTTTCAGGGCATTAACCGGCTGGTCTCGCGCAATCAGACGGTGCAGAAAACCCTGTACAGCGGCCAGATTCCCAAGCACCTGATTCACACATCCGGCATGCTCAATGCGCTGGGCTTTAAAATGCTCGACCCGCAGGGCTGGCTGAACAGCCAGAAAAAGCTCCTGCTGAACCTGTCCAATACGCAGACCGTGTACGAGCACGCTACCATGGGCAGCTTTCTGAACAATATGATTGATTACCCCGGCGGCATCAATCAGGACATGGTGCTGAATGTCTGGCTGCAGAATCCGCTGAAAACAGGCATTATTCAGTTAGAAGATAAGCTTATCGAATTAAAAAACATCAGCTGCTCCCTGTTTATTGGCGCAGGCTCCAGCGATCAGATTGTGACAGCGGCCGCCGCCGCGCCCTTAGGCGGATTGACAAGCAGCCAGGATGTCACGTTTACTCTGATCCCCGGCGGCCATTTAGGCTTAATGTCCAGTCAGAAAAGCGCCAATATTTTTTGGCCAAAGCTGACCGCCTGGCTGGAACAAAGATCGACGCCATTAAACCAATCAAATTAACTGCAAATCATTAGGGTTTTATCATGATTCAATCCGCTGCATTCATCGGCTTAGGCGCAATGGGCTACCGCATGGCCGCGCATTTGCCGAAGCGCTTTGACACCGTATATGTCTGGAACCGCAATTTCAGCAAGGCCGAACAGCATGCAGCTGAATACGGTACGCAAGCAGCCGAACTGAATCAGGCGGTGCAGGCCGATGTGATTTTTTCATGCCTGCCGACCAGCGCCGATGTGGAAGCGCTGATTGAAAACCTTGCAATCAAGCCCGGCGCAATTTGGATAGACTGCACCAGCGGCGTGCCGGAAACGGCGCAGAAGCTGGCGCAGGCGCTGAAAGCGAAAAATGTGGACTTTCTGGATGCGCCGGTCAGCGGCCAAACCATAGGCGCGGAAAACGCAGCGCTGACCTTCATGATTGGCGGCGATGCGCAGGCTTTTAAGCGCGCCCTGCCAGCTGTGCAGGCGCTGGGCAAGCTGATTAAGCATGTCGGCGAGTCTGGCGCAGGATTTGCTGTCAAAGCGGTGAACAACATGCTCATGGCAGTCAATCTTTGCGCGGCTGCGGAAGGCTTTACCGCGCTGAAAGCGCATGGGGTGAATTTAAATGAAGCGCTGGACTGCATCAACGCCTCCAGCGGCAAAAGCAACGCCACAGAAACCATACTGCCGCAGCGCGTCATGAACCGCTCATTTCCGCTCACCTTTGCCCTGCCGCTGCTGGCCAAAGACACCGGCATTGCTATCGATTTAGTCCGCCAAGCCAAGCTTTCGGCGCCGGTTATTGCCTTAACCCAAAGCCTGATTCAGGCCGCCAGCGACACCGCAGCGCCAAACAGTGATTTTTCCAGCGCTGTAAAAATGTATGAAACATGGAGTAAACTTACAATCGAGTAATAACTCGCTATTGAATAATCATAATGAAACCTAATATTGTGATGATATAGTAATACATACTGTTACAAATACAGAGGAAACTCTCATGAACAAATTTACTGCTGCAGCGTTTATCAGTGCAGTGACTTTCATCGGGGCTTCTACAGCAGCTTCCGCTTCTGAGCAGGAATGCCAAAAGTTGAAAAATGACCATGATGTCATTTATGCATCTAAAGGCTTCTGTTTTAAAGACCCTGAAGCAAAGGCGAAATTCGGCAATGAAAATTGCTATACCACCAAGCCTAAATTCTCGGAAAAAGAACAGCAGCGCCTTGACGCCATCAAGGAACGTCAGAAAGAATTGAACTGTAAATAATTACATGCCAATTACGCTTAAGGAATCCAGCCATGGCTTACGATGATCAAAATATTTTTGCAAGAATTTTACGCGGTGAACTTCCGGCAATAAAAGTCTATGAAGATGACCAAGTGCTTGCATTTATGGACATTATGCCTCAGGCAGAAGGCCATGCGCTGGTCATCCCCAAAACACCCGCTGTGACGCTGCTGGACTTGCCGCCTGAGGATGCTGCCTACACTATTCAGATTGTGCAGAAAGTCGCTCAGGCGATTGAAACCGCATTAAGCGCCAAAGGCATTGTGCTGATGCAGCTGTCAGGCGCATCTGCAGGCCAAACCGTGCCGCATGTGCACTTTCACCTGATTCCAAGTTCTGTGCATGAACTTGGCAGGCATGCTGCGCAAATGGGCGATCAGGACAAAATTAAAGCGCAGGCGGAAAAAATCAAGGCTGTTCTTGCAGAACTGTAAAATCTTCAGGTTTTTGCAGCTGTTTCAAATGGAGCTTCGGCTCCATTTTTTTGCGCCGACGATTTGCACAGATGCGCCGCTGCGAATATTAAGGCCGCATGACGGCTGCATGAAAACTGAGTTAATTCCGCTGCAACTGTCTGTTAATCAAAACATTCTCAGCAAATACACCTTGACATAATTCTAATAACACGCTGATTAACTTTAATATTTCTGAAATATTTCCTTAATGGAAATGACTTATTTGTAATGAATACTTAGCGCCATTAGATAGCGAAATTATTTTTAGCCAAGCTACTGATAAAACGTATTGATAAGACGAAAAGTCTTTACTGGAGCTTCAAATGAAAAAAACTCTATGTGCATTAGCAATCGGGGCAACTATTCTTACACCGGTAATGGCATCTGCAGCTGATGTCAAAATTTACGGCCGTGCACACGTTTCTTTAGATTATTTAGATGACGGCAAAGACTACAACGAAGTTGGCCTTTCATCTAACTCTTCTCGCTTAGGCTTCAAAGTTGACCAAAAAATTAATGATAACTTGAATGTTTTTGCGCAAATTGAGCAGGAAATTAACTTTGCCAGCGGCAGTGCCGATTCTAAAGGTGTAGATTTCTCTACACGCGATACCTTTGTTGGCTTAAAAAGCGATACTTACGGCCAGGCGCGTGTCGGCCGTTTTGACAGCCCATTTAAAGTGGCCCGCGGCCCAATCAACTTCTTTGGCGACATGGTTGGTGACGTGCGCAACGTAACCCGTATTGGCGACATGAAGTTTGATGAGCGCAATGACAACACCATCGAATATAAATCGCCAAAATTTGGCGGCGGTTTCAATGTTTTAGCAGCAATGTCTATGAATAAAGGCACTGACATTCCAAAAGATGCAGCCGGTGAAAGCCAAAAAGACAATAAAGCGTATGATCTAGCCTTAACCTATAAAGCAGGCCCAATTGATATAGCCGCTGCATATGAAAAATATGAAGATAACGCAGCCAATACAACTACATCCTCTGGCACTCCGCCTGTAGCGGTAGACTCAAGCCGAGATGCATTCCGTATTGCAGGCGCATATAAAATCACTGAAGAATTCAACCTAGGCGCAATGTATCAAATTGCACAGTTTGATGATTCAAAACGAAATCTGGATGCGCAAGTTTTCGGTGTGGCAGGCGAATATAAAATCACGCCTAAAACATCTGTGCGTGGCGAATACTTCTACCGTGATTCAGATGCAACTGATGCCAATGCCAGCTTAATCGGCGTAGGTGTAGAGCATAAACTGGACAGCACCCTGCGTGTTTACGGCAACTTAGCGACTGTACTGAACGACAAAAATACCGACATCACTCCTTGGAAAGAAGGCCGCAGCTTCGGCAATGGCGTTAAAGGTGCTAAAGATGAAAACTCGACTGCCCTGTCTTTAGGCTTACGCTACGATTTCTAAGCCAAAAGTCCGCTCTAAAAAAAGAACATGCATGCATGTTCTTTTTTTATTACCGCGCTATAATTTGAGTGTTTTTTAAGCACAAAGGCCATTCCTGCCTTTTCACTTCATTCGCTTTGGCGCGCAGGTTAAGAATATTTAAACATTAATCCCTATTGTTTTAGTCTGCTTTAAAATATAAAACCAACTATTTTAATCAGATTAAATTTACAGTAAATATAACTAAATTAGTCAGAATAATTTTATATAAATACAAGCGTTTTACTCTACTTTAAAATAAACGTTATTAGTATAGTTTTTAACTTTTATCAATTTTAAGTTATTGTATTTAATACAAATAATAATATATTTTTATTTTAACTGTTTACCCTATTTATTTTTCGTTAACTTTTGTTAATAATAGGTACTGAGTTTAAATAATAGGCTTATCACTATGAGCTTAGTCCCCAAAGATTTTAACCGTCGTGCTGTCAGAGAAATAACGGCTATTTTAATAATTAAAGTCATTATTTTGCTGACCATCAAAAACATCTGGTTTGATGCACCTACGATACCTAAAGATTTTGACAATCAAGTTGCCGAGCGCATAGCCGGCAGTCCTTCCCAAATCAAGGAGACACGTTGATGATTTCAGAAAGCGTGGTCGATTTGTCGCGGTTCCAATTTGCGATGACCGCGATGTATCACTTTATATTCGTTCCACTGACTCTAGGTATGGCTTTCCTTCTTGCCATCATGGAAACCACGTATGTGATTTCCGGCAAAGAAATTTACAAAGACATGACTAAATTCTGGGGCAAACTCTTCGGTATTAACTTCGCGCTAGGCGTAACTACCGGCTTAACCATGGAATTCCAGTTCGGCACCAACTGGGCTTATTATTCACACTATGTGGGTGATATTTTCGGCGCGCCGCTGGCCATTGAAGGCCTCATGGCGTTCTTCCTTGAATCCACATTTATCGGCCTGTTCTTTTTTGGCTGGGACCGCCTGACCAAAGTGCAGCATTTAGCTGTAACCTGGCTGGTTGCCCTTGGCTCGAACATGTCAGCCCTGTGGATTCTGGTGGCAAACGGATGGATGCAAAACCCAGTCGGCTCAGCATTCAACTATGAAACCATGCGTATGGAGCTTGTAGACTTTGGGGCGCTGATTTTCAACCCTGTCGCTCAGGTGAAATTCGTGCATACCGTTTCAGCAGGCTATGTCACTGGCGCCATTTTCGTTCTGGCGATTTCCAGCTACTACATGCTGAAAAAACGCGACCTGCCTTTTGCCCGCCGCTCTTTTGCCATTGCAGCCGTTTTTGGCCTAGCGTCCACACTTTCAGTTATTTTGCTGGGTGATGAGTCAGGCTATGAAATTGGCGATGTGCAGAAAACCAAGCTGGCTGCGATTGAAGCGGAATGGGATACCCACCCTGCTCCAGCGCCGTTCACTTTGTTTGGCATTCCAAATAAAGAAACCATGACAACGGACTATGCGGTAAAAATTCCATATGTCATGGGGATTATTGCGACACGCTCGACAACCAAAGAAGTCACAGGCATCAAAGATCTTATCGTGCAGCATGAAGAACGCATCCGCAATGGTATGGTTGCATACTCTCAGTTAGAGAAACTCCGCGCAGGCGACACTTCTCCTGAACTGAAAGCAGCATTTGCAGAGTCGCAAAAAGACTTAGGCTACGGCTTGCTGCTGAAGAAATACACGCCAAATGTTGTAGATGCTTCTGATGCGCAAATTAAAGCTGCTGCAAAAGACACTATTCCGCATGTGCCAAGTTTATTCTGGGCATTCCGCGCAATGGTTGCTTCCGGCTTCTTAATGCTGCTGCTGTTCGCTTTAGCCACCTTTGCGGTTGCCAAGCGCAATGCGGAAAACAAGCCTTGGCTGTTGAAGTTTGCCTTATTCGGCCTGCCGCTTCCTTGGATTGCTGCGCAAACTGGCTGGTATGTTGCAGAAGTTGGCCGTCAGCCTTGGACTATCGGTGAAGTGCTGCCAACGCATCTGTCTACATCTTCACTCAGCACTGGCGATGTGTGGGGCTCAATCATTGCTCTGGCATCGTTCTACACTGTGCTGCTGATCATTGAAATGTACTTAATGATTAAATTCTCTCGCCTTGGCCCAAGTTCGCTTCACACTGGCAAATACCATTTTGAAAAACTTGAAGCTGCCAACAAGGCAAATGAGGAGGCTCAAGCATGATTGAATATGAACTGCTCAAAATAATCTGGTGGGTGCTGGTTGGCGTACTGCTGATTGGCTTTGCCCTCACCGATGGCTTCGATATGGGCTCTATGGCGCTCATGCCATTTGTCGGCAAAAATGATGACGAACGCCGCGCCGCAATCAACACGATTGCGCCGCACTGGGACGGCAACCAAGTCTGGTTCATTACCGCCGGCGGCGCGCTGTTCGCTGCCTGGCCTATGGTTTATGCAACGGCTTTCTCCGGCATGTACTGGGCGCTGCTCCTCGTGCTGTTCGCCCTGTTCCTCAGACCGGTCGGTTTTGACTACCGCTCCAAACTTGAGAACACCAAATGGCGCAGCTCTTGGGATTGGGGCCTGTGCATCGGCGGCGCAGTTCCAGCGCTGGTCTTTGGCGTAGCATTCGGCAATATGTTCCTTGGCGTGCCATTCCAGCTGGATGAAACTGTACGCTCTACCTATACAGGCAGCTTCTTTGCCCTGCTGAATCCATTTGCCTTAGTCTGCGGCCTGGTCAGCTTGTCTATGCTGGCGGCGCATGGCGGCGCATGGCTGATGCTGCGCACAGACGGCGACCTGCGCGCCCGCTCTGCAAAAGCCACGCAAATTATGGGCATTGTATTCTTAGTCTGCTTCCTGCTGGCTGGCGCTTGGCTGTACTTTGGCAATATCCAAGGCTATACGCTTGCACAGCCATTTGACACCAACGCCGTTGCCAACCCGCTGGCGAAGCAGGTTATTACAGACGCCAACCCAGGCTGGATGAATAACTACAGCATTTATCCAATCACCATGATTGCGCCAATTATGGCTATTTTAGGCGCATTGATTGTGATTGCAGCCGCAGGCAAAGCCAAAGCAGGCTTAAGCTTCCTAGGCACTTCACTGGCTGTAACAGGCGCAATCTTAACTGCCGGTTTCTCATTGTTCCCATTCCTCATGCCTTCAAGCACCAACCCAACGGTCAGCTTGACGATGTGGGATGCCGTGGCCAGTAAAAACTCGCTAACCGTAATGACAGTTGCTGCCTGCATCTTTGTTCCGCTCATTTTGTGCTACACCACTTGGTGCTACTACAAAATGTGGGGCGTTGTTACTAACAAACACATCCAAGAGAATTCGCATAGCCTTTACTGAGGCTATGCGCAGGAGAGTAAATTATGTGGTATTTTGCATGGATTCTCGGCATTTTGATGGCTTGCTTTGCAGG
>NZ_JAVXCI010000049.1:0-6600 GCF_036659555.1 Acinetobacter sp.
TATGCGCCTAGAGGAATGATCGTTCTCGACAGAACCCGGCTTATCGGCTCACTTCACTAAATTTTGATCAATTAAGCGCATTAGGTACTTGACGTACTTGCAATAAAGCAGCATAATGCGCGCACAGTTTATGGCTATGTAGCTCAGTTGGTTAGAGCACCGCACTCATAATGCGGGGGTCACAGGTTCAAGTCCCGTCATAGCCACCATTTTTATATACCGCGTTCCAAAACGCGGTATTTTTTTGCCTGCAGGTTTTGCTGTTTCATAAGTTGATTAAAATTTTCTGTTCAGATAGCTTATGTTTAACTTATTAATAATGAATTAAAAATGTCTGCAAATAATCAGCTCAATTGGTCTCGTACAGATCTAGATAATATTCAACAAGCTTGGGAAGGTGATTTTTGGGACCGTAAGCGCTTAGGCATTCAGCTCACAAACTATGTTGACCGTCTGCAATGCGGTGCTGTATTAGCTTTGGATGCACGCTGGGGCGAGGGTAAAACGTGGTTTGTTAGGCATTGGCAGAAGCATTTAGAAGATGAAAGCCATAATGTGATTTATTTGGATGCTTTTGCGAATGATTATTTGGATGATCCTTTTTTAGTCATTTCTTCTGAAATAGCATCTAAGCTTGATAAAACTGCTGATAAGCGATTGGTGCATAAATTCAAGAAAGCGGCTGCTGTTATGCAGCAAGGACTTTTAACCCTTGCTCCAACCCTAATTGCTTCTATGATTAGCTGTGCTTTAACAAGTGGAATTATTCCACTTGTTAAAATTGATAGTGATTCGATTAAAGATAAGCTTGATGATGCAATTGATAAAGTGACTGAAAATATTGGGGATAAAGTCACAGAGGCAATTCAAAACAAAATTGATAGTTACGAAGAAGAAAAGCAATCGTTGTTCGCTTTTAAAAATACACTAGCTCAGTTGGCGGAAAGCTTGAATAAGCCCTTGGTTTTTATTATTGATGAACTTGACCGTTGCCGTCCTGATTTTGCAATTCGTCTAATTGAGCGGATTAAACATTTTTTTGATATTCCGAAAATTGTATTTGTTTTGGTGATGAATAAACCGCAACTTATACAGTCTGTGCATAGTTTGTATGGATATGCTGTTGAAGCGAATGGTGATTATTTTGCAAAATTCATTGATTTTACAATTAAATTCCCTCAGTTGGATAAATTAAATAATTATGAAATGCTCTTAAAAGAGCAACTTTTTAGAATAGGGGAAATCGAAGATAGAGAGCATTTTAGTGCTTTTTATTTTTGGGTATTGGCATTGCAATTATACAAAAACTACAATTCACGTGAACTAATAAGAAAAATAAACCAATATGCGCTTTTAAAAACAAGTGATTTAAATAAAGATATGATTTTGATTGCAATTATATTTGATAATGATTTTAAAGATACAGTCCAATACTTTAGAGGTGTTTTAAGGAAATTATTAGAATATATGTCAGGTAATATTTCTAATTTGGGTTCTGATGACTACATAGCTAGAAACTTAATCAGTACTTTAAAGCGCAAATATGAGTTCACCAGCTTTGGAGTTCTGGATTTAGCTGACCAATTAGAAAATTTTATTAAATACTATACAACGGCTGGGCAGATGAATGAAAAGGAAATAGCTCTTTTAAATTTATATTCAGATTATTCGGTGACTGAATTAAGTAAATCAAATGATTTAGTCCCTAGCTGGAAAAACTATATTGAATCTGGCTTTATTTCAAAGAATCAAAAAGAGAATTAACATCTTCCGTCTGCAACTTTTCCCGCATCTTTAAAAACTGCTTTTCATCTAAGTCATACAGCTTCAGTGAAAGCAGTTTTTCTATATCTTCCTGCAGAAAGCGGTACTTAATAATTTTGGCAGGCACGCCGCCCACCACAGCATAAGGCGGAACGTCTTTGGTCACGACTGCGCCTGTAGCCACCACGGCGCCTTCACCCAATGTAACCCCTTGCATAATCATCGCGCGGGAGCCAATCCAGCAGCCGTCGCCAATTACGGTGTCGCCAGCAGGCACAAAACTGCGTGTATCGAACGGAAAGGCCGAAATCCAGTCGGTGCGGTGCAATTGGTTGCCGCCCATCATAATCACGCACTCAGCGCCAAAACAGACGAAATTGCCGATATAGAGCTGGTCAATCGGCTTCTCAGCTGTCGCGGGCTTGTCATGCAGGTAACGCACCGCGCAGCGTTCAAAGCCTTGATCCCAATAGGCGCTGTAATAGCTGTAATTCCCTTTAATATGAATATTCGGATTCTTCACCGTTTTAGAGATGAATTCAAACTCACACCAGTGTTTTACGGGGGAATTAATCAGTTGTTCAGGCATGGCAGTACAGCGCGGCAGAGGTTGGCGGATTATAGCGTATTTCACTGCGCGTTGAAAAAGGCGGGAAACGCTGCTTCGCCAGAAGAGGATTTAATCTGCTTTTAAAGAGGATGAGGTATGCCGGCTAAAAAATCAGCCGCGGCTTTCAGCTGAAAAAATTCCACAAAGCTTTAAACCAGTGCGGAATCTGCTTCGGAAACAGAAAGCCGAGCAATCCGCAGATAAGCGCTGTGATGAAAATGATCCGCACCGGGCTGGCATGGCTGTCAACAACATAAGACCATGCAATGGCAATCATAATGCCGAGGAAAATACCCCCAGCCGCATAATAAAAAGCCTGTATTAAGCGCTCATCCATAATTTTATGTTCATGCCTTGCTGGCTGAATTATAGGCATATAAATGCATAAAAAACAAAAGCCCCTCAAAAGAGGGGCTTGAAAGTCATTTCATCTTTAATGCTTAAAGATATTCGACTTTGGCAATTTCATATTCCACTTCACCGTTCGGCGTCTGGATTTTTGCTTCATCGCCTTCGTTCTTGCCTAAAAGGCCGCGGGCGATCGGAGAGTTCACAGAGATTTTGTTGATTTTGAAGTCAGCTTCGTCGTCGCCTACAATCTTGTAGGTCTTCTGCTCTTCAGTGTCCAGGTTTTCAATGGTCACGGTAACGCCAAAAACTACACGGCCGTTCTGTTCAAGCGTTTTGACGTCAATTTCCTGAACTGCGCCAAGCTTGCCTTCAATATCCTGAATGCGGCCTTCACAGAAGCCCTGCTGTTCGCGGGCAGCATGGTATTCCGCATTTTCCTTTAAATCCCCATGTTCGCGCGCTTCCGCAATGGCGGCAATAATGCGCGGACGGTCAATACTTTTTAATTGATGTAATTCTTTCTCTAAGGCAAGTTTGCCTTCAGGAGTCATAGGATAACGTTGCATTGTTGTCCCTCATAAATTGGTATTTAAAAAAATACAGGGTTATAAAATGAAAAAAGCCCGCCACCGATAAGGTGACGGGGCTTACCGGTAACTTAATTAAGCTTTGCTAAGGTCTTGCAGGCGGTATACATCCATTGGCAATTGAATTCCAAAAGCCTGGCAAACCGCTTCAGCGCCGTTAATGGTGGTTGTGTAATAAACCTTGCCTTGCAATGCAGCGCGGCGAATCGCAGCTGAATCATACTGAGCGCGCTTGCCCTCAGTGGTATTGACAATAAGGTGAATTTCACCATTTTTCAAGCGGTCAACAATATGCGGACGGCCTTCGGTTACTTTATTTACACGTTCACATGCTAAACCAGCATTGCTGAGGACTTCATGCGTGCCTGAAGTTGCAACCAGCTTGAAGCCGTAAGAAACAAGTTTCTTCGCAATATCAGCAATGTATTTTTTGTCAGATTCACGGACAGACAGGAATGCGTGCTTCACTTCGCCTTCTGTCGGCAAGCCTGGCAGGCGTTCATTTGAGCCAAGCACTGCTTTGTAGAATGCTTCGCCAAATGTTTTACCCACACCCATGACTTCGCCTGTAGATTTCATCTCAGGGCCAAGCATTGGGTCTACACCCGGGAATTTAGAGAATGGGAATACCGCTTCTTTTACAGCAAAATGAGTCGGAATAATCTCTTTGGTGAAACCTTGAGATTCTAGCGACTGTCCTGCCATGCAGCGCGCAGCCACTTTCGCTAAAGATTCGCCGATGCATTTAGATACGAAAGGAACGGTACGTGATGCGCGCGGGTTTACTTCTAGGATGTAAACATCTTCACCCTTAACTGCAAACTGTACGTTCATCAGGCCGATAACGCCCAGCTCTTTCGCCATGGCAACAGTTTGACGGCGCATTTCGTCCTGAATCTCTGCAGACAGAGAGTAAGGCGGAATTGAGCACGCAGAGTCGCCAGAGTGAATGCCGGCTTGTTCAATATGCTGCATGATCCCGCCAATCACAACGTCTTTACCGTCAGATACGCAGTCTACGTCAACTTCAGTGGCATCATCCAGGAAACGGTCAAGCAGGACAGGGGCTTCGTTCGACGCTTGAACCGCTTCACGAAGGTAGCGTTTCAGCTCTTCTTCGTTATACACGATTTCCATTGCGCGGCCGCCGAGTACATACGATGGGCGGACAACCAGCGGATAGCCGACTTTAGCTGCTTCGGAAATGCCTTCTTCAGCAGATTTTACGATGCTGTTGTTTGGCTGGCGCAGCTGCAGGCGCTGAATCATTTGCTGGAAGCGTTCACGGTCTTCTGCGCGGTCAATCGCATCTGGCGATGTGCCGATAATCGGCGCACCGGCTTCTTCCAAAGCGCGGGCCAGTTTCAGCGGCGTTTGGCCGCCGTACTGCACGATAATGCCTTTAGGCTTTTCAGTGCGCACGATTTCAAGTACATCTTCCAGTGTAATTGGTTCGAAGTACAGGCGGTCTGAAGTGTCGTAATCGGTTGAAACGGTTTCAGGGTTGCAGTTGACCATGATGGTTTCATAGCCGTCTTCACGCATTGCAAGCGCAGCGTGCACACAGCAGTAGTCGAACTCAATGCCTTGGCCGATACGGTTCGGCCCGCCGCCGATCACCATGATCTTATCTTTGTCTGACGGCTTGGCTTCACATTCTTCATCGTAAGTTGAATACATGTAAGCGGTATCAGATTCGAATTCCGCCGCGCAGGTATCGACACGCTTGTAAACAGGGGTTACGCCCAAGTTCCAGCGGTGCTTGCGGAATTGCTTCTGTGAAATGCCCATCAAATCCGCGATGCGAAGGTCAGACAGGCCTTTGCGCTTGAACGAACGGATGTTGTCTGCGTTTAAATCACCAAAACCTAAAGTTTTGATTTCATTTTCAGTTTTGATGATGTCTTCGATTTGGATCAGGAACCATTTGTCGATTTTCGTCGCTTGGAACACTTCTTCTAAAGTGAAGCCGTGGCGGAAGGCATCAGCAATGTACCAGATACGCTCAGGGCCTGGAACTTTAAGTTCAACCAGAATCTTTTCACGCGCGCCTTCAGTGCCGACAGCGATTTGTTCATCAAAACCGCATGCGCCAACTTCAAGGCCGCGCAGCGCTTTGTTTACAGATTCCTGGAAGTTGCGGCCAATCGCCATCACTTCGCCCACAGATTTCATTTGGGTGGTAAGCACAGGCTCAGCTTGCGGGAACTTTTCAAAGTTGAAACGCGGAATTTTTGTTACCACGTAGTCAATTGCAGGTTCGAATGATGCAGGCGTTGTGCCGCCGGTGATGTCATTTTTCAGTTCATCAAGGGTGTAGCCTACAGCCAGTTTGGCTGCAATTTTCGCAATCGGGAAACCGGTCGCTTTAGAAGCCAGCGCAGATGAGCGCGACACGCGCGGGTTCATCTCGATCACAACCATGCGGCCAGTATCCGGGCAAATGCCGAACTGAACGTTAGAGCCGCCTGTTTCTACGCCAATTTCACGCAGCACCGCTAAAGATGCATTACGCATCAATTGGTATTCTTTGTCCGTCAATGTTTGCGCAGGAGCAACGGTGATCGAGTCACCTGTATGCACGCCCATTGGGTCAAAGTTTTCAATCGCGCAGACAATAATGCAGTTGTCGTTTTTGTCACGGACAACTTCCATCTCGTATTCTTTCCAGCCAATTAAAGATTCATCAATCAATAACTGCTTGGTTGGAGAGAGGTCGAAACCGCGTTCGCAGATTTCAAGGAATTCTTCGCGGTTGTAGGCGATGCCGCCGCCTGAACCGCCCATGGTGAATGACGGGCGGATAATCACCGGGAAGCCGAAGCGCGCTTGAATTTCTAAAGCCTGCTCCATTGACTCAGCAATATCGGCTTTAGGGCATTCAAGGCCGATTTTGCGCATCGCGATGTCGAAAAGTTTGCGGTCTTCGGCTTTTTCAATCGCTTCTTTGGTTGCGCCAATCAGTTCAACATTGAATTTTTTCAGAATGCCGTGCTCATCCAGCGCCAGCGCGCAGTTCAGCGCGGTTTGGCCGCCCATAGTCGGCAGGACTGCATCCGGACGCTCTTTTTCAATGATCTGCGCAACCGTCTGCCAAGTGATTGGCTCGATGTAAGTTGCGTCCGCCATTGCAGGGTCGGTCATAATGGTCGCTGGGTTAGAGTTCACCAGAATAACGCGGTAGCCTTCTTCGCGGAGCGCCTTGCATGCTTGCGCGCCGGAATAGTCAAACTCACACGCCTGACCGATCACAATCGGGCCTGCACCAATAATTAAGATGCTTTTAAT
>NZ_JAVXCI010000049.1:6664-7715 GCF_036659555.1 Acinetobacter sp.
AGATGCTTCGATAAGTTCGATGAAATGATCGAACAATGGTGCGCAGTCATGCGGGCCAGGGCTTGCTTCAGGATGGCCTTGGAAGCTGAACGCCGGCTTGTCTGTGCGATGAATCCCTTGAAGGGTTTGATCGAACAAAGACTTGTGCGTCGCTTTCAGGTTTGCAGGCAAAGTTTCTGCCTCCACTGCGAAGCCGTGGTTTTGCGAAGTAATCATCACTGTGCCGCTTTCAAGGTTCTGCACAGGATGGTTTGCACCGTGGTGGCCGTGAGGCATTTTCACAGTTTTAGCGCCGGAAGCCAGCGCAAGGATCTGGTGGCCCAGGCAAATGCCGAATACAGGCAGGTTGCGGGCATCTTCTACAATGGTTTTTACAGCTTCAATTGCGTAGCCGCATGCAGCTGGATCGCCAGGGCCGTTCGACAGGAACACGCCATCCGGATTCAATGCAAGCACGTCAGCGGCAGGAGTTTGCGCAGGTACGACAGTCAATTTGCAGCCGCGGTCTGCAAGCATACGCAAGATGTTGGTTTTGACACCGTAATCGTATGCAACGACATGGAATTTAAGTTCAGGCTGAGAGAAGCCTTGGCCTAGCGTCCAAGAGCCTTCAGTCCATTCGAAGCCTTCGGGGTCGCAGCATTCTTTCGCAAGGTCTAAGCCGTTTAAGCCGCCGAATGCGCGCGCTTTTTCTAATGCCTGTTCTTCAGTGATGTTTTCGCCAGCAAGGATGCAGCCATTCTGCGCGCCTTTGTCGCGCAGAATGCGCGTCAATTTGCGCGTATCAATGTCGGCAATTGCCACAACATTGTGTTCTTTTAAGTATTCGCCTAAAGACTGCGTAGACCGGAAGTTGCTGTGCAGTAAAGGCAGGTCGCGGATGATCAATCCGTTGGCCCATACTTTATGAATCCGGCCGGATTCGGCGTCTTCATCATTGCAGCCGGTGTTGCCGATATGCGGGTAAGTTAGAGTAACAAGCTGCTGCGCATAGCTTGGGTCAGTCAAAATTTCTTGATAGCCAGTCATGGCAGTGTTGAAAACGACTTCA
>NZ_JAVXCI010000049.1:7816-21763 GCF_036659555.1 Acinetobacter sp.
GCTCCTGAAATTTAGGCTGTAAAAAAGCGAGTAGACGAAAAAAAAGGAAGGCTAATTTAAAACCTACCCTCCTTGCATCTGCTCGCTTGAACTTAACACGGCATTATACGTAGCAAGCGCTGAGAAGTCCATTTTATTTATTGTGAATATGTCAGATAAAGGGCTTGCATTTCAGCCGAAAGTTTGTTTTTTGGGTATTGTTAAAAAATGTAAGCAAATAATTATTGTCTGACAAATCATAAATTAAAATTTATCAAATCAGTTTAAGCTGTGCTTCACATGAATAACTATAGGTATAAGATCATGGCGGCACCGCAAAAACAGGCAGAAGCAGCGAAATCCCTGAAAACGATCGCAGCAGATGGCGCAGAGCAGCTTGAACAGGCAGCTAAAGAAGCAACACAGCATGCCGCGGAAGCGGTTACTGAAGGCAAGGAAAAAATTCAGGCAGAAGCGAAACAGCTGAACGCCGGTGTGCAGGACCAGCTGCGCCAGCTGAAGCAGGATGTGCTGCAGAAAATTGAACAGCTGAAAGTGCAGCTTGGCTCATCGCAAAAAGATTTAACTGAGCTGAAAGCGTTTGTGAAAACTGAATTGAACTCAGTGATTGAGGATATTTCTAAGCTGGGCAAAGAGCTGAAAGCGGATGTCAGCCAGATTTCTTCAAAGCATAAAGGTCATTTGGCGCAAACTTATAAGCGCTCAAAAGAGAATACTTTGGAAGCGTGGAAAAAAGTTGCGCCTTCAAAGCCTCAGCCTCAGGCGGAAAAATCAGAGCCTTTGAAAAGCTAAGGCATTATGATGCGGCGGCCAGCTGCAGCAAAAAGGGCAATGCGCAAATGCATTGCCCTTTTTGCTATGCGCTGATTATAGGCCTCAGCTTCCGGGTGATTCGACTGTGTAAAAATGGCGTGGGCATGCTGTCCTGCAGGAAGCGAATCTGAAACAGAAACAAAAAAGCAAAAGGAAGTCCTTTTGCTTTTTGCTGTTAGAACTGATGCAGCCAGTCCCGCTTGTTGTGGAAGTCAGCATTGGGGCTGCTGTGCTGCATGGCGTAAAACTGCTCGCCTTGGGCAGTTTTAAGCACAGCGCTTAAGCCGACATACAGATCCTGCCAGCTGAGCTTGTGCTGCAGCATGAATTCAGCCAGATCAATGCTGATATTCATGCCGTAGTGGGTGCGCTTGAGCTGATTCAGCTCAATATCATAAGCCGCTTGAGGTGGCATATCCTCAGGATAGCGGTACTCTTCAAACTGATAGGCTTGCCATGCCTGGGACGGGGAGAGGTTGATCTCGCGGTAGAAATCCTCGCCGCGCACGCCGATAAAAATTTCAAAGCAGGTCTGTTCCCACAGGAAATCCTGACGCGGATGGCCGGACACTAAGGCGGGCCACTGCATATACTGATTCGGGTCGCGCAGCCAGTAGCCTACATTCAGCGTATAGGGGCTTTGCTGCTCAATTGCGCCGACCAGGGAGATGGCTTCAAAACGGCGGTCAAACGCATTCAGTTCGTAACTTGCCATAATCTAAATCAGTTAGATAAATGCGCGTGACGGACAAGGTTGGACAATTTTTGATTCTGCTTGGCTGCTTTTTTGTAAAGCAGGGCAATTTTGCCGATGGTCTGCACAACTTCAGCGCCGGAAGCCTGCGCAATTTCAGCAATCAGCGCCGCGCGCGCTTCACGGTCTTCGCCGCCAATTTTCACTTTGATCAGCTCGTGGTCATTCAGCGCACGGCCTAATTCTTCAATTACATTTTCAGTTAAGCCTTTGTCGCCAATCATGACAACTGGGTTTAAAGCATGTCCGATTTGACGTAAACGCTTACGTTCCTGAATAGATAAAGCCGCCATAAATGTAACCTGATTTTAAAAACGGCTTAGTATAGCAAAAGCGGAGATCAAACGCTTTAAATTCTGCGTAAAATATCGATGCGGATTATTGAAAAAAACTGGCGTGAATCGCCGATTTGGATACACATGCATACTGCAACTACGGTGTTTTTCACGTACAATCAAGAATTAGAAGTTATTTTTATTTAGAGAGTTATGGCGACGCGCATTACCAACCAGAAATTATCCAAAAGCAGCCGTGAGTGGATGCGGGAGCACTTAGATGATCCTTTTGTAAAAAAAGCGCAAAAGGAAGGGTATCGCGCGCGCGCCGCTTACAAGCTGCTTGAAATTCAAGAAAAATACAAAATGATTAAGCCGGGCATGACGGTGGTTGACTTGGGCGCGGCGCCGGGCAGCTGGTCGCAGATTGCCGGCAAGCTGGTTGGCGACAAAGGCCTGGTGATTGCATCAGACATTCTGGAAATGGATGCGCTTCCGGATGTAACTTTTTTGCAGGGCGACTTCCGCGAGCAGGAAGTATTCGATAAATTGTTAAATATTTTAAACGGACGCACGGTAGACGTTGTAATTTCAGATATGGCCCCCAATACATCAGGTAATAAGGCTGTAGATCAACCGCGCCAGATTTATCTGTGCGAACTTGCGCTGGACTTCGCCAACAAGGTGCTTGGGCCGAAAGGCCAGTTTTTGGTCAAGGTGTTCCAAGGCACGGGTTTTGATGAATTCCGCAAGCAGGTTGTTGATAACTTTGATGTATTGAAGACGGCAAAACCGGCTGCTTCTCGCGCGCGCTCAAAAGAAGTATTTCTTTTAGGGCAGGGCCGCAAGAAAGGTTTCAAGTAAAGTTTACTTGCCAACACGTTAAAAATTGTGCATTTTGTACTTTTTTAACTTATTGCAAAGCTGGTCTGCAGCGTAAATATTAGGGTCACCCCTTGGTTGGGCATGATCGAATTAGATTGATATGGGAATAAAGCTTTGAGCGATCTTTTTAAGAATGCCGTGTTGTGGCTCATTATACTGGGCGTGCTGGTGCTGATCTTCAGCAACGTCAGTGACCGCAATCAGCCGACAGCGATGAACTATTCTGAGTTTGTGGCGGCGGTGAATGCTGGTCAAATTAAGCAGGTCACAATTGACGGCGAAAGAATCCGTGGCGAGAAATCCAACGGTTCTGAATTTGAAAGTATCCGTCCAGCGGTTCAAGATCCTGAACTGATGCCGAACCTGATTAAAAATAACGTTGTCGTTGAAGGCACAGCGCCGCAGCGTCAAGGTTTGTTAATGCAGCTTCTCATTGCTAGCTTCCCTGTGCTTTTAATTATTTTGCTATTCATGTTCTTTATGCGCAACATGGGCGGCGGTGCAGGCGGTAAAAACGGCCCGATGAGCTTTGGCAAGTCAAAAGCGAAAATGCTTTCTGAAGACCAAATTAAAGTGACATTTTCTGATGTTGCCGGCTGCGATGAAGCGAAGCAGGAAGTAGTTGAAATTGTCGACTTCTTAAAAGACCCGGCAAAATTCAAGCGTTTAGGCGCGACAATTCCTAAGGGCGTGCTGATGGTTGGCCCGCCGGGTACCGGTAAAACTTTGCTGGCGAAAGCGATTGCCGGCGAAGCCAAAGTGCCGTTCTTCAGCATTTCCGGTTCTGACTTTGTGGAAATGTTTGTCGGCGTCGGCGCATCGCGCGTGCGCGACATGTTCGAGCAGGCGAAACGCCATGCGCCGTGCATTATCTTTATTGATGAGATTGACGCAGTCGGCCGCCACCGCGGTTCAGGCACAGGCGGCGGTCATGATGAGCGCGAGCAGACACTGAACCAGATGCTGGTCGAGATGGACGGTTTTGAAGGCAATGAAGGCATTATCGTCATTGCCGCCACTAACCGCGCCGACGTGCTGGATAAAGCCCTGCTGCGTCCGGGCCGTTTTGACCGCCAGGTCATGGTGGGCTTGCCTGACATTAAAGGCCGCGAGCAAATCCTGAATGTTCACTTGAAGAAACTGCCGTCTACCACAGGCGTTGACGTTAAAGTTTTGGCGCGCGGCACACCGGGTTTCTCCGGCGCGCAGCTGGCGAACCTTGTTAACGAAGCGGCTTTATTTGCTGCCCGCCGCAACAAGAACACCGTCGATATGCATGATTTTGAAGATGCGAAAGACAAGCTGTACATGGGGCCGGAACGCAAATCGATGGTGCTGCGCGAAGAAGAGCGCCGCGCGACTGCGTACCATGAAGCAGGCCATGCGATTGTCGCTGAAATCCTGCCGGGTACAGACCCTGTGCATAAGGTAACGATTATGCCGCGCGGCTGGGCTTTGGGCGTGACTTGGCAGCTGCCGGAACATGACCAGACCAGCCATTACAAAGACAAAATGCTGAACGAGCTTTCAATCCTGTTCGGCGGCCGCATTGCGGAAGAAGTCTTCATTCATCAAATGTCGACCGGCGCTTCAAATGACTTTGAGCGGGCAACTAAAATGGCGCGCGCCATGGTGACCAAGTACGGCATGTCTGACAAGCTGGGCGTAATGGTGTATGAAGATGACTCTCAGCAATCCTTTATGGGCAGCATCGGCAGCCGCACCATCTCTGAAGCGACGCAGCAGCAGGTTGATGCCGAAGTCCGCCGCATTATTGATGAGCAGTACCGCGTTGCGCGTGAGATTCTTGAAAATAATCAGGATATTGCGCATGCCATGGTGAAGGCCCTGCTGGAATGGGAAACCATTGACCGCGAGCAGATCCGTGACATTATGGAAGGCCGCGAACCGCAGCCGCCGAAAGTGTACGTTGCGGAAAATCCTGTGATTGACGCGAAGCCAACGGATGGCCCGGCAACGCCGCCGCCATTGCCAGCAAGCTGATTGCATTTGAAATAAAAAGAGCCTCAATTGAGGCTCTTTTTTATCGGCTGAATGCTGGGCTGCAGGCAGCTGAAAAGAATTCAGCCCTGCAGGATGCAGAATTGCTAAAATGCCGGCAGGAACAACAGGAGCGATTGAATGCAGTTAATGCCTTTGCCAAAAAAAATCTTAGCGTGCGGAAGCTTAAAGCTTGATTTGTCTGTGCCGCATGTTATGGGGATTTTAAATGTAACGCCAGATTCATTCAGTGACGGCGGCAGGCATAACAGCAAAGAACTGGCAGTTGCGCATGCCCGGCAGATGATCGCCGACGGCGCAACAGTGATTGATGTGGGCGGAGAATCGACGCGCCCGGGCGCATCTGCTGTGGAGGCGGAAGAGGAAATCCGCCGCGTGGTGCCTGTCGTGGAGGAATTGGCTGAACTGGGTGCGGTGATTTCGATCGATACTTCTCAGCCGGACGTAATCCGCGCTGCAGTTCAAGCCGGCGCGCATATCTGGAATGATGTGCGCGCATTAACCCGCCCGGGGGCTTTGCAGGCTGCAGCTGACTTGAATGTGCCGGTGATCATTATGCATATGCGCGGTGAACCGACTACCATGAACAGCCTGAATCAATATGATGACGTCACTGCGGATGTGATGCGTGAGCTGCAGCAGCGCATCAATGACGCATTGCAGGCTGGGGTTAAAGCGGAGAATATCCTGATTGATCCAGGCTTCGGTTTTGCTAAAAATGCGCAGCAGAATTTAAAGCTGCTGAATGAGTTCCATAAACTGCATGATCTGGGCTATCCCATTCTGTCCGCGCTTTCGCGCAAGCGCTTTATCGGGGAAGCCTTGGGCGGCGCCGATGCGCAGCAGCGGGCAGCCGGCTCCGTGGCAGCGCATCTATTGAGCCTGCAGCAGGGCGCCTGCATGGTGCGGGCGCATGATGTAAAGGCTATGGCGGATGCAGTTAAGGTCTGGCAGGCGGTGCAGGCCGCTGGATAAAGGCAGCCGGCAGGCGGTCAGGCGGCATTCCGCCGGGTTTTATTTGGTAAATTTGCGCCGATATGATATACAGGCTCGCTTATTTTGTATATTTCGAGTGCCTGTATGTTTGCAGATTTGCTTCTCCCTATGTTTGATGATGACTACTACCCGGATATTCTGGTTGCAGAAGTAAAGCAGTGCATTGAGCAGTTTGCCAAAAAGCTGGCGAAGCCTGAATTGTCAGACGCCGAGATTTACCATTTTGCCCATGAGGCGGTCATTGCAATCAATGCGATGAAGCCGCAGTTTGAAGATCTGGATTCATCTTTAGATGATGCCGCCGCCGATTATATTGCCGAGGCGATGATGATGGCGGCGCAGTCGGAAGGCTATATGGAGATTGAAATGGAAGAACTGATTGTAAATAGGGAGTGGTGAGCCGCCTTCTGTCTGCAATGCCAACCCGCTAGCTTCTCGGATTTTCCGCCGGCGCTGTAAGCTCATCGAGCAGATCGGTCAGATGGCAGCTCTCCCCGGGGTAAAGCTCGGAAACCTCTTCTACAGTTAAATGATAAACCTCTTTTTCTGCATGCACATCGCCGCGTATATTGACCCAGAATTTTGGATATCTTTTTAAATAACCTGCAATTTTGGACTGCTCTTCTGCATGGTTGAAATGCATGGGATATTCATAGGCTGTTAAGTCGCAGCGCTTCAAAAACAGCTGGCCTGAACGCTGGCTAACGGTTCCGGCAAAATTATCATAAAATTTTTCCGCTTCAGGGCTTTCCGCCTGGGTTGCTGAAAAGGCCAGAAGCAGGCCGAGTCCGGCAAGGCTGTATTTTTTCATTGCTGTTTTTATCTGGGCGGTTATTGTTCGGATTATAAAAATTCAGGCATAAAAAAACCAGCATATTGCTGGGTTCTTTACTGCACCATTTTAATAAGCATTAAAATGGTGCCCGAGGCCAGACTCGAACTGGCACGCCTTGTGGGCGGGGGATTTTAAATCCCCTGTGTCTACCGATTTCACCACTCGGGCATGTGCGCAATCATAGTGGAGGCTGCGCAGCTTGGCAAGAAAAAATCATGATGATTGAGTTAAATTTAGGCAAAACATGCGCTTATGTTTAAAAAAACGCAGAACACTTCAGCCGGATAATTGCTGTCATATTTAATTCATCAATCTGAGATCAAAGTGCAATAGGCCTTGTCTAGTTTAGGCTGAAAAAACCGGATACTCAGACAAATGATGAAAAGTAAAATTTCCCGCCGCGAAATGATTCAGAAAGCCTTGGCGGGGTTCGGGGCAGCAGGCCTGCCTGTCGGGCTGACCGCCTGCGGCAGCGATGATGATCAAAACGGCGCGCTTGCCGCCAAAGTGCAGTTCCTGCATGGGGTGGCCAGCGGTGATCCGCAGCAGGACCGGGTGATTATATGGACCCGCATCACCCCTGAGGATGAAAGCCTGCGCTTGGAGCTGGCATGGGAAATCGCGCAGGATGAGCAGTTTAAAACGCTGGTCAGTTCCGGCAAAGTTCAGACCAGCAGCGCCGCTGATTTTACCGTGAATGTTGACGCCGCGGGTCTGAAGCCGGCGCAGCGCTATTTTTACCGCTTTAAATTCGGCAATGCCGTCTCTGCTGTCGGGCAGACCAAAACCCTGCCGGCTTCTGCGGAACAGGTCAGCTTTGCAGTCTGTTCCTGCGCAAATTATCCAGCTGGCTATTTTCATGTGTATAAGGAAATGGCCAAGCAGAATGTCGATGCCGTGCTGCATTTAGGCGACTATATTTATGAATACGGCCAAGGCGGCTATGCAACGGAAAATGCGCAAGCGCTGGGGCGGACGCTGGCGCCGGACAATAACAAGGAACTGCTGAATTTGGCGGATTACCGCAAGCGCTATGCGCTGTACCGCTTGGATGCCGATTTGCAGGCGGCGCATCAGCGCCATCCGTTTATTGTAATTTGGGATGACCATGAGCTGGCCAATGATGCATGGCGGGACGGCGCTGACAATCATCAGCAGGATGAAGGGAATTTTTATGCGCGCAAGACCGCTGCGCTGCAGGCTTATTTTGAATGGATGCCGATCCGTCCTAAAAGCGCCAATGACCATTTGAACATTTACCGCCAGTTCGACTTCGGCAATCTGGTGCAGCTGAATATGCTGGATACGCGCATTCTGGCGCGCAGTGAACAGCTGCAGTATAAAGATTATCTGACCGCTGACGGGCTGGATGCGCAAAAGTTTGGGGCCGATTTGTACAGCAAGGCGCGGACCATGCTGGGGCCGGATCAGCTGGGCTGGCTGCATGATTCTTTGGCGAAGTCTTCGGCAAAATGGAATGTTTTAGGCCAGCAGGTGCTGATGTCCAAGATGTGGATTCCGGCTGAAATCCTGCTGATGCTGGAAAAAGTGCAAAGCGGCCAGGCTGGCCCGAGTGACTTGCTGGCAATTAAGCAGATGATTGCTGAGCTCAGCGCGATTAAAATTCAGCAGATGATGGCGCCGGGAACTTTAACAGAAGAGCAGCTAAAACGCATTAATACCGCCGCGCCTTATAATCTGGACGCATGGGACGGCTACGCTTATGAGCGCGAAGCGCTGTACGGCATCTGCAAAGCGCTGCAGAAGAAGGTGGTGGTGCTGGCGGGCGACACGCATAATGCATGGCATTCAGCTTTGCATGATCAAGACGGAGCTCAGGTCGGCATTGAGCTGGCGGCCAGCTCAGTTTCATCGCCGGGCCTGGAAAAATACCTGCAGATCAGCGATGCGGATTTGCATCAGTTTGAGCAGGCCTTCAGCCTGCTGATTGATGAGCTGGAATACTGCAACCTGAATCAGCGCGGCTATCTGAAAGTCAGCTTTGATGCGCAACAGGTGAAATCGGAATGGATTTTTGTAGACACTGTGCAGCAGAAAGCCTACAGCCTGGATGCCTCAAAGGCTGAAACCCTGCTGTTTGACGCAGCGCTGCAGCCTGTGCTGGATCTGGCGGAAACTGCATAAAGTTCCAGCATCATCAGCGCTGAAGCATAAAAAATCCGGGCATGCATGCCTGGATTTTTTATTTCATCATGCCGTCTAAATAGGTTTCTATATCTGCATGCTTTAAGCTTTTGCACAGCCGCTGCTCAAAGCGCAAAGTATCGGCATGCAGCTGCTGCAGGCGTTCCAGCTGCTGCTTTAAGCGTTGCGCCTTAGCTGAGCCGCGCTTGCTGAAAAACAGCCGGCATTGGGTTTTCAGCACCTGCTTATAGGACCAGAAGCATACGCGGCGGGTTTCCTGCAGATAATAGTGCTGATGGCTGCTGCTGTGCTCCCGAAATAAATTTTCTTTATAGAAGCGCACAAAGCCGAAACTCATGGCGAGAATAAACAGCAGCGACTGCAGAAAGCTGCTTTCAATGTAGGCGATATTGATGGCCTGAAGCAGAATAATGCCCGCCAGTTTGGCTGGGGTGTGGCGCAGCTGCCGGTACAGCGAAACGGAGCTGTGCTTCATCTGCTTGATCACGATAGGCGTAATCAGCATAAAAAACAGCATGATGCTAAGGACGGCCAAGCCTTGCGCGCGGAATCTGCCCAAATCCGGCCAGGCATTTTCCAGATAGGCGCCGAGGCTCATGCTGATGGAAACAAAAATCATGGCGGCCAGCAGCCAGGGAATCAGCTCTTTCAGTTCATCCAAGAGCCCTTTGGTTTTCATCATGCTGTAAAGCAGGTAATTGCGCTTGAATGCGGCCGGATACTGCAGCTTCAGCTCCTGCAGAAAGAGGGCGGCTTGTTGGTCTTTAATCATGCAAGGTGCAATGTTTCCAAAACTTGAAGCTCAATATAGTTTAATTTGCGCAGCAAGGCACCGGAATTTTGCGCTGATTCACTTCAGGGCGGCAGATATTCCACTTTTGCCGGCAGAAATATGAGAAAATAGCTTTTTATAATTGTACTCACAGGCAGGCTATGGCTGACCAATCTCCTGAAAATTTAAGCGCTATTGAAATCTTAGATATTTTAACGTCTATGAAAAATGATGAACTGGATGCGGAAGCGCAAGTCATTATCCGCAATGGCGGCAAAGCGGGACGTCAGGAGGCGCATAAGCAGGCCTTAGTGGCTTTAAGCCATTCTTTTGAGGAAAAATTTGTTGAAGCGGTGACTTTGGCGCTGCAGCTGAATGAAGGGCAGAGCAAGAAAATCCGCTATAAAAAAGACCGCATCCGCATTTTAAAAGCGCGCGGCATTGATTATCTGGCGATTGACGGCGCTGAAACAGCGCAAGTGCTGGCGCAGGTGGCTCAGGCGATTAGCCGCGAAGATGCGACCGTGACCCGCGATCTGCACAATATCTTCCCTTTCTGGAAAGAAGGCTGGCCGATGGTGCAGTTTGACAACGCTTACAGCATTTTAGCGGAAGATATCTCCATTCATTATCAAGCGGTTTTAGACGCGCTGATCGGCAAGCGCTGATTGCGGATGAATGAATGAAAAAGCGCCTGAAGGCGCTTTTTTACCGCCTGCATTTCCGTTCAGGTAAAAACAAAACAGCAATAGTGGCTGGCAGGCAATTCAGGCAGAGTAGGCCGCTGGCAAAAATAGCCGGCTTATTGCGGTTCTTCTCTTGGCGCTTCCGGCTGCTCCAGCAGGCGGGTCACCAGCAGCTGGTCAATTTTAAAATGATCCACATCGACCACTTCAAACTTGTAGCCATCGAAAATCACTGCATCAGCCGGGCGCGGGATTTTGCGCAGGCGGTACATCATGAAGCCGGCCAGCGTTTCATAGTTTTCTTCATCCGGCATTTCATCGATTTCCAGCGCATGCTTAATGTCTTCAATCGGGGTGCTGCCGTCAATCAGCCATGAATTGTTGTCGCGCTTAATGATCTGCTGTTCGGCTTCAATCGGCGTGACCCAGTCGCCCATGACGGTAATCATAATGTCGGACAGCGTAATGACCCCGACAACTAAGGCGTATTCATTAATCACCACCGCAAATTTTTCTTTGGTGGAGCGGAAGCGGTCCAGCAGTTCTGACAGGGTTAAGGTGTCTGGAATGGTCAGCACATTGCGGATGGTGTTTTCATTCAGCTGGAGCAGGGACTGATTGTTCAGAATGCGCACCAGAATATCTTTGGCGTCGACATAGCCAATGACGCTGTCAATATCATCGCTGCACACTAAAAACTTTGAATACGGGTATTCCGCCAATTTCTGGCGGATGCTGGCTTCGGACTCTTTTAAGGTGAAAAACACCACATTTTCACGCGTGGTCATGCTGGAAGGCACATTGCGCTCTTCCAGCTCAAACACATTTTCAATGAAGTGGTGTTCCTGCTTCTGCAGCACGCCGGCTTGCGCGCCGGCATCCATCACTGCGGAAATATCGTCAAAGGTAATGTTGTCATCGCGGGTGGTATTGACTTTAAATAAGCGGAACAGCAGGTTGGCGACCGCATTGATGATCCACGCCAGCGGGCGGCAGACTGTAATGAAAATCTGAATCGGGTTGATGACGGAAACTGCGATTTTTTCCGGCGCAATCATGGCCATGCGTTTTGGCATGAGATCAGCAAAAAGAATAAACAGAGAGGTCACTAAAGTAAATGAAAGCGCAAAGCTGGCCGTTTGCGCCCAGCTGCCGGCATAGAAGCGTGAAACGAATTCGAAGAAATAAGGGCGGAAAGCGCCTTCGCCTAAAATACCGCCCAGAATGGCGACAGCATTCAGGCCGATTTGCGAGGCTGCAAAGAAATCGGCGGAGTTTTCCTGCAGATCCAGAACTTTCTGCGCGCGTTCATCGCCCGATTCTGCAAGAATTTTAAGTTTAACTTTACGCGCTCCGGCCAGGGCGATTTCAGTTAATGATAAGAAACCGGCTCCGGCAATAAGGATGGCGATGATTACGATATTCTGGAAGAGGCTCACAAATCCACCTGCGGATCATCATTATTATGGATATTCTTAACACGGAAAAACTTGAGGGAATAAGCCAGTTATTTCCTCAAGTCACAGTATAAGCTTAAAAAAGAAGAATTTAAGATTAATTATGGTTAATAGTGCGAAAACTGGGAATTATTCAGCAGGAATTCGCGGTTTTCTTCTTCAATCATTTGGCGGGCAACGTACAGAATCAGCTGGCGCAGCCAGCGGTGCGCAGGATGATGGTGCAACAGCGGGCACCATGCCATCTTCAATTCAAATTCCGGAATATAGAAAGGCGGATCTTTCAGCAGCAGGTTCTGGCTTTTCGCCTGGAGGCGCGCAATGCGGGTCGGCAGCGTTGCAATTAAATCCACATTGGCAGCCAGCAGGCCCGGCATTTGATAATGGCGGGTAAATACTGAAATTTTGCGCTTCTGGCCGATGCGCTCCAAAGCCTGATCAATCCAGCCCAAGCCGGCCTGCTTTTCCGGGTTGACGCCAAAGCCGACGCCCATGCCGGTTTTTGACACCCAGATGTGCTGCGCATCTAAATAGCTTTTCAGGTTTAAATTGCTGGCGGCAGGATGCTTGCCGTTCAGCAGGCAGGAAAAACTGTCGCGCCAAACCAGGACTTGGTGAAAGCTCTGCGGGATTTCATTGAAGCGGTTGATGGCCAGATCAACTTTGCCCTGTTCCATGTCGCGGTAGGACACATCGCTTGGGGTTAGAAAGTCCAGCACCACATTCGGCGCTTCTGAGCGCAGGGCTTTGACTAAGCGCGGAACCAGCGTGGCTTCGGCATAGTCAGAGGTCATAATGCGGAATACGCGGTTCGAGGTGTAAGGGCGGAACTCTGTGCGCGGTTCCAAAATCATCGACAGGTCGGACAAGGCATCGCGGATGCGCGGCTGCAGTTCCAAGGCGCGTTCGGTAGGGGTCATGCCCTCAGAAGAGCGGATCAGAAGCGGGTCATTAAATAAATTGCGTAGACGGCGGAGAATATTGCTCATTGCGGGCTGGGTAACGCCCAGCTGCTCTGCGGCGCGGGTTACATTTTTTTCACGAAGAAGTACGTCTAGGTAAATTAGTAGATTGAGATCGACCCGCTCCAGATTCATAAAAAAAATACCGAAAATAAACTCATGAAATTATTTTGATTATGCCATAACTGCCATGTGTTGTGTAGAATGCCGATGAAAAAAAAGGCACTGGCCGGAGGGGGCTGAACCTCAGCCGCGGCTTGAATCGCCTGATGTTCAGGCTGGGCTTAAAGCGGCATTATCCAGCTTGTTTTGGCCTTGAATTGCACTGCGGCCGCTAAACAGGCCAAAGGGCAGGGTTTTAGTTGAATATTATCCTTTTACCGCGCTTTTTATGCACAGGCAAGCCGTTCTTCCAGTACAGCTGAAATCTGCCTGAAACCGCCGCTGAAGCGCCAAAAATGCAAATCGCTGCAGAAATGCCATGCGCCCAAGACTTAAGTCGAATAAAGAAAAAGCCGGCATCTGCAGAATGCGCGCGCAATTCGCTGAAGTTTATTATATAGTTAAAACAGCGGTTTAAGGAATTAAGCCCGAATCATAATACGACTTTAATCTACATATTTTTTAAATAAATACCGAAAATTAAGCCAGACTATTGGATTAATTTTTTAACTCAAACTACTCTGTATTCATCGTAACGAAGTGCTGAAAATCTGAACAAATATTATCAGTGCGGTTTAAGCCCTTCGATTGATGAAATCCTAATATTATTACAGGAAATATCATGACTACATACCAAACAGCGATTGATGCAATCCGCGAATTAAAAGCAAAATTCGGCAATACTTGGGCAGACATCAGTGCTGAAGATGCTGCGCGTATGCAACTTCAAAACCGTTTCAAAACCGGTTTGGACATTGCGAAATACACAGCTGCGATTATGCGTCGTGATATGGCTGCTTATGATGCTGACAGCAGCAAATATACTCAGTCTTTAGGCTGCTGGCACGGTTTCATCGCACAGCAAAAAATGATTGCGAACAAAAAATACTTCGGTACGACTGAACGCCGCTACATCTACCTTTCAGGCTGGATGGTTGCTGCGCTTCGCTCAGAATTCGGTCCGCTTCCTGACCAATCTATGCACGAAAAAACTTCAGTGCCTGCATTGATCGAAGAAATCTACACTTTCCTGCGTCAAGCTGATGCGAAAGAATTAAACGACTTGTTCCGTGCGCTTAAAAAAGCAAACGAAGCGGGCGACACGGCTAAAGCTGCTGAAATCACTGCGCAAATCGACGGTTTCCAAACTCACGTTGTGCCA
>NZ_JAVXCI010000050.1:0-21617 GCF_036659555.1 Acinetobacter sp.
TTCGTTTTATTTCATTTCAGCAAATAGATTCTCAAACGCTTCACGTTGCTGTACCCTTTCGTGATCGTTTATTGAACCAAAATCACTCTCACCACTTGGGGTAATAGATATGCAACAATGGGCCAGGATTGCAATTCTCGGGGCCATGTTTGTTGTCGCATATTTGCTCATTTTGGCTTGGCAAAAAGATTACGGTCATGCGGACAGCAAAGCGCAGCAAAAAGCTGCAGTTGTGTCGCATGAAGTATCTGCAGACCTGCCAAATGGCCAAACGGCTGCCGCATCATCAGATGTGCCGCAGGCAAATATCGCAGCGCAGCAGACAGCAGACGCCACTGCACCTGTAAGTCAACAGCTTATTTCAGTGAAAACTGACCTTTACCATCTTTGGATTAATCCTAAAGGCGGTGATATCGTCCGTGTTGAATTGCTCAATCATGACAAAAACAAAAACAGCGATGAGCCGTTTGTCATGCTGGAAAGCGATGCCAAGCGCACTTATGTTGCCCAGTCCGGCTTAATCGGCCTGAATGGCCCGGACAGCAGCCGCAGCGGCCGCCCGGCGTATGAGATTGAAAAATCATCTTACAGCCTGGCTGACGCAAAGCCTGTGCAGGGCAAAGACGGCAAGGCGGAACAAGTCCTGACTGTGCCAATGGTGTTTAAAACTGCCGATGGCGTAGAAGTGATTAAAACTTTCAGCTTTAAGCAGGGTGAATATCCGATTGCCGTCAGCCATAAGATTGTCAACCGCAGCGGCCAGAACTGGCAAGGCCAGATGTTCGGCCAGCTGAAGCGTGACAATTCTGAAGATCCGGGCAAGTCCGATCAGGGCATTTTCACGCTGGGCACATTCCTGGGCGGCGCCTGGGGTTCGCCTGACGAGCATTACAACAAGCTGAAGTTTGCCAACTTCAATGATGAAAAATTAAGCGTTGAAGCGAAAGGCGGCTGGGTTGCCATGGTGCAGCACTACTTTGTCAGCGCCTGGGTGCCGGGCGAGCTGAAGCTGACTCAGGCTGACGGCCAGCCATTTGCAGCCAAGCTGGAATCGCGCAAGTCCAATGATGACATGAACATCATCGGCTTTACTTCGCCAACCATCAATGTGCCTGCAGGCACGGCAGCTGAAGTGGATGCGACTTTCTATTCAGGTCCTAAAATTCAGTCTGAATTGAAGGACCTGGCTGTAGGCTTGAACCAGACTGTAGACTATGGCTGGCTATGGCCGATCGCCAAGCTGCTGTTCCTCGGGTTGCAGTTCTTCCATGGCCTGATCGGCAACTGGGGCTGGTCAATCATCCTGCTGACGGTTCTTGTGAAGCTGATTCTGTGGCCATTGTCGTCTAAGAGCTACCGCTCAATGGCGAAAATGCGCGTGATTGCGCCGGAAATGCAGCGCATGAAGGAAGAGTTCGGCGAAGACCGCATGCGCTTCTCTCAGGAAATGATGGCGCTTTACAAGCGCGAGCAAGTCAACCCGCTGTCGGGCTGCCTGCCGCTGCTGCTGCAAATGCCGATTTTCCTTGCGCTGTACTGGGTGCTGATGGAGTCCGTTGAGCTGCGCCATGCGCCGTGGCTGGGCTGGATTCAGGATTTGTCGGCAATGGACCCGTGGTTCATCCTGCCGCTGCTGATGGGCGCGACCATGTTCATCCAGCAGAGCCTGAACCCGCAGCCGGCTGATCCGATGCAGGCGAAAGTGTTCAAGGTCATGCCGATTCTTTTCACGGTCTTCATGCTGTTCTTCCCGGCCGGCCTGGTGCTGTACTGGATTGTCAACAACAGCATCACGATTCTGCAGCAGAGCTTGATCAATAAGAGCGTTGCCAAAGAGCGCGATAAGCGTGACGGAGCGGACTCAGCAAACTAAGTGCTGCTGACGAGCTGAATAAATCCGCTTAAGATGGTAATCTTAGGCGGATTTTTCTTTGGCCGCTGTTTGAGTATTTTTAGGTGAATGTTATGCACAATCGAACCACTATCGCTGCAATTGCCACACCGCCGGGCCGCGGCGGCGTAGGGGTCATTCGCCTGTCTGGACCTAAAGCCTACGCCATTGCTGAAGCGCTGACGCAGAAAGCTTTGCCCAAGGCCCGCTATGCCGGCTTCCGCCAGTTTCTGGATGAGCGCGGCGAAGTGATGGATGAGGGGCTGGCCATCTGCTTTCCCAATCCGCACTCTTTTACCGGCGAAGATGTGGTGGAGCTGCAGGGCCACGGCGGCCCGGTGATTCAAAATGCGCTGCTGGCGCGCCTGCTGGAACTGGGCGCTGCGTCCGCCAAAGCCGGTGAATTTTCCATGCGCGCCTTTGAAAATGGCAAGCTGGATTTGGTGCAGGCCGAAGCGATTGCCGACTTGATTGACGCGACTTCTCAGGCGGCGGCCCGCTCTGCGGTACGCTCCCTGCAGGGCGCATTTTCAGCTAAAGTCAATGCGGTGCTGGAAAACCTGATTCATCTGCGTCTGCATGTGGAGGCTGCCATTGATTTTCCGGAAGAGGAAATCGACTTTCTGGCGGACGGCAAAATCTTAGCGCTGCTGGATCAGGTCAGCGCATCGGTGGCGCAGGTGCAGCAGTCTGCGCGCCAAGGCCAGCTGCTGCGCGAAGGCCTGCAGGTGGTGATTGCCGGCAAGCCGAATGCCGGCAAGTCTTCCCTGCTGAATGCGCTGGCGGGCACTGAGCGCGCGATTGTCACCGATATTGCCGGCACAACCCGCGATGTGCTGCATGAAATCATCAGCCTGAATGGCCTGCCGATTACCCTGACCGATACCGCAGGCCTGCGCGAAACCGGCGATGTAGTGGAGAAGGAAGGCATCCGCCGCGCCATTCAGGAAATTGAGCAGGCTGACCTGCTGCTGCTGGTGTATGACCTGAGCCAAGGCGAAGATCCTCTGCTGCTGGCGCAGCGCTATTTTGCGGCCCATCTTGAGCCGAAGCGCCTGATGCTGATTGGCAATAAATGCGATTTAACCGGTGCTGAAGCGCAAATCAGCGATTATCAGGGCTTCCGCCATATTGCGGTGTCCGCCAAGCAGGAAACCGGCGTTCAGGCGCTGATTGATGCGGTTACAGCGCATGCAGGCTTTCAGCCTGAAGAAGACACCTTTATTGCCCGCACCCGCCATTTGGACGCAATGAAGCGCACGCAGCGCTATCTTGCGGAAGCGCGCGAGCAGCTGACGGTTTACCATGCCGGCGAGCTGGTCGCGGAATCTCTGCGCCTGGCGCAGAATGCCTTGGGGGAAATTACCGGCGATTTCAGCGCGGATGATTTATTGGGGCGGATTTTCGGCTCATTCTGCATCGGGAAATAAGCCGGAAAGTTGGCTGTGGTGTTAAATCTAAATCAAGCTAGCCCCCCCAATAGGGGCTTTTTGATATCCGGCGCTTTTACTGCGCAGCCGATCTCATCCTGCGCTGAAAAATCAGCAGCCCTGCGCACAGCAGTCCAACAGCAAGGCAGAAGCCTGAAACGCCTGCGCCCAGGCCAAAATGATCGGACAGATAGCCGGCCCCGATAATCGGCACAATGGTGCCCCAATAGCCGATAAACAGATAGGTCGATATTACAGCGGGGCGGTCATGCCGTGAATCATGCCGAAAGCCCCGAGCAGGCCTAAACCGTGCCCCATGCCCACGAACAGGACGCTGGCAAAAAACAGCATGCTCCAGTGCATCTGCATGCAGGCGCCCAGCAGGGCATAGCTGAAAATCAGTGAAATCAGCCCCGCGCGCACCGCGGCCTGCGGGTTGAGCTTTTTGGCAGTGAACTGCGCCAATGCGGACAGCATCAAAATGCTGGCAATCGCGGTTCCGCTGACCCAAGGCCCATGCCAGGGAATGACTTCCTTGACGAAGGATGGCGCCAGTGAGGCAAACAGGCTGAATGAAGCAAAAGCGCTGAATGTGGTAAAGCCGGCGGTATAAAACAGCCCGTGATATTCCGGCGCCGGCAGCTGCAGGTGCGGCGCCGCGGAAAACGGCTGCTTCTGCGCCGGCCGGATTTTGACGGAAAACAGGCCGAATAGGCACAGCGCGGCGCCTGCAATCACAGGCAAATACGGCATCACCAACGGGCGGGAAGAAAATTGCGCAATCGCGCCGCCGATCAATGGGCCGAAGCCGAAGCCGATTACCGTAATGATTGAGCTGAGCTGCGGCGCGCTTTGCTTATGGCTGTCCGGAATGGTGTAAATCAGGCCGAGCATGGCTGAAGTGCTGATTAAGCCGGATGCAATGCCAATCAGGAACCTTGCAAATGACAGGCTGAGCGCGTCAGGAGAGGCTGCGGAAAGCGCCAGGCCGGCAATCACAAACAGCAGGCCGGCCTGCAGTGTTGTTAAAAAGCCGAAACTGTTGCTGGCGCGCCCTAAAAACAGCAAGGCGGCCAGGCAGCCGAACATATAGGCCACAAAAATATAAGTGATCTGGCTGGGCTGCAGATGCCAAAGCTGCTGATAAACCGGATACAGCGGGCTGGCCAAAGCCGTGCCGACCGTTCCCATAATCAGGGCAAGGCTGACCATGGTGAAAGGGCGCCAGGATTGAGAATTTGTCATTAAGCAGGCCGCATAGCTTCACGCAGCTGCTGTAAAAATGCATGCTGTGAGAAAATTGAAGAATACAGCCACAGTGTAAGAGCGCAGCGCGCGCCGGTCAATTCATCAATTGCAGCCGCTCAGGCATAGCGCTTCAGCAGCTTGAGGAATTCCGCCAGCTCCTCTTCATTCACCGCCGCCGCGCCGGCAAGCACATGATGGCGCAAATGCGCTTCAATCAGCTCATTCATCAGGCCATTGACGGCGCCTTTAATGGCCGCCGCCTGCTGCAGCACTTCAATGCAGCCGGCTTCAGGCTGCAGCAGCGCCTGCTCTACGGCATTGATCTGGCCCTGCAGGCGCTTGACCCGGTTCAATATTTTTTTATCCTGATGCAAATGACCCACCGCAATGCTCCAAAAATAAATATACTATGGGGGAGTATATGAAAAGTTTAAGATAATGCAAAAATCCCCATCCCCGCGCATTCACTCGCATCAGTTTGATGAAGGCAACCCGCTGGCGCAGAAGCGCATTCTGCTAGCCGCTATATTAACTGCATTGATGATGCTGTTAGAAGTCATCGGCGGCTGGATTTTCAATTCCATGGCGCTGCTGGCGGACGGCTGGCACATGAGCTCGCATATGCTGGCTTTGGGCTTGGCCTATATGGCTTACCGGGCGGCGCGCCATTATGCGCAGGACCGGCGCTTCAGTTTCGGCACCTGGAAAATTGAAATTCTGGCCGGCTACAGCAGCGCCATCCTGCTGCTGGTGGTGGCGGCTTTCATGGCGCTGCATTCCGCAGAGCGCCTGTTCAATCCGGTAGAAATTCACTACAGCCAGGCGATTCCGGTTGCAGTTTTAGGCCTGATTATTAACCTGATCTGCGCATGGCTGCTGCATGATGGCCATCACCATCACGGGCATAACCATGATCACGGCGCAGCCGATGCGCATGAGCATCATCATGATTTAAATCAGAAAGCGGCTTTCCTGCATGTGGTGGCGGATGCGGTGACTTCAGTTTTAGCGATTATCGCGCTGCTTGCCGGAAAATTCATGGGCTGGGATTTTCTGGATGCCGCGCTGGGCATTGCCGGTTCGGTGCTGGTGGCGCGCTGGGCAATTGGCTTAATTAAGGAAACAGGCAAAACCCTGCTGGATGCGGAAATGGATCATCCTGTGGTGCAGGAAATCCGCGAAGCGCTTGACGGCCTGCCGGTGCCGGCGCAGATTACTGACCTGCATGTCTGGAAAGTCGCCCGCGGGCAGTTTTCCTGCATTCTGGCTCTGGAGGCGGAACAGGCGCTGACTGCAGATCAGGTGCGTCGGGCTTTAGCTGTTCATGAGGAAATTGCGCATGTGTCGGTCGAAATCAACCTGCCTGAATATGCTGAGCATGTTCCACGTGAAACCGCCTGAGCAGTGCTGTTGCTTTTCGGTAAGCGGCTGAAAAAACAATAGGTTCACTGCCGGATTGCAAGTAGAATTTGGGGCATAAAAATCCCTGAGGCAAATACAATGATGAAAAAAGCTTGCGCCCTGCTTTTGGCAGGCGCGCTTTCACAATGGGCGATGGCGGACGCGGCGTCGGTGCAGCGCCAGCTGGAAGCGAAGTATCCGGCGCTGCAGATTGAAAATATTCAAGCCACCGAAATGCCGGGCATTTACAGCGGTTCTGTCGGCGGTCAAATCATCTATACTGGCGAAGACGCTGAGCATATTCTAGTCGGCTCAATGATCCGCCTGAAAGATCAGAAGAATTTAACCAATGCGCTGATGCTGACTCAGAATCAGCTGGACTGGAAAAAACTGCCGCTGAAAGATGCGGTGAAAAGCGTCCGGGGGACTGGCAAGCGCCAGCTGGCGGTGTTTTCTGACCCAAATTGCCCGTATTGCAAACAGCTTGAAGTAGAGCTGAATAAGCTGAATGATGTCACGCTGTATACCTTTGTGCTGCCGCTGAAGCCGCAGTCTGTCGCGCCTTCCAAGCAGCTGTTCTGCGAAAAGGATCCGGCTCTGGCGTGGAGCAATCTGGTGAGCAAAGGCATTCAGCCTGCCGGCAAGAAAAGCTGCGCGAATCCGGTTGAGCGCAACCTGCAGCTGGCAAAAAGCCTCGGCCTGAACGGCACGCCGGCGATTGTCTTTTCCAACGGCACCAAGCTGATGGGCGCTTATCCGGCGCAGGAAATTGAAAAAATCTGGAAAGAATTGGGCCTGTAACCGCAGCCTGCATTGAAAAATTCCCAAATGGCCTTTGTAATGCCAGTCAGTTAAGAAACTGACTGGCTTTTTCTTTTTAAATTCTAGACTTTATTTGATACGCGGAAGCGTCATCCGCAACCTATCTGGCCTTTGAAATGGACTGTTTTTGCAATAAACTTAATTAAGTGCAGAAAATAAACAGGTTTCGCGGTGAGGCGCACTGCGCCGCAAGATGCTTTCCTTGCGAAGCTCCGCTTCTCATTTGGCGAATGAGAAACACTGTTTCGCAAGGAACAAAACGAGCTCCAAAAATTCGATTTAAAAAGGGTAAGACTCCGCCGTGAATAGCCCAAAAAAGTTAAGAAGTTTACTGAGAAACTCCTTAACTGATCAGCATTACAAATAGCCTTTGGGGATTTTTTTATCGGCGGCTCACGGGGCTTCAGGCCGCCGGCTTGCCGGAAAGCTTATTGTAAACAAACAGGATCAGCAGCGCGCCGAGGACTGAGGCGATAAAGCCCGCCGCCGCGTTTTCATCATACAGCCCGAGCAGGCGCCCGCCGCAAGCCGCCAGCAGCGAGCCGGAAATTCCCAGCAGGGAAGTTATAATAAAGCCGGCCTTATTGTCTCCGGGATGAATGGCGCCGGCAATAAAGCCAGCAATAACCGCAGCAATCAGTGACCGCATAGGCGTTGCCCTTTTCAGCATGCCGGTATTTTATCATCAGGTTCAGCGCTTATAATTGATGAATCCGGCGCGGCGCGGAAGGTCTGCCCTGCTGTTTTTTTGTCCGTCATGCCCTGAAAAATAAAAAAAAGCGGCCTGCGGCCGCTTTCAGGCATCTGGGCTGCCTTAGAGGCCGATTTCGCCGATAAACGGCAGGTGGCGGTATTTCTGATCATAGTCCAGGCCATAGCCGACAATGAATTTATCTTCGACTTCAAAGCCGAGGAAGCGCACGTTCAGCGCAATTTCACGGCGCGAAGGCTTGCTGACCAGCGTGCACAGCTCAATCGAGTTCGGGCCGCGGGTCTGCAGGATTTCCAGCACTTTGCTGAGCGTATTGCCGGAGTCAATAATATCTTCCACCACCAGCACGTCTTTGCCGCGGATGTCGCCGTCCAGGTCTTTCAGGATTTTCACATCGCGGCTGGAAACCGTGCCGCCGCCGTAGCTGGAAACGGTCATGAAGTCGAGTTCGTGCGTTTTTGCAATGGCGCGGCATAAATCCGCCATGAAAATGACCGAGCCGCGGAGCAGGCCAATCAGCACCAGTTCTTTGCCGCTGCCGGCATAGTGCGCATCAATGATGGCGCCAAGCTCTTTTACTTTCGCTTGAATTTCTTCAGTGGAAATCAATACGCTCATTTGAACAGTCATGGGTAGATACCTAAAAAAGCAAATCAAAAAATAAAAAAGGTGTTGACTGGCAACACCTTTAAAGATGGCCCGATTTTAATACAACTTGATTGGGGATGCATCTTTTTTGCCGTTGAAAATGTAATCACCGCGCTTTGCAGGGGCAGCCCGGCGGCGCCCTGCCCTGCCTGCGGGGCCTTATTGCGCGCCGGCCTGCGGCTTGGCATAGGCCAGCCGGCCGTACACATAGGTGCTGTGAATATTGCGGTCATCGCCCATCATCATCAGCGCGAACAGCGCATCTTCCAGGCCTTTGGCGCGCGACTGGCGCAGCTGCTGCAGGGCGGTCGGCTGCAGGTTCAGCACCGCAAAGTCGGCTTCTTTGCCCGGATTGAAGTTGCCCAGCTTGCTGTCCAGGTCCAGCGCTTTGGCGCCGCCAAGCGTGGCATGGTACAGCGCCTCAAATGCCGACAGCTTGTCGCCCTGCAGCTGCTGCACTTTGTAAGCTTCCTGAATAGTCTGCAGCTGATTGAATGATGTGCCCGCGCCAATGTCGGTGCCGAAGCCGACCTTGACCTGCTTTTCCCAGGTTTTTTTCAGCGGGAATAAGCCGCTGCCCAGAAACAGGTTTGAGGTCGGGCAAAAGGCGATGGCGGAGCCGGTTTCGTGCATGCAGTCCCATTCGTCTTCTTCCAGATGCACGCAATGCGCAAAGACCGACTTGGCGCCGGTCAGGCCGTAATGGCGGTAGACATCCAGATAGCCCTGCTGTTCAGGGAACAGTTCCTTGACCCAGGCAATTTCGTTTTTGTTTTCACTGAGGTGAGTGTGCACATACACATCTGGATACTCCGCTTTCAGCTGCCCTGCCCGCGCCAGCTGTTCAGGCGTAGAAGTCGGCGCAAAGCGCGGGGTAATGGCGTACAGATTGCGCCCTTTGCCGTGCCACTTCTCAATCAGCTGCCTGGAGTCGCTGTAGGCGCTGTCCGCGCTGTCGCATAAGCCTTCAGGCGCATTGCGGTCCATCAGCACTTTGCCGGCAATCAGGCGCATTTGATGCTGTTCGGCCGCTTCAAACAGCGCATCAACCGACTGCGGATGCACGGTGCAGAAAACCAGCGCGGTGGTGGTGCCGTTCTTCAGCAGCTCCTGCACAAAAAACTGCGCAATTTTCTGCGCATAGGCCGGATCGGCAAACTGCATTTCAGTAGGGAAAGTATAGGTGTTGAGCCATTCCAGCAGCTGTTCGCCGTAGGCACCGATCATTTCGGTCTGCGGAAAATGAATATGGGTGTCGATAAAGCCCGGAACAATCAGCTGACCGGGGTAATGCTTCATCTGCACGCCGGCCGGCAGATGCGCCTGTCCGCTTTGCCAGTCGCCAAACCATGTGATTTTGCCGTGCTCGGCAATCAGCAGGCCATCTTCGATATAGCGCACTTGGCCGTGAATTTCATGCGCTTGGGCAACCGTATTCTGAATATCCAGGAAGCGGCCGCGGACCGCGGCCGGTGTATTGTTGGAAGGCATTGGAAACCTGCAGCTGTTAATTTTTTCGGTTGATTGTAACTTAAAACCGGGCCAGAGGGCTGCGCCTTTGCCTATTCGCTGCGCTGCTGCTGCGTTCCGCGTGCACGGCGCACATGCACGCAGGGCCTGAAAAAGCAAAAGCCAGTCAATTGCTTGACTGGCTTTGCTGCCTATGCCATCCGCAGGAATTTGCAGGCTTACAGCGTGGTTTCGTGATGCTTTCTGCTGTGGCGGATCGACAGCCATGCGGTAATGCTCAGCACCAGCACAATAAAGCTCAGTGAAATCCAGATTGGCATATGGAACACATCCAGCATCAGCATTTTAAAGCCGATGAACACCAGGATAAGGCCCAGGCCGTATGGCAGATAATGCATTTTAGAGGCAGCGCCGGACAGCAGGAAGAACATTGCGCGCAGGCCTAAAATCGCCATCAGGTTGGCGGTCAATACAATGAACGGGTCGCTGGTCACGGCGAAAATTGCAGGAATGGAATCCACGGCAAAAATCACATCGGACGCTTCAACCAAAATCAGCACCAAGAACAGCGGGGTTGCCCACAGCATGCCGTTCTGGCGCACAAAGAATTTATCGCCATGCATTTGCGGGGTAATGCGCATGTGTTTGCGCAGCCATTTCAGAATGGCCATGTCCTCAATGTTCTGCGCTTCATCATCCTGGCCTTTCAGGAATTTAAAGCCGGTATACACCAGGAACGCGCCGAAAATGTACAGCACCCAGGAAAATTCCTGAACGAACCATGCGCCAATAAAAATAAAGACGGTGCGCAATACAATCGCGCCCAGCACGCCGTACAGCAGCAGCTTGCGCTGCAGCGCAGGCGGAATGGCAAAGGCTGCGAAAATCATCAGCCAGACAAAGACGTTGTCAACCGCAAGGGATTTTTCCAGCAGGTAGCCGGCAAAGTATTCCATGACCTTGGTGTTGGCCACAGCCGCGCCAGCCGTCTGCTGCAGGTACAGCCAGAGCGCGCCGCCGAATAAGGTGGCGACGGACACCCAGGCAATGCTCCAGTAGGCAGCGGTTCTTACTTTGACTTCCTGGCCTTTATTCTGCTTAAAGCCTAAAAAGTCGATGACCAGCATGACGGTGACTAAACCGAAAAATGCCAGATACAGCCACAAAGTGCCGATAGTTTCCATGTGAATCCTCCACACCTGGCAGCCGGCCATAAAAAAAACCTTGACCTGCTGCCAGATGAATAAAAACATCTGTAACAACATGATCAAGGTCTTGCCTACATTGCCATCTGGAATGATGATCAATGCTCAGATACCGACTTTTTGCAAAGTGTAATGACGATATTCTGACACGCATCCACTCTAATGAGTAAAGCGCTTGGAGGAGGCTACTCCCCTTGTTCAGCTAAATTTTGTTTTGGACGCTGTCCAAATCTGCATGAATCATGGCAGATTTTTAGCCAATAAGCAATCCGGCTGCCGTATTTTTATCAGCGCATCCGATGAATAAAATCAGGGTGCAGATCCGGGAGATGCGGATGGCATGGCCATGCATGCAAAAAAATTCAGCGTCTATTTTAAAAACATGGTGATGAATTGTTAAGCGCTATTGAAGCGGCCGGCAGAATTTAATACAACAAATGCAGCGCTTTAAAAAATAATGATGATGAGGTCGGGGAAAAATGATGGTACAGCATTCAGATAACGGCAAAAAAGGCGCATTTTTCATTGAGCGGAAGCATAAGCGCTTAGCGGAAATGACCTATTCATGGGCGGGAACAGATAAATTCATTATTGATCATACCGATGTCAGCGAAGCTTTGCGCGGGCAAGGCGCAGGGCGGCGCCTGCTGGATGCCGCTGTGCAGTTTGCGCGCAGCCGGCAAGTCAAAATTATTCCCCTATGCCCTTTTGCTAAATCTGTATTTGCCAAGGATGCATCTATCCGGGATGTTTTAGCCTGAATGCAGAAAGCTTCCATCTGTTCAGGACAGCCGGACTGCAGGGCATCCGCGCCGGATCAGAAGCGTGATTTATACATTGAGATGCCCAGCAGCAGCGCGATCAGCAGTAAAAACAGCACAGCAATCAGGTAAATATCCATACAATCCCCCAGCAGAATAAAATACAGAAGTTAGATTTTGATGCTATAAAATTTAGTGCTTGGCGGCCTGCGCCGCTATCCCTGAAATTGGGTATTTTGCAAACTTCTGATATAACAAAGTTTTATATTTAAATCATGCTGCAGCATGAAGCTGGAGCAAATTAGGAGTATTGAGGATATGGCGATGCAGCATTCAGATAACGGTAAAACCGGCGAATTCTTTAAAGCGGACGCTTCAGGCCGGCGTGTCGCGGAAATCAGCTATATTTGGAATGGCGGAGAGCAGATTGAAGCCAATCATACCTGGGTGGATGACTCCCTGCGCGGTCAAGGCGCCGCGCGCGAGCTGCTGGATGTGCTGGCCGGGTTTGCGCGTGAAAAGCAGCTGAAAATTGTGCCGGCCTGCACCTATGTTGAAGTGATGTTCAAGCGCGATGAAAGCTTTGCCGATGTGGCGGCCTGAGCTGGCCCGCTGCGCGCTTATGCGTTGATACTGCTGAAGTTGAATAACATCAGCCTTCAGTGCATAAGCTTATTTCAGGACGGGATATTTATTCAGGGTGAGACAGGCAATAAAAAAGGGCTATCGGAATAGCCCTGCAATTCTGGCGAGAAATTATTTTAAGCTTTCAGCGCCGCAATCAGTTTCTGATGCAGCCCGCCAAAGCCGCCGTTCGACATAATCACCACAGCATCGCCCTCGCCTGCTGCTGCAGTGATGGCCTGAATAATGTCATCCAGCGTGCGCGCGACCGCCGCCTTGTTTGGGGCAGCGTCAATTACCGGCTGCAGATCCCAGTCCAGGCCTTCGGGCTGATACCAGATCACTTCATCCGCCAGGCGCGCGGAATGCGCGAGGCCCTCTTTATGGCTGCCCATGCGCATGGTGTTGGAACGCGGTTCAATAATTGCCCAAAGCTTGCGCTGGCCTAAGCGCTTGCGCGCGCCTTCCAACGTGGTGTCAATCGCGGTTGGATGGTGCGCAAAGTCATCATAGACCTCAATGCCTTTGATCGTGCCCAGCAGCTCCATGCGGCGCTTGACCCCGCCAAAATTCGACAGCGCTGCGCAGGCAGTTTCAACAGGCACGCCGATATGCTCCGCGGCGGCGATGGCGGCCAAGGCATTGGCCACAGAATGCTGCCCAGTCATGCTCCATTGCACTTCGCCCTTGACTGCACCGCGCTGCAGCACTTTAAAGTGTGAGCCGTCTGCAGCCAGCTGTTCGGCAGAGAATTCCGCCGCGTCATTGGCTTCCAGCGAAGTGCGCACCGCGGGCGTCCAGCAGCCCATTTCCAGAACTTCATCAATATTGGTTTCCGTAACCGGCGCAATAATCCGGCCTTCGCTTGGAATGGTGCGCACCAGATGATGGAACTGCTTTTGAATCGCCGCCAGGTCATCAAAGATGTCGGCATGGTCAAATTCAAGATTGTTTAAAATTGCGGTTTTCGGGCGGTAATGCACGAACTTGGAGCGCTTGTCAAAGAAGGCGGAATCGTATTCGTCCGCTTCAACGCAGAAGTATTTTCCGCCGCCCATGCGTGCGCTTTCACTGAAGCCCAGCGGCACGCCGCCGATTAAAAAGCCCGGGTTTAAGCCGGCCTGATCCAGCACCCAAGCCAGCATGGTTGTGGTGGTGGTTTTGCCGTGCGTGCCGGCAACGCCTAAAACATGCTTGCCCTGCAGCACATGATCCGCCAGAAACTGCGGGCCGGAAGTATACGGCAGGCCTTCATTCAGCATGTATTCCACGGCATCAATGCCGCGCTTCATGGCATTGCCGACAATCACTAAATCAGGATGCGGCTGCAGGTGGCTGCGGTCATAGCCCTGCATTAAGCCAATGCCGGCATTTTCCAGCTGGGTTGACATCGGAGGATAAACGTTCTGATCTGAACCGGTGACTTTATGCCCCAGATCGCGGGCCAGCAGCGCCAAAGAGCCCATAAAAGTGCCGCAAATACCCAAAATATGCAGATGCATACGCTTAACTCCACTGCGTTTATAGACACATCACTTCATTGTTGTGGTGCTGTCGTGATTGATTCAATTTGCCAGCAACGATAGCAAGGCTATAGCTGAAAAGATAGTTTTTCTTGTATCCCTGCCGGCGTTTTAAAAGAGCATTTTTTCCAGGCGATCCGGCCACTCCTGCATGAGCGGATCCGCGGCATAAACAGCATGCAATTTAAAAAGAAAACCGTAAAATAAGCGCGGTTTTATAAGAGAAAGCGCTGCCATGTCCCTGCCTTTGATGCTGCTGATTATTTCCAACTGCTTTATGACTTTGGCATGGTACGGCCATTTGAAATTCCTGCATGGCGCGCCGCTGTGGCAGGCCATTTTATTCGGCTGGCTGATTGCCCTGCTGGAATACAGCTTTATGATTCCGGCAACGCGCCTGCTGGCGGCCCAAGGCTGGTCAGTGGGCCAGATGAAAATCACCCAGGAAGCGGTGACGCTGCTGGTGTTTGTGCCGTTTATGATCTTTCTGTTCAAGCAGCCGTTTAAGCTGGACTATGTCTGGGCGGGGCTGTGCCTGATCGGCTGCGTATACTTTGTCTTCAGAAGCCAGTAGCCGGCCTGTGCCTTCCCCGCGCCGGACGCCTCTTTGGCATCATCCTGCCGTCTTACGGGATGGCCGGATGACCGCCTGCTTCAGGCGGCAGCCGGGGCTGCCGGATATTTTAGGGAAACTTTTTCTATTTCCCGAAAAAATACTGAAAATAACGCCCGCCTGCATCTGTTAAATTTTGGCGGGATGAAAAAACGGTCTATAATATCGGCTCTTCTAAAGCCTGGCTTTCGTCGAGATTTTTCTTTCCTCATTTAATCTCTGGAATATTTGCAATGAATGCGGCCGCTGCACAAGACGCTCCTCTCGTTGGAATCATCATGGGCTCCCAATCTGATTGGGCAACTCTGGAACACACTGCCAATATGCTCAAGCAGCTTGGCGTCCCTTTTGAAGCGGAAGTGGTGTCTGCGCACCGTACTCCAGACCGTCTTTTTGAATATGCGGAAACCGCGCGCGCGCGCGGCATTCAGGTGATTATTGCCGGCGCCGGCGGCGCCGCGCATTTGCCGGGCATGTGCGCAGCCAAAACCGATCTTCCTGTGCTGGGCGTGCCGGTCAAATCTTCAATTTTAAACGGTGTAGATTCGCTGCTGTCAATTGTGCAGATGCCTGCAGGCATTGCGGTCGGCACCTTGGCGATCGGCCCTGCCGGCGCGGCCAATGCGGCGATTATGGCGGCGCAGATTTTAGGCTTGACCCGTCCGGAAATTGCCAAAAATGTTGCCGATTTCCGGACGGCGCAAACGGACAAAGTGGCAAGCAAAAATATTCCGGGCCAAGCTTAAAACGGGACAGATCTTATGAATAAAACCATCGGTATTTTTGGCGGCGGGCAGCTCGGCTGCATGATGGCGCAAGCTGCCTTGCCGCTGAATATTCAATGCACTTTTTTTGACGCCAGCACAGACTGCCCATCGGCTGCTTTGGGTCCAGTCATCGCCAGCACTGCCGAACACGGCCTGCAGGACTTTATCGGCAGCGCCGATGTATTCAGCCTTGAGTTTGAAAATACGCCCTTAGCCGATGTCGATGTTTTGACTCAGCAGAAAGAGATGCATCCGCCGCGCCAGGCTTTAGCGGCTGCGCAGAACCGCCTGCAGGAAAAAGCGCTGTTTGATGAGCTGGGCATTCCTGTTGCGCCGTATCAGGCGGTCAATTCGCTGGACAGCTTAAAGGCTGCGGCTGCTGCGCTGGGCCTGCCGATTGTGCTGAAAACCGCAACCGGCGGCTATGACGGCAAAGGCCAGTTTGTGCTGCGTTCTGAAGATCAGATTAATCAGGCCTGGGCTGAACTCGGCCCTGCCGGTTCGCTGGTGGCGGAAAGCTTCGTGGCCTTTTCGCGTGAAGTGTCCATTATTGCGGTGCGCGGCCAGGATGGCGATGTCAAAACCTGGCCTTTGGCGGAAAACCATCACCATAACGGCATTCTGTCGCATTCAATCGTGCCTGCGCCAAACAGCGCTGCGCTGCAGCCCGCGGCTCAGGACTACATTACCCGCCTGCTGCAGCATTTGGATTATGTCGGCGTGCTGACGCTGGAGCTGTTTGTCACCGATGCCGGCCTGTGCGCCAATGAGATGGCGCCGCGCGTGCACAACTCCGGGCACTGGTCAATTGAAGGCGCGGTCTGCTCGCAATTTGAAAACCATATCCGCGCCGTTGCCGGCCTGCCTCTGGGCTCAACAGAAGTGGTCCGCCCGTCGGTGATGGTCAACATTATCGGCCAGTATCCGCAGCTGGCGGATGTGCTGGCGCTGAACGGCGCGCACGTGCATCTGTACAATAAGGTCGAGCGCGAAGGCCGCAAGATCGGCCATATTACTTTAATGCCGAATGACAGCGCTGAATTGACCGCGCTGTGCCGAGCTTTGGCGGAAATTCTGCCGAATCCGCTGGCATTGAGCGAAGATATGAGCATTTAAGCCCAGTTTTGAGTGATAAAAAAGCGGTCATGCCAATGGCCGCTTTTTTTAGGCCTGCAGTTCAGGCAAGATTGCGCCTCTTTTGCAAAAGCGCGCCATGCAGCGGCCGCAAAAGCCGATATCCTGCAGGCGGTTGATGCGCCTGCCTCCGTACTGCCTTGCATCAGCATAATAAAAAAAACCGCAGCGCCGGGAAGATTTTGAATTCAAAAAATCTTAAAATAAATTCAAACTTTGAATTTAAATTCAGAATAATAAATTTAAACCTGCAGCCGGCCTTTGAATTCAAAACGGCTGGCTGAAAACCGCATTTGAATTTAGAAATAATTCTTTTGAATTTAAAATGAAAATCCTTGCTTGCGCCTGGGTTTGGATATGCTGTGGATAACTTTTCTGCCTGCAAACTGTATTGATGAATTTAAATTTAAAAGCCGGCGCGGCTGCTTTGAATTTAAAAGTTTCGGGCTGGCGCTGCTGTGGATAAGTTTTTAAATTTAAAAATAAACTGTGAATTTAAAGTGAAGAATAATGAATTTAAATTTACAGATCTTCATCTGTCATTTAAGTACAGCAATGCTATGGTGTAATCACAATTTGCATTGAAAGATAGATAAAGGATGTTATGCGCCAATTAGCATGGGTTTTCGGTTCGGCTGTACTTGCAATGTCTCAGGCTCAGGCCGAGCTGATTATTAATGGCCAGCCTGCAGCCGCGGCGGCAGCGCCCGCCGCGCCAAATTCATACGCTTATTCATCTCAAAATAATTTTCAGGACTGCCTTGCCGGCCTGCGCGGCCGGGCCGTGAGCGCTGGCGTTTCCGGCGCAGCTTATGACCGCTATACGCAAAATTTGACGCCGGATTATTCGGTGATTGAAAAACTCAACTATCAGCCGGAGTTTTCAACGCCGATTTGGGACTATCTGTCCGGCTTGGTGGATGAAGAGCGGGTGCAGCTGGGGCAGCAGAAATTAGCGCAGCACCGCGCAGTATTGAACCGCGTGGCTGCCGCTTACGGCGTGCCGGCGGAAACTGTGGTGGCGGTGTGGGGTGTGGAAAGCAATTTCGGTGATATTTCGGGTAAATATCCTTTATTGCAGTCACTCGGCACATTGAGCTGCGAGGGGCGCCGCCAAGGCTATTTCCGCGGTGAATTTTTCGCGGCTATGCGCATACTGCAGCGCGGCGATTTAACCGAGCAGCAGCTGAAAGGCTCATGGGCCGGGGCATTTGGCCATACCCAGTTCATGCCTTCAACCTATGAAGAGCTGGCGGTGGACTTTGATGGCGACGGGCGCCGCGATCTGGTGTCGAGCACTTCAGATGCCTTGGCGTCAACGGCCAATTTCCTGAAAAAGCGTGGCTGGCAAACTGGACAGCCGTGGGGCTTTGAAGTAAAAATCCCGCAGGACGTGTCCATAAGCGGCGAAGGCCGGCGCAATAAGAAGCCTTTATCCTACTGGTCAAGCCGGGGCCTTATGAGGGCAGACGGTTCATCCTTAGTGCAGGGCGGTTTATTGGACAGTTCGCAGGCCGGACTGATGGCGCCGGCGGGCGCTGATGGCCCGGTATTTCTGGTCTTTAAAAACTTTGATGCTATATACAGCTATAACGCGGCTGAAAGCTATGCTTTGGCGATTGCGCATTTGTCTGACCGCCTGCAGGGCAAGGGCGCTTTCAGCGCGGCTTGGCCAACCGATGATGCCGGCACTTCCCGGGCGGAACGTCGTGAAATTCAGCAGTTTTTACTGAATCGTGGCTATGATATTGGCGCTGCGGATGGCTTGATTGGCGATAAAACCCGCCAGGCGATCCGTCAGGAGCAGAACCGTCTGGGGCTGAGCCCGACAGGGCGTGCAGGGCAGCAGATCCTGCAGGCATTCCGCAGTGAAAATGCCAAAGCTATGATGCGTTAAGGCTTTTTTATTATAGATGCTGTTGAAAAGGCCTGCTGATGCAGGCCTTTTGCATGCCGCTGTTTAAACCGCAGTAATGGTGCCTAAAATGCGGCAGCCTTTGGCGCCAGTCACCGCAGGCAAGTTTCCAGCCAGCTGATTCATAAAGCGCATAGCCAGCCAGGCAAAGGCGGTCGCTTCCACCCAGGTCGGGCTGAGGCCCAGATCTGCAGTGCTTTGCACCGTCCACTGATGCTTGCGCAGGCGCCAGCGCAGCTGTTCCAGCAGTTGCGAATTGTAGGCGCCGCCGCCGCAGACATATACTTCCCCGGTATCCATGCCTGAGCGGTAAATGGCTTTCTTGATGGCGCGGGTGGTCAGCTTTAATAAAGTCGCCTGCACATTTTCAGGCGTATCTTCCAGCTCATCATATTCCAAGGCGCTGCGCCAGTCAGAAATCTGCTCATCCAGCCATTCCAGATTGAAATCTTCGCGCCCGGTGCTTTTCGGCGGTTCCTTGGAAAAGAAGTCATGCGCCTGCAGGCGGTCGAGCAGGCTGCGGATTGGGGCGCCGTAAGCGGCCCAATTGCCATTTTCATCATAAGGCTGGCCGGTATAGCGGTGGCACCAGGCGTCCATCAGGATATTGGCCGGGCCGGTATCGAAACCGCAGATGCTTTGCGGATCGCCGGCGGTCAGAAGGCTGACATTGGCAATCCCGCCTAAGTTTAAAATCACCCGGTGAATGTCGCTATGCTGAAACAGGGCCTGATGAAAGGCCGGAACCAGCGGCGCGCCTTGGCCGCCGGCTGCCATGTCGCGGCGCCGGAAGTCGGAAATCACCGGAATTTGGGTGATCTCGGTAATGATGTTGGGGTCGCCGATCTGCAGGGTAAAGCCATGCTCCGGGCGGTGGCGGATGGTCTGGCCATGCGAGCCGATGGCTTTAATTCGGCTGCGGTCTAAATTATTTTCTTCAATCAGGCGGTTGATGCCGTGGCCAATCATCTTTGCCAAGGCGGCGTCGGCTTGCCCCATGCGGTCAATTTCATTGTCGCCGGGCAGGGTCAGCGCCATCAGTTCATCGCGCAGCTGCGGGTCGAATTCAAGGGTCAGCGCTGCATGAAGCTGCAGGGGATCAAAAGAAGCAGCGGCAATATCGACACCATCCATGCTTGTGCCGGTCATTACGCCAATATAGATCGCTGTCATGATTATTCTAAAGCCTGCAATGTGCTGAAAAAATGTTAGTATATCGCACAAATTGAATAACTGATGTGTTTGGGTTTTGTGATGTCAAATTTCCTGCCGGCTGAAGAACAACTTGCTCTCATTCAACGGGGCACGCATGAAATTATTTCTGAAGAAGATCTTCTGAAGAAATTAAAAGAGAACCGTCCGCTTAAAATCAAAGCGGGTTTTGATCCGACTGCGCCTGACCTGCACCTGGGCCACACGGTGCTGATCAATAAGCTGAAAGTGTTTCAGGACTTGGGCCATGAAGTCTTTTTCCTGATTGGCGACTATACCGCCATGATCGGCGATCCGAGCGGCAAGAGCGCGACGCGCCCGCCGCTGTCGCGCGAACAGGTGCTGGAAAACGCCAAGACCTATCAGGAACAGGTGTTCAAGATTCTTGATCCGAATAAAACCAAGGTGGTGTTCAACTCTGAATGGTTCGCGCAGAAAACCGCGGCGGACTTGATTCAGCTGGCTTCGCAGCAGACGGTTGCGCGCATGCTGGAACGCGATGATTTTACCAAGCGCTACAATAGCCACCAGCCGATCGCGATTCATGAGTTCCTGTATCCTCTGGTTCAGGGCTACGACTCCATTGCGCTTGAGGCGGATGTGGAGCTGGGCGGCACCGACCAAACCTTTAACCTGCTGATGGGCCGCACTCTGCAGGGCCGTTTCGATCAGGAAGCGCAAGTCTGCATTACCGTGCCGATTCTGGAAGGCTTGGACGGCGTCAATAAAATGTCCAAGTCTTTAGGCAACTATATTGGCGTATTTGACGCGCCGGGCGCGATGTACCAGAAAGTGCTTTCGATGCCGGACAGCCTGATTGAGCGCTATTTTGAATTGCTGAGCTTTAAATCGCTGCAGGACATTGAAGCTTTGCTGGCGGAAATGGCGCAAGGCCGCAATCCGCAGGAGATTAAGAAAGTTCTTGCGCTGGAGCTGGTTGAGCGTTTCCATGGCGCAGAGGCGGCGGAGCATGCGCATAAAGGCGCAGGCAACCTGATTACTGAAGGCGAGCTGCCGGAAGGCACGCCGGAAGTGACAGTTTCCCGCGCTGAATATGGCGGTGAAATTTTTATTGCTTCTATCTTGCGCGCAGCCGGCCTGACGAAAAATGCAGCGCAAGCAAAAGATGCGGTTGCCCGCGGCGCGGTGAAAGTTGACTGGAATACGGTAGATGCATCATTCTCTGTCAAGGAAAACACCACTTTAGTCATTCAGGCCAGCAAAAAAGCCATCGCAAAAGTGATTTTTACCGATTAATTTTAAGCTAACTTGTTGAAAAGAAAGCAGGCTTTGGCCTGCTTTTTTTATCAATTTGGCATATTAATTAAATAAATAAGCAAATCAAAAAAAACCCTATAAAAACAACAGTTAAATTTTTCCAAACGGCTTGCATTTTATTTGGCTTATGTATAAGATTTACTCATCTGGAAATCTTATATTCAAGTATAAAAGCATATCTAGGGAGTGCATAGCAGCTCCGCAGTTTTACAGTCTCTTCCCCAAGGGGCTATTTTTTTAAATAGTTTTTAAGAATAACTATAATAACAATGCGATGGATCGAGTAAAGATTCAACTCCAAGGGAGAGATTTTGGGAGAGATCTCTTCCTTTTTTATTTGCTGATTTTTTCCATAACGCCGCTGCCGGCGCATCCATTCCGCATTTTTATAGAGAATTCCAGCATAAGCCTGTCATTAATAATTTTGAGCTATTAAGCAGGGTTTAAGCCGCCGGCAAGCTTCAGATGCTTTTAAGGCCCTGCAATCAGCGGCCAAATGTTTTTAAAAAAAGTCTCTCTATCCATATAGGCAGGAAGGCATAGGGTTTGATGCATAATTCGCCGGGTGCGGTGATGGAGTTCAGCTGCTGAACAGCAGGCGCTCTTAATTGGATTTGAAGAGGGTGATCTGGATATGAAGAAAGGAAAGCGCGCCACACTTCTAAGTCAATCCGGCGCGGCCTTGAAAATAGCAGCTGGCAGCTGAAAAGGGCGGAATTTCAGAAACTGTGCAAAAAAATCCTTTTTAAATGGAAGGAATTTTTTTGCATGAAAAATATATTTTTCAGAAAATGCATTCAGTTTTTATAAAAAACAGATAGGAATTGGCTGAAAAATGAAAGAAAGACGGCTTTTTTTGCCATTTTTGATGAAAAATAATACATGCGTGATAAATAAATGATTTTAGGGCTTGCAATGATTTATAAATCCTCTAGAATGCACCCCATACCGACGAGATAGGCG
>NZ_JAVXCI010000051.1:0-21427 GCF_036659555.1 Acinetobacter sp.
CCCATTTTTGGAGATAAAAATGTCTCAACAATTTGATCTTGTTGTAATTGGCGGCGGCCCTGGCGGCTATGAAGCGGCGATCCGCGCAGCGCAGCTGGGCTTTAAAGTAGCCTGCATTGAAAAACGCATTCATAAAGGCAAGCCGTCTTTAGGCGGCACTTGCTTGAACGTGGGCTGCATTCCATCTAAAGCGCTGCTGGATTCTTCCCACCGCTTTGAAGATACCGTTCATCACTTGGATGACCACGGCATTACGACTGGCGAAGTGAAGTTTGACCTTGCAAAACTGCTTGCGCGTAAAGACAAAATCGTTGACCAATTGACTGGCGGTATTGACCAGCTGCTGAAAGGCAACGGCATCGAGTGGCTGAAAGGCACAGGCAAACTGCTTGCAGGCAAAAAAGTTGAGTTTGTATCTCACGAAGGTGAAACTCAAGTTTTAGAGCCTAAATACGTGATTCTTGCGACAGGTTCTGTTCCTGTGAACATTCCTGTAGCTCCAGTGGATCAAGACATTATTGTTGACTCTACCGGCGCGCTGGAATTCCAGGAAGTGCCTAAGCGCCTTGGCGTAATCGGCGCGGGCGTAATCGGCCTTGAGCTGGGTTCAGTATGGCGCCGCCTGGGTGCTGAAGTTGTTGTATTTGAAGCAATGGACGCATTCCTGCCAATGGCTGATAAAGCTTTGGCGAAAGACTACCAAAAACTTTTGACTAAGCAAGGCCTGGATATCCGTGTTGGCGCTAAAGTTGCCGGCACAGAAGTTAACGGTTCTGAAGTGACTGTTAAATATACGCAAGGCGGCGAAGAAAAAACTCAAGCATTTGATAAGTTAATCGTTTGTGTAGGCCGCCGCGCGTATGCGGAAGGCTTGCTGGCGGATGACTGCGGCATCAAACTCACTGAACGCGGTTTAGTTGATGTGAACGATTGGTGTGCGACGTCTGTTGACGGCGTATATGCAATTGGCGACTTGGTTCGCGGCCCAATGCTTGCGCATAAAGCGATGGAAGAAGGCGTGATGGCTGTTGAGCGTATTCACGGTCATGCTGCTCAAGTGAACTATGACACCATCATTTCTGTGATTTACACACATCCAGAAGCGGCGTGGGTAGGTTTAACTGAAGAGCAAGCCAAAGAAAAAGGCCATGAAGTTAAAACGGGTCAATTCGGTTTTGCTGTCAATGGCCGCGCTTTAGCTGCCGGTGAAGGCGCTGGTTTCGTGAAGTTTGTTGCTGATGCGAAAACTGACCGTTTGCTGGGCATGCACGTGATTGGACCTGCTGCGTCTGACATTGTGCACCAAGGCATGATCGCGCTTGAGTTTGTATCTTCGGTTGAAGATCTGCAGCTGATGACCTTCGGTCACCCGACATTCTCAGAAGTGGTTCATGAAGCTGCGCTTGCAGTGGACGGCCGGGCGATTCACGCAATTCAGCGTAAGCGCAAGTAAGATGAAGAAAAGAGCGGCTTAGGCCGCTCTTTTTGCATTTGGTGGTTGTTTTTGCATGAATAATCATCTAAAAATAAAGAGAAGAAAGTTTTAAGAATTATTGGTGCTGGTGATAAGCATCAGCACATAACCTGCAATAACAAAGCGAAAAAACAGTAAAAAGGTAAACAATGAATCTACATGAATATCAAGCAAAAGCATTGTTGAAAAAGTATGGCATGCCTGTTCAGGAAGGCATTCTTGCATCCAATGCGGAAGAAGCCGTTCAAGCCTTTGAACAGCTGGGCGGCAAGTTCGCTGTGATGAAAGCGCAGGTGCATGCCGGCGGCCGAGGCAAAGCCGGCGGCGTAAAGGTGGTCAAAACCGCTCAGGAAGCCGCTGACTATGCCGGCAGCATTATTGGCACGCGCCTGGTGACTTATCAGACCGATGCCGGCGGCCAGCCGGTCAACAGCATTTTAGTCGCCGAAGATGTTTATCCTGTAGAGCGCGAGCTGTATTTAGGCGCAGTCGTTGACCGTTCCAGCCGGCGCGTGACCTTCATGGCATCAACCGAAGGCGGTGTGGAAATTGAAAAAGTCGCTGAAGAAACTCCGGAAAAAATTATTAAGGTGGAGGTCGATCCTCTGGTCGGGCTGCAGCCGTTTCAGGCGCGCGAAGTGGGCTTTGCCCTGAAGCTGAAAAATGAGCAGATTCCTCAATTTGTGAAGATCATGACGGCCGCTTATCAGGCCTTTATTGAAAATGATTTTGCGCTGTTTGAAATCAATCCGCTGTCGGTGCGCGAAAATGGCGAAATTCTGTGCGTAGACGCCAAAATTGGCATTGACTCGAATGCGCTGTACCGCCTGCCGGAAGTGGCTGCGCTGCGCGACAAGTCGCAGGAAAATGAGCGCGAGCTGAAAGCCTCTGAGCATGACCTGAACTATGTAGCACTGCAGGGCAATATCGGCTGCATGGTGAATGGCGCGGGCCTGGCCATGGCGACGATGGACATCATCAAGCTGTATGGCGGCCAGCCGGCCAACTTTCTGGATGTGGGCGGCGGTGCGACCAAGGAGCGCGTGATTGAAGCCTTTAAAATTATTCTGGCGGACAGTTCCGTGCAGGGCGTGCTGATTAATATTTTTGGCGGCATTGTGCGCTGCGACATGATTGCCGAAGCGATTATCGCCGCGGTTCAGGAAGTTCATGTAACAGTCCCCGTTGTTGTTCGCTTAGAGGGCAATAACGCTGAATTGGGTGCTAAGTTATTAGATGAATCGGGCCTGACTTTAATTTCCGCCAATGGCCTTGCCGATGCTGCGGAAAAAATTGTTGCTGCGGTAAAAGCTTAAGGAAGATCAAACATGAGCGTATTGGTTAATAAAGATACAAAAGTATTGGTGCAGGGCTTTACCGGCAAAAACGGCACATTCCATTCAGAGCAGTCCATCGCCTACGGCACCAAAGTGGTGGGCGGGGTAACGCCGGGCAAAGGCGGGCAAAGCCACCTGAATCTGCCGGTTTTCAATACGATGAAAGAGGCGGTGCGTGAAACAGGCGCAACCGCAACTTCTATTTATGTGCCGGCGCCTTTTGTGCTGGATTCGATTGTAGAAGCTGTGGATTCAGGTCTTGAACTGATTGTGGTGATTACCGAAGGCGTGCCGACATTGGATATGCTGAAAGCCAAGCGCTATCTTGAAACCAGCGGCAACGGTACGCGCCTGATCGGGCCAAACTGCCCAGGCATTATCACCCCGGGCGAATGCAAAATCGGCATTATGCCGGGGCATATTCATCAGCCGGGCAAAATCGGCATTATCTCGCGCTCCGGCACGCTGACTTATGAGGCGGTTGCGCAAACCACCAAGCTGGGCCTTGGCCAGTCAACCTGCATCGGCATTGGCGGTGACCCGATTCCGGGCATGAACCAGATTGACTGCTTAAAGCTCTTTCAGGAAGATCCGCAAACCGAAGCCATCATCATGATTGGCGAGATTGGCGGCACAGCGGAAGAAGAAGCGGCCGAGTACATTCAGGCGCATGTGACCAAGCCGGTGGTCGGCTATATTGCCGGCGTGACTGCGCCTAAAGGCAAGCGCATGGGACATGCCGGCGCAATCATTTCCGGCGGCAAAGGCACAGCGGAAGAAAAATTTGCGGCCTTTGAGCGCGCAGGCATGGCCTATACCCGCAGCCCGGCTGAACTGGGCTCGGCGATGCTGCAGGCGCTGCAGGAAAAAGGCCTGGCCTGAGTTTTTTGACAGAGTCAAAAAATGCTCCTGAAAACAGGGGCATTTTTTTATGCAATGCTGAAATTAGAAAAATTATTGCAAAAACGGCTAAACGATTGTTTACATAATTCATAGAAAGATCGGTTAAATTTAGAACAAAATGGGGCTATATTGAGAGTTAAGTCATATTCCGTGACTTTATAAAAATTACTTATTAATGCGAATAATCAATGGCTTATAAAACTTATTTATGCCGGTTATGTTTTTACTCGATTCTTTCCAGCTTTCCGTCAGTGGTACTTGCAGCCGAGTCAGTTGATCAGCAAAGAGAACAGGGCGTTGCAGACATTCAAGACGGAAAGGTGAATCAGGGCTTTAATCAATTAAAAACATTATTAGAGCAGGACCCGCAGAATCAAAAACTCATTGCAGACTATGTTGTGCTGCGTTACGCCAATGCAAAATTTACCGATTCAGATAAAGCCTATCTGGCGAATATTGACCCTGCCGCTTTTCCTGATTACGGCAAGGTCAGTGTCCTTAAGGCGCTGCGTGATTTAAAGCAGTATGACGCTGCGATTCAATGGGCCGAAAAATTCAGCATCGCGGATGCTTCCCCGCAGTGGATCCTGTGGCAGGGCGTGCTGCAGGCTGAAGCCGGGCAAAAGAACCGCGCGCGCGAAATACTTGAACAGGCGAATCTGCAGCCGCTGGATGCGGATTATCAGTCTAAACTGGCCTATGCTTACCGCCTGCTGGAGATGCCCGCAGATTCCCTGCATGCCGCGCAGCGCGCGGTGGAGGGAACGGAAAGCGTAGATGCGCAAGAGCAGTATGTTTTGGCGCTGATCATGAACAGTGACTATGCCAAAGCGCAGCAGTACATTCAGTTAAAGCAGCTGGATGCATCGCGCCCCACGCTGCGGCATGCCATGAAAATGCATGAGTTTTCAGAGCGCATTCAGCAGGGCATTCAGGCCTATAAAAACGCGCTGTCAATGAACCGGGGCGAGGAAGCATTTATCCTGCTTGACCGGGTGCTTGCAGACATGCAGGCTTATGAGGCGCAGCTGCCTGCAGACCCGTCTTTAAGGCAGCATTTTTATTATGAATACATCTTTGCGCTGAATGCGCGCAATGCATCGGAACAGGCGGTTGCGCAAATTGCCAAAACAGGCGTAAGCGCAATGGAAATGCCGGCTTATGTCAGGCATGCCTTGGCGGACAGCTATCTGAGAATGCGCCAGCCGAAAACCGCGGAGAAACTGTACAAGAGCCTGTTTTCAGAGAAAAACTATGCTGACTACAATGTTTATGCAGGCCTGTATTTCAGCTTGATTGAGCAGGAGAAATTTAAAGAAGCGGATCAGCTGCTTCTGGTCATGGACAAGCAGTTGCCGACCTTCAGGTACAGCAACGCCAAAGGCGTGGATAAAACGCCGCACGACGACCGCACCGAGCTGATCAGCCTGAAAGGCCTGAATTATGTGTACCGCAAGGAGCATGCCAAGGCGGAGCGCTACTTTAATGACGTTGTCGCCCAGGCGCCGGGAAACATCAGCTATCAGAATAATCTGTCGATTGTTCAGCGCTGGCGCGAAAAGCCGGAACTTTCGCAGCAGACGCTGGATCAATGGAACAGCGTTGAGCCGGTGGATCAGTCCAGCCAAATTGCCCGCATGCAGACTGCGCAGGCGCTTGGCCAGATTCAGTCATGGCGTCAGCAGACGGAATATCTGGTGCGCAGCGCCAGCGATGACACCGGCGTGCAGCAAAGCAAAAAAGCGCTGGATGACCGGCGCCATGCCACAATTCAGCACCGGAGCGCATATTCTGAAAGTAAGTCGGACAACGATGCATTGCTGGGCAGATTAAAAGGCTCCAAGGAGCAGGAAAGCGGGACGCGCCTGAGCAGCCCTTGGTTCAATGACAATTACCGCCTTTTTGCCGACCACAGCAACCGCTGGGCAGATTACGAGCAGGGAAAAATCAAGGATCAGCGCGTTGGCTTAGGGCTGGAGTGGGCGTCAAACCGCAGAACGGCCTCAGTCCTGCTGTCGCAAAGCACCGACGGCGACCGTTTTGGCGTGCAGCTGGACTGGTCGCACTGGCTGAATGACCACTGGAGCTATGCGCTGGGTTTTGACAGCCAGGCGGATATTCCCTTGCAGGCGCTGGCGCAGGGCCATGAAGGCGAGGCCTACACCATGAGCCTGAACTGGCAGGCCAATGAGTCGCGCAAAGCCGGCGCTGCCTACAAATTGACGGATATTAATGACGGCAACGCCCGTCAGGAATTTTCCGCATTCTTTAAGCAGCAGCTGCTTCAGGGGCCGCATTACATCACCAGCGCCGCGTTGCGCGGCGGCTATGAAAGAAATGATCTGGGCGAATATGCGCCTTATTTTAACCCGGACCACAGCTACAGCGCGGAAGCGGTGCTGGAGCATGACTGGATCACCTGGCGCAGCTATGACCGCCAGTTCAGCCAGCATTTTGAAGCCGCAGCGGGAACATTCAAGCAGCGCGGCTATTCCGGCAAGCCAATTTACAACCTGTATTACCAGCATGACTGGCAGCTGTCGCGCACATGGAAGCTGAACTACGGCATTGGCTGGGGGCAGCACTCTTATGACGGGGAGGATGAAAAAAGAACCTACGCCGTGCTTGGATTTGAGGGGCGCTTCTAATGAAAAAATTCAACAAAACACTGCTGCTGCATGCCTTGGCGCTCAGCCTGCTGGCGCCGAATATGCTGCATGCCGGAACTGTTCAGGTGCAGGCGGGCAAAAGCCCGCCGGCAATGTACATCCGCCAGCTGCGTGAAAATCAATTTATTACTTTAACCTTTCATGATGTGCGCGATGATGTGGCGAAACAGGGCGACCGTGATGTATATGCCATCAGCACGCAGAATCTGTCGCAGTTTTTTGCATGGATCCGGCGCGAAGGCTGGCAGCCGATCCGCCTGCAGGACGTTCTGCAGGCGCGGGATAAGCAGCGGAAGCTGCCTGAAAAAGCGCTGCTGCTGACCTTTGATGACGGCGCTGTCAGCAGCTACCGCCGCGTTTTTCCTTTGCTGAAGCAGTATCAGTTTCCTGCAGTTTTCGCTATTCCGACCAGCTGGATCAACGGCAATACCAAAGATGCCTATGAAGCCTATGGCGCAGGAAATTTGATGAGCTGGGATCAGATGCGCGAAATGCAGCAGTCCGGTTTGGCTGAGTTTGTGTCGCATTCAGACAACCTGCACCGCGGCATTCTGGCCAACCCGCAGCTGAATTTGGAGCCGGCTGCCATCACCCGCCAATATTATCCTGCCGAGAAGCATTATGAAAATAATGAAGAATATCAGGCGCGGATTGTTGCAGATTTGACCAAATCCAAGCAGGAGCTGGACCGGCAGCTGGGCATCAGCACGCTGGCGGTTTTCTGGCCCTATGGCGCAGTAACGCCGGAAACCGAGGCTTTGGCGCTGCAGGCCGGCATTCCCATGTCATTCAGCCTGGGCAATGTCGCCAGCCTTGCGGATTCAGAAACAACCTATCAGCGCGCGCTGATTATTGACAATCCAACACCTGAACAGATTCATCAGGACATGATTGAGTTTATTACCGAAGCGCGCCTGCCGCATAAGCAGCGCAAAAGTTTCCTGAATTTCAATCTGGCTGAACTGCAAAGCAGCGATGCCAAGGAGCTTGATCAAAAACTGGGGCAGCTGCTGGATCAAGTTACGGCATTCAAGAGCAATACCCTGCTGCTGCAAACTGTAATCGACAACAATGCGGATGGAAAAATTGACGCGGCGTTTTTTCCGAACGGGCAGCTGCCGCTGCAGCAGGACTTGCTGAACCGCACCGCCTGGCAGGCCAAAACCCGCATTTCAAACCGCGTCTATGCAGAGCTGCCGCTGAGCCTGGAGTTGCAGCAGGGCCTGAATCTGGCAGAGTTGACTGCAGACCTGGTGAGAAACAACAGTTCCATTGAAGGGCTGATGCTGGATAGCGGCAATACGCTGGACTGCGCGTTAAGCCAGGCCAGCTGGCCGGCGCCATGCGAGCAGCAGGTAAAACAGGTCATGGCCATTAAAGAGCGGAGCAAGGCGAAGGCGCTCTATCACGCCAATATCAGCAACGACTATCAAACCGCCTTAAAGATGCATTTGAAAGACAGTTCATTGGCGGGCCTAAAGCCGCTGATGACACAGGTATTAAAAACCTCGGACTTTCTGTACCTTGCGTTGAACCCCGTACAGCAGCCCGAAACCTTCAAGGCCTTAATGAAGCAGGTTCAGACACTGGATGCAGGGCAGAGGCAGCGCCTGATTGTCAGTCTGGATTTAATCCCGGATATGAATGCAAAAGACTGGAAGCGCTATAAGCAGGATTTTCAGGCGCTCAGAATTGCATCTATCCAGAAAATCGGAATTAATAATTACCGGCTGCCGGATGGTCAGCGCATTCAGCAAAATCTTTATCAAAGCTTAAGCATGAATGACAGTCCATTGACTTACCGCGACCCTTATCAGCAGGGATGGAGAAGGCAATGACACAATTTCTGCAAACATTGAGTTTTAATGACTTTTACTTCGGATTCGCTTTTCTGTACCCGCTGTTTATGGCATGGCTCTGGATTGCCGGCGGCGTTTGGTTCTATTTGAAGCGCGAATATAATCAGCCCGATTTGCCCAGGCCCAGCGGCCAAGGCTGCAGCATTATTGTGCCGTGCTTCAATGAGGAAGCGCAGCTGCACGAAACCATCCGCTTCGCCATGCAGAGCCAGTATCCTGAATTTGAAGTCATTGCGGTGAATGACGGCAGCAAAGACCGCACTGCAGAAATACTGGATCAGCTGGCGGAGCAGTACCCTAAACTGCGGGTGGTGCATCTGGCTGAAAATCAGGGCAAGGCCTATGCCCTCAGGGCAGGCGCCATGGTCAGCCGCTATGAATATCTGGTTTGCATTGACGGCGATGCCTTGCTGCACCCGCATTCAGTGCTGTGGATGATGCATCATCTGGTCAGCTTCCCGCGCGTCGGCGCAGTCACCGGCAACCCGCGCATTATGAACCGCTCCAGCATCTTGGGCAAAATCCAAGTCGGCGAGTTTTCTTCCATTATTGGGCTCATCAAGCGCGCGCAGCGCGCCTATGGGCGGATTTTTACCGTATCCGGCGCTATCGCTGGCTTCCGCAAAACGGCGCTGAACCGCATTGGCTACTGGCGTGATGACATGATTACTGAAGATATTGATGTGTCATGGCGCCTGCAGTTTGACCACTGGGATCTGCACTATGTGCCGCAGGCGCTGTGCTACATCTATATGCCGGAAACCTTCGGCGGGCTTTGGAAGCAGCGCCTGCGCTGGGCGCAGGGCGGCATTGAGGTGCTGTTTGCCTACATGCCTAAAATATTCAAATGGCCTTTAAGGCGCATGTGGCCCATCGCCTTTGAATCCATCATCAGTGTGCTTTGGGCATACGTCATGTTCGGCATTTTCGTGCTGTATTTCTATGGGCTGTTTTTCTCCCTGCCGGGCGAATGGGCCATTCAGTCGATGCTGCCGCAATGGTACGGCGTGATTTTAGGCGTCACCTGCTTAATTCAGTTCTTTGTCAGCCTGTGGATTGACAAGCCTTATGACAAAAACCGCATGCTGCGCAACTATTTCTGGGTCATTTGGTATCCGCTGTTTTTCTGGATTCTTGCCATGCTGACCACGGTTTTCGCCTTGCCGAAAACCATTTTAAAAACCCAAAAGCGTGCCCGCTGGGTCAGTCCAGACCGGGGTTTCAGAGGAGATGCAAACGATGAATCAGCTCGATAACTTTAAAATGCTCAGGGATGAGCCGCTGGAACTGCCCGAATATATTGACAAACCTGAGTATGTGCGCCGCAAGGGTGTAGGCTACGGCCTGATGGCGGTTGGCTGGCTGCTGTGGATGTGGCTGTTTGCGCCGCTGCTGACCGGGCTGCTTTGGTGGCTTGAGGGCCAAGTGGTATATGCGCAGGTGATGGGGCAGTCGCAGCCCATGACCAGCATATCGCTGATGAAGCTGAGTTTTGGCATTGGCGTGCTGATTGTTTGCTTGCTTGCCTGGGCCAGCTACAATTGGGCCAGGTTTCACAGGGCTGAACGGCGCCGGCCGCTGGATAATGCTACTGAAGAGGAACTGGCGCAGAGCTTTGCCGTAGAGCCCCGCGACATTGTGCAAATGCGCAGGGCCAAAAGCATTACCCTGCATTATTCAGATGAAGGGCTGCTGCAGAATTATGCGGTTAATCTGCCCCAGAAAATGCGCGCTTAAGCTGGCCTGCACCGGGGTGCGCATCGGCAAAATCATCAGGATAATAGCCGATATGCTGCACGCCGTGCTGCTCCAGCAGCTTCATGCTTTGCTGCAGTTCTTTATCCGGTATTTTCTTCTGCGTGATCCAGTCCACCGCCTGCAGTTCAAAAATAGTATGGCTCAAATTAGGGTCATATTTTTTTGCCTGCCGGATTAAGTCCAGATAAAACTGCCGGTGGTTTGCAGCCTTTTCCATATAGGGCATGGCCATAATCGCATTGTAGTCATAGTGCTGATACGTGCTGGCCGGGGATTGGCTGTACCATTTTTCGCTTTCCGGGGCCAGCAGCGCTTCGGCATACATATTGCGCGCAAACTGCAGGTTGGGCTGGCGCTGCCTGAGCATTTCACTGATGCCGGCGGCGAACTGATCCAGATAGGCGGTTTTATAGCGCGCGAATTTCAGCTGCTGCGGATGCTGCGGCTGGCGCAGCAGTTCCGCGCCGTTAAAGCCCCAGCTTTTATACACTTGCTGCGCCGCAGGGCTGTCATCTTCAAAATCGCTTAAGGTCACGTCGTCATGGTACAGAATGCCGTCGACCTGATTGCGCTGAATGAAATCTAAAAAAATCTCGGCTGCATACTGCATATTTTTCGGGTCAAAAGGCGAGATGCGGATATAGCCGTGGGTTTTTTTCTGGCTGTTCTGCACGTAGGTCAACCGGTATTTTTCCGGAAATTCCCAGGCGATCAAAGGCAGCCAGGCGTATACCGCCTTGACCTTAGTCTGTTGGCGGATTTGCTGCAGCACTTGATGAAATAAATCTTCCCTGACGGGAATATGGCGGTTTGGAAAGTACACCTGATCTGCCGAGCCGTTGGCGTCAGGGTCAGCAAAGGCCTGCAGGAAAACTGTATTGGGCTGAATGGCTTGAATGCGCTGAATCAGCGCCTGCAGGTTTTCCCGCTGCTGCGCTTTATCGGTGTCATAGACATAGTCCAGATCGATATGCATGATGCGCATGCGTTGCAGGTGCTGTTTGCCAAGGGCGTCAGGCATAGGCGCAGGCGCTGCATTGCGCTGCACCAGAGCCTGCACCGGATGGTTGCTGATCTGCACCGTATCGGCATGGGTGCTGCAGATGCTGATGAGGGCGCCCAGGCAGGACAGCAGCCCCAGGCGGTTTATTTTTCTAAAGGGTTTTGAAGGCATTTTTATTTTTCCTGTGGCAGTCCGGCATGCAATTTAATATAGCTGCAGCGCAGCGCGGTGGATAGCGCTGTTTGGTCAGGGAATTGTTGCTTTTTTGATCTATAAGTCTGCGGCTGGCGCAGTTTGGCGGCTGGCGCGGGGGAAGGGGAAAATGCGGCTCAGCAGCCGCATTTTCTATGATTCTGGGATGGCGTTCCGGGCATTAAGCTTTAGGCTTCAGGCTTTGCGTCATGCCGTTAATATCGCCGCCCTGAATGCCCAATTCGCTCATTAGGCTGTCAATCAAAGGCGCCTGAGAGCGGTAGCGCAAGGCGCTGTTGACCACTTGGTCGGACAGGGCCACCGCGCCGCCTTCATGCTGCGCATCGCTTTGGCAGGAAGCTGCGTGGCTGCCATGCAGGCCATTCACCTGCAGAATCTTGATGTCGTCAATATTTTCCATCGGCTTCACGCTTTCACGGATAATTTCCGGCAGGTATTTCAGCATGGCAAGGCGGATCTGCATTTCAATTTGCTCGGAAGACAGCACGTTGTTGGCTTCGTTGACGGCGCGCGTCCCTTCCGCATCAACCTGATACTGCTTTTCCATCGCCTGCGCCAGCAGGACTTTCGCATCCGCTTCGCCTTTGGCTTTCAGGCGGGCCTGTTCAGCTGACGCTTCGGCAGCAATGCGGACCGCTTCAGCATCATCGGCAGCTGCCTGCTTGCCGGCTTCGGCTGCTACCGTAATGGCAATTGCGTCTTTTTCAGCAGCCTGTTTGGCCGCCACCAGTTCAACGGCTTTCTGCCGTTCGGCGCGCTGGGTTTCCCGCACGGTAATCACTTCTTCTTCGGCTTTGACCGCTTCAGCGCGGGCGCGGTCGGCCTGCGCTTTGGCCTCAGACTCTTCGCGCGATTTCTCCGCAATGGCAATGGCGCGGATCTGTTCCGCCAGTTCAATGGTTTTTTTCTGCTCGACTTGCGCCTGCTCAATGATCTGGGATTTCTGAATGTTCTGATTTTCAACATCGCGGGCGGCGGTAATGCGCTTTAAATCCACTTCACGCTCGGCGGCGATGCGCGCTTCTTCCGCTTCGCGCTTTTTGCCGGCTTCCTGCGCTGCAATTTCAGCCAGCTGCTCTGCGCGGCGCACCGCAATTTCACGTTCCTGCTGCAGCTTGGCGTACTCTTCTTCACGCAGAATCTGCAGGCGCGCCTGTTCAGCTTGCAGATTTTTGGTTTTAATCGCCAGATCCGCATCCTGCTCAATTTCGTTGCGCTTGCGCCGGCGGTCTTCAATGGTTTCCGTCAGCTTGGTCAGGCCTTCGGCATCGAAGGCATTTTGCGGGTTGAAGTATTTGAAGCCGGTCTGATCCAGGCCGGTTAAAGACACAGTTTCCAGCTCCAGGCCGTTTTTGTGCAGGTCTTCAGAAACCACCTGCTGCACTTTCTGCACAAAGTCGACGCGCTTTTCGTGCAGCTCCTCCATCGCCATTTCAGCCGCCACTGCGCGCAGCGAATCGACAAACTTGCCTTCGACCAGATTTTTCAGTTCATTCGGCGACATGGTTTTTTGCCCCAGCGTTTGCGCCGCCGTAGCGATTGACTCGGCCAAAGGTTTGACGCGCACATAGAATTCCGCCATCACATCCACCCGCATGCGGTCGCGGGTAATCAGCGCCTGATCATCCGCACGGCGGACTTCTAAGCGCAGGGTATTCATGTTGACTGGGATAATTTCATGCAGCACCGGCAGCACAATGGCGCCGCCGCCTAAAATCACTTTTTCACCGCCAAAGCCGGTGCGGACAAAGGAAATTTCCTTGCTGGAGCGGCGGTATAAGCGGGCAAGAATAAAGCCGATAAAAATCAGGGCAGCGAAGATCACGCCGGCCGTGGCCAAAAGGCCGCTTGGAATAAGGTTTAACATGCAGCTGATTCTCTATAGTTGTATTTAAAGTCAAAACGGAATTTTATAAAGGCAGGCAGGCCTGAAAGCCAATTTTAGTTTTTTGGGTCAGCACCACAGACTGGCCCTGCAGAAAGGTTTCATCCATTTCGGGCTCGACCAGAACATAATGCAGCTGGCCATGCTGATCGCGCACCTTGGCTTGCGCCGGCGAATTCGGCTTTGCTTCGCCTAAGACAATGACCGCTGTGCGCCCAATCAGCTCTTCACTGTAAATCGCCGCGGTTTCATCTTGAGGCAGAATTCTGGCGATCAGCTGCGCGCTGCCGCGGACTAAAGGCATGCACAGAAACAGGCAGGCAGGGGAAATGATCCAGACATTCAGCAGCGAACCGGTCAGCTGCTGCGCAGCGCCTTGAATAATCAGCCCGCTCAGCCCATAAACCGTTAAAAATATAATCAGCCAGACAAAAAGCGGCACGCGGCCTAAATACAGCCAATCCAGCGCTTTGCTCAGCAGGCTGTGGTCGGCGTCGATGCCGATGTCCGCCTGATGTCCGGCGCCATCCGGCAGAAACTGATCCAGCAGGCCTTGCGAGCCGCCGCCAATCAGCATCAGCGCCATTTCAAAAATGCCGAACAGGAACATCAGGCAGAGGCTGATGCTGAATACAATATTGGAAGGGTGCGTCAACAATTCCCACATTATATTTATCTCTATCTTATGATTATAAATAATTGGAAAAATTAAGTTTCTGGCTGAAATTTCCCCCTCAGCTGAAGATAGCATTTAATGTAGCCGGTGTGTATGCAAAATACCGCAAAAATCTTCATGAAGAGCTGAATAAATATCACAGTAAATTGATTGAAAATGAATTGGCGCTCAGATTTTTCCGGCTTGCGCGGCTGCGCTTATTAAAGCAAGGCGCTTTGCATGCGGACTTTCATGCCCAGAGCCTGCTGCAGGATGAATGCTTTTATCCACTGCGCCGGCTGGCCCGCCGGGCTGATTTTCAGCGCGCTGTGCAGAAAAGCCAGTTCAGGGATATGAAACAGCTGCTGCGCAATCGCGTCTTCCAGTTCGGAGGCATTGGCCATCAGGGGCATGCTGACGCTGTAAAACCCTTTAGGACAGTTGTAGAATGCGTACAGCAGGTTAAACGCGCGCTGCTCGCCCTTTAAATGGCCGGCGCCAATTTCAAGGCCGCGGTCCTGATTGCTGTGAGTCACGCCAAGCATAAACCGCCATTGGCCGTCTGCAAGATGCAGCCCGAACTGCAGGCCAATCTGGTCGGAACTCAGCCCGTGCTGCGCAAAATTATTCAGCGCGGAACCGTCTTCATTCAGGGCCTGCTGCAGCGCCAGCACGGTGCTGCCATGCTGGTAAATAAAGCCGGCAAGGCGGGCCTGTTCCAGGCGGGATTTCATTGTTTCAATTGTAAAGCGGCGGTAAGGCATGGTCTGAAAGCCTATGGAAGAAACTGCGCATACCATAGGCCTTATGCGCCGCCGTGAACAGCGCCGGCTTAGAGCATTTAACGATGGCCTTATTGTAAACAGCTTTAACTGAATGGCTGTCAAGGCTGCAGGGCAGGCGGAGCAGATTGGACTCAAGGCCTTGATTAATTATCTTTTATAAGCAATATCAAAAAACCTCTATATGACGAATTTGCATATAAATATAATAAAACAAGCAATAGTAGAGATAACTAAATCACTATAATGAATATAAATTTTCAAAAGTGTCATAAGTACACGTTTTTTCTAAGCTGGTGTTATTCATGTCGTTAAATGAGGAAAGACTTACTCATCTTAAACAGCTGGAAGCTGAGAGTATTCATATTATCCGTGAAGTTGCTGCCGAATTTGAAAATCCGGTCATGCTCTATTCAATCGGCAAAGATTCCGCAGTAATGCTGCATCTTGCAATGAAAGCGTTTTATCCCGCCAAACTTCCATTCCCGCTGCTGCATGTAGATACGGGCTGGAAATTTAAAGACATGATTGCGTTCCGCGACAACATGGCGAAACAGCATGGCTTTGATTTGATCGTGCATCAGAATAAAGAAGGCGTTGAAGCTGGAATCAACCCTTTTGACCACGGCAGTTCAAAATATACCGACATCATGAAAACCCAAGGCTTAAAGCAGGCTTTGGATAAATACAAATTTGACGCTGCGTTTGGCGGCGCGCGCCGCGATGAAGAAAAATCGCGCGCTAAAGAGCGGGTATATTCATTCCGCGACTCCAAGCACCGCTGGGACCCGAAAAACCAGCGCCCTGAACTTTGGAACCTTTACAACGGCAAAGTGAACAAGGGCGAAAGCATCCGCGTGTTCCCATTATCCAACTGGACTGAGCTGGATATCTGGCAATACATTTACCTGGAAAGCATTCCATTGGTTCCATTGTATCTGGCGGCCGAGCGCCCTGTCGTGGAACGCAGCGGCACGCTGATTATGGTGGATGATGAGCGCATGCCTTTAAAAGAAGGCGAAGTGCCGCAAATGAAATCGGTGCGTTTCCGCACTTTAGGCTGCTATCCGCTGACCGGCGCAGTCGAATCAACGGCCAACACCTTGCCGGAAATCATTCAGGAGATGCTGCTGGCGACCAGCTCAGAGCGTCAGGGCCGGATGATTGACCATGATGAGGCAGGCTCGATGGAAAAGAAAAAGCAGGAAGGCTATTTCTAATTAATCTCCCCCTAACCCCCTCTTTGTGAAAGAGGGGGATTAAATCCTCCTTTTTAAAGCGGGATTTAGGGAGATTAAAAACCGGTTTCTAAAGAATTTGTGGAGTTTGAGCGATGTCTCATCAATCAGAATTAATCAGCCAGGATATCTTGGCGTATTTAAAACAGCATGAAAATAAAGACCTTTTGCGCTTCCTGACCTGCGGCAACGTGGATGACGGCAAAAGCACCTTAATTGGCCGCCTGCTGTATGATTCAAAATTGATCTATGAGGATCAATTGCAGGCGGTGACCCGCGATTCTAAAAAAGTCGGCACCACCGGCGATGCGCCGGACTTGGCGCTGCTGGTTGACGGCCTGCAGGCGGAGCGCGAGCAGGGCATTACCATTGATGTGGCTTACCGCTATTTCTCAACGGAAAAGCGCAAGTTCATCATTGCCGATACCCCGGGGCATGAGCAGTACACGCGCAATATGGCGACCGGCGCCTCCACCTGCGACCTGGCGATTATCCTGATTGACGCGCGTTACGGCGTGCAGACCCAGACCCGCCGCCATACCTATATCGCCAGCCTGCTGGGCATTAAGAACATTATTGTCGCCATCAACAAAATGGACTTGGTGGAATTCTCTGAAACGCGTTTCAATGAGATTCAGGCGGAATATGCGGACTTCGTCAGCCAGCTGGGCGAGCGCAAGCCAAGCAACATCATCTTTACGCCAATTTCCGCCTTGAACGGCGACAACGTGGTGAATAAATCCGCCAATACGCCTTGGTACACCGGCGAAACCCTGATGGGCACGCTGGAGTCTGTTGAAATTAACCGAGATACCGAAAAGCATGATTTCCGCTTCCCGGTGCAGTATGTCAACCGCCCGAACCTTGACTTCCGCGGCTTCTGCGGCACCATTGCGCTGGGCGCAGTCAATGTAGGCGACAAAGTTGTGGCCCTGCCTTCCGGCAAGTCTTCGACGGTTAAGGAAATTGTCACTTTTGACGGCAATCTTGAGCATGCATTTGCCGGCCAGGCGGTGACATTAACGCTCAATGATGAGATTGACGTGTCGCGCGGCAATATGCTGGTCCGCGCAGATCAGGGTGTTCCTCCAATTTCGCGCTCGGTGAAAGCGACTGTGGTGTGGATGGCGGATCAGCCGCTGGCGCTGGGCAAGCTGTATAACATTAAAATTGGCACGCAGACTGTTCCCGCTAAAGTGACCGGAATCAACTACCGCACCAATGTAAACACGCTTGAGCAAATGCAGGTGGATCATCTGGATTTGAATGCGATTGCCAATGTGACGGTTGAATTTGATGCGCCGGTGGTGTTTGACCGCTATCAGGACAGCCGCTATACCGGCTCATTTATCTTCATTGACCGCTTGAACAACGTCACCATTGGCGCGGGCATGGTGGAAGAGTCTGTTGAATGGACAGCGCACAGCAATCCGGTAACCGCAGAAGACCGGGCGGCGCGCTTAGGCCAGAAGCCTGCGTCTATCGCTGTTTCAGCAAAAGCGCTGGAAAATGCGCAGGCGCTGGAAAGCTTATTGCTTCAGCAAGGTATTGTTGCGATTGCTAAAGCGGATTTAGATGCTGCGCAAGCCGCATTGCTTCGTGAAACAGGTATTGCAGTGATTACGTCTGTGGCTGAAGGTGCAGATGTCGCGTTTACGCAAGATGCTGTTGAAGAGCTTGCTGAAAAAATTGTGGAATTGGTCCGCCTGTAATCGGTTGGATTGATTAAGGAAAGCCCGCGACAGCGGGCTTTCTTATTGCTGTAAAAAAAGCATGCGGCCAAAAATTAAGCGCTTAAATAATGATAGACAGTTCATGTAAATAATTTTTCTCTGTACAATCGGGCTGCGGAGGGGGATTTATGAAAAAATTATTATTTTTAATGGGTTTATGTTTATCTTTTGGTGCAGAGGCGAAACAGGGCGCTGAAAATACCGCAGCGGTTAAGCGGAAAATCATTCAGCAGTCGATTGAGCGCTATCCGGGGAATTGCCCTTGCCCATACAATACCGCGCGCAACGGCAGCCGCTGCGGCAAGCGCAGCGCGTATAACCGCGCGGGCGGCTATGCGCCGCTGTGCTATCCTGAAGATGTCAGTGAGCGGATGGTCAGGGAGTATAAAGGGCGCGGTTAATGTATCCGCCCTTATTCGGGCGGAATGCCAAAGGCTTAAAATCTGCATTTCACTTAAAAAAGATCCTGTGTTTGCAGCATAAGATATTCCCTTAAATCCTTTGGATAGCCTTCAATCAATGCGAGGAACATATCCTTGCGGCCTTGATATAAAGCGCGGGCGGCTTCCTCATAATTCGGCATATTGCCCAGCATGGCGGACATAAAGCGGTCAGCCGCCTGCTTCGCCAGCATGATATTGCTTTCAGAGGCCGGGTTATTCAGTTCCTTATCAATTAATTTGCGGATTACTGCCGAGGCGCTCGCACTCTGCAAATCCAGCCAATCCCAATGCTTCTGCTGCAAGGTAATTTCACGCGAAATCACGCCTAATTTAGGGCGGCCAACTTTCTTGGCGGCTTCAGGCGCAGCATAGCGCTGCTGAATATCAGTTTCAGAGCCTGAAATATTTACATCAATCTGCTGGCCGGTTTGATCGTTAAAAATAAGAACCGCCGCTGAGTGATCTGCTTGATTTTTCAGCGCCAAAGCCACATTCAGCAGAGAGCCGGTCAGCAGGCGTTTATCGCCGGCAAAGGCGCTATAGGTGTGTTCAGTGTTCATATAAAAATGTTCTATATATTTTGTCCGGGTAAAATTATATTACCCGGGTAAAATTAAAAAATCAAACAGAAAATGATCAGCTCAGCATCATTTCATCACTGATCTGTGCTCAAATAGGCTTGATAAGCATAAAAAACAATCAATTGGGGCAGGTTTTGCATGTGCTGTGCGGCTGGCCTCTGTAAAAATAATAAAAGGAAAATTCAAATGCCGGATCTTATCCTGACAACGTTTGACTGGGTTCCGGAACCGCCAAGAGGCTATGTGCGGGATCTCCGCGTGCGCTGGGCGCTGGAAGAGGCCGGATTGCCCTACACAGTGCAAAGCACGCCTTTTAAAAACCGCGGTGCTGAACATTTTGCGCATCAGCCTTTTGGGCAGGTGCCGTGGCTGACAGACGGCGGCATCTCAATTTTTGAGAGCGGAGCCATCCTGCTTTATATCGGCGGGTTCAGTGAGAAATTGCTGCCGCTGGATCCCCGCGGCCGCAGCGACATCATTCAATGGATATTTGCAGCGCTGAACTCCGTGGAAATGGCGAGCCTGCCTTTGTCATTTTACCGCTTTACCCATGACACCGCAGAAACGCCGGAAAAGAAACTGATGGATGCATTCCTGCGCGCGCGCTTGCAGCATATGGAAACGGTGCTGGCAGGGCGTGAATGGCTGGCTGGGGCTTTCTCAATTGCAGATATTCTTATGGCGGATGTGCTGCGCTTGGCAGACCGCTTTGGCGGCTTGGCGGACTTTCCCGCTTGCCACGCTTACGCCGCCCGGCGTTTCAAAAAGCCTATGCGGATAAGATGGCGCATTTCGCCGCTGCGGATGAGGCGCTTAATCAGGCATGAACCGGCGGAAATCTGCTTTAATAAGCTATGCCATCCATAATGCGCCGCATTTCCGCCAGGCTTTTAACGCCTGCAATCCTTTTTATAATCGCGCCATTGCGGAAAATCAGGGTGGAAGGCAAGCCGTAAACGTTATAGCGCAAAGTCAGAATCGGCGACTGGTCAATATTCACCTTGCCGAATTTAATTCCGGGATTCGCCTGCGCATAATGTTCTGCCAGTTGTTCAAATACTGGGAAATTCTGCACGCAGGGCGCGCACCAGCCGGCATAAAAGCGGATGATGGCCAGGCCCTCATGCCATTCAAAGCTGCTGTAATTATCTTCATTGTATTCAATGATGGCTGACATGGCTTTTCCTGAAAATCCTGCGCATTAATCCTGCCGCCAAGTCATGGCAAGTTCTGCATGACCGGTATTTTTATCAATGCCTTGGCTGTTAATGCTGAAGCCGTGCTTCTGATAAAAGCCTACCGAAGCGCTGTTTTCAGCATAAACGCTTAAGTGCAGTTCACGGCACTGCTGCTTTAAAAAATTGATCAGGGCGGAACCGCAGCCATGGCCCTGCTGCTCCGGCGCAATAAACAGCGCAGCCAGAAATGAATCGGGCTGCAGCAGCGAGGCAAAGCCTGTGATCGCATTATTTTCTTCGATCACATAATTTTCAGCCAAAGGCAGGTAAGTGTCCCGCATGTTAATCAGCTGGCTTTGCCAGAAGGATGCGGGAATGAAATCGTGCGTTTGAATGGAGGCTGCCAGCCATATCTGCAGTATGGCCTGTGTGTCATCTATTTCGGCTTTCCGGATAATCGCCATGCTGTATTAATATCAATTTGCTGAAGAGTAAAGTGATTATACATAAGTCCACTGTTCTTCATTCTATGCAAAGTTTATGTTCCAATACATGAAACTTGAAAATGAATGAATCTATCAGGAAGGAATTATGTCGCAGGCAGTCATGCAGCAAGTCATTATTACAGAACCGGGCGGAGTGGATAAGCTGGCCTATGAAAGCGTGGCTGTGCCTGCGCCTAAAGCCGATGAAGTTTTGGTGAAAGTGCATGCTTTCGGCATTAACCGTCCGGATATTCTGCAGCGCCAGGGCCTGTATCCCATGCCGAAAGGCGTAACCCCGGTTCCGGGACTGGAAGTGGCGGGCGAAGTGGTTGCCGCCGGCAGTGATGTCACAAAATTCAAAGCCGGCGATAAAGTCTGCGGCTTAACCAATGGCGGCGGCTATGCGGAATACTGCGCCGTGCCTGAAAGCCAGACCTTGAGCATTCCTGCGGGCGTCAGTTTTGCGCAGGCGGCGGCCATTCCGGAAACCTTCTTTACCGTATGGGCAAACGTGTTCCAAATGGGCAAGGCCAAAGCCGGCGAAACCGTATTGGTGCATGGCGGCGGCAGCGGCATCGGCACCACAGCGCTGATGCTGTGCAAGTCCTTGGGCATTAAAACCTTTGCTACGGTGGGCACGGATGAAAAAGTGCAGGCGATTGCGGGCTTAACCGACGCCATCAACTATAAAACGCAGGATTTTGAGCAAGTCATTAATGAAAAAACGGATAATGGCGGCGTAGATGTGATTTTAGATATGGTCGGCGCGCCGTATCTGGAAAAGAACCTTAACCTGCTGCGCCGTGACGGCCGTCTGGTGTATATCGCATTTTTGGGCGGGGCGAAAGCCAAAGAGGTAAAGCTCGGTCAGATCATGATGAAGCGCCTGACCATTACCGGTTCAACCATGCGCGCGCGCAATACTGCAGAAAAAGCTGAAATCGCGCAGGGCCTGCAGGAGCATGTTACGCCGCTGTGGGCAAAAGGCGAATGCCTGCCGATGATCTATAAAACGTTTAAGTTTGATCAGATTCAGGATGCGCATGCCTGCATGGATACCGGCGAGCATGTGGGGAAAGTGGTGGTGGAGGTGATTGCTTAATTCCGCCGGAAGCCTTTTTATTAAGCCAGTTCATTGAACTGGCTTTTTTATTTATGGCGGGTGCTTTTGAGGAATATAGCTAAATTCTAAAGTCTGTATGACGCATAATTGCCTATAAAAGATGATTGC